>NZ_SSOF01000027.1:0-17706 GCF_029873115.1 Pseudomonas sp. BN606 | reverse complement strand
GAACGTAACAAACCGCACGTCAACGTCGGCACCATTGGTCACGTTGACCATGGCAAGACCACTCTGACTGCTGCTCTGACCAAGGTCTGCTCCGAGACCTGGGGCGGTTCCGCTCGTGCGTTCGACCAGATCGATAACGCGCCGGAAGAGAAGGCTCGTGGTATCACTATCAACACTTCCCACGTTGAATACGATTCCGCCATTCGTCACTACGCTCACGTTGACTGCCCCGGTCACGCTGACTACGTGAAGAACATGATCACCGGTGCTGCGCAGATGGACGGCGCGATCCTGGTTTGCTCGGCTGCTGACGGCCCCATGCCGCAGACTCGTGAGCACATCCTGCTGTCTCGTCAGGTAGGCGTTCCTTACATTGTCGTGTTCCTGAACAAGGCCGACATGGTTGATGACGCCGAGCTGCTGGAGCTGGTCGAGATGGAAGTTCGCGACCTGCTGAACACCTACGACTTCCCGGGTGACGACACTCCGATCGTGGTCGGTTCCGCTCTGATGGCCCTGGAAGGCAAGGACGACAACGAAATCGGCGTTTCCGCCGTTCGTAAGCTGGTAGAGACCCTGGACTCCTACATTCCGGAGCCGGTGCGTGCTATCGATCAGCCGTTCCTGATGCCGATCGAAGACGTGTTCTCCATCTCCGGTCGCGGCACCGTGGTGACCGGTCGTGTTGAGCGCGGTATCGTCAAGGTGGGCGAGGAGATCGAGATCGTCGGTATCCGTCCGACCACCAAGACCACCTGCACTGGTGTTGAAATGTTCCGCAAGCTGCTCGACGAAGGTCGTGCTGGCGAGAACGTTGGCGCCCTGCTGCGCGGCACCAAGCGTGATGACGTAGAGCGTGGTCAGGTTCTGGCCAAGCCGGGCACCATCAAGCCGCACACCAAGTTCGAGTGCGAAGTGTACGTGCTGTCCAAGGAAGAAGGTGGTCGTCACACTCCGTTCTTCAAGGGCTACCGTCCGCAGTTCTACTTCCGTACCACTGACGTGACCGGAAACTGCGAACTGCCGGAAGGTGTTGAGATGGTAATGCCGGGCGACAACATCAAGATGGTTGTCACCCTGATCGCTCCGATCGCCATGGAAGACGGCCTGCGCTTCGCGATCCGCGAAGGCGGTCGTACCGTTGGTGCCGGCGTTGTAGCCAAGATCATCGAATAACGACTTGATCTTGGTGTGTCAGGCCGGCATAATGGTCGGCCTGACTTTGTTACAGGCCAGTAGCTCAATTGGCAGAGCGGCGGTCTCCAAAACCGCAGGTTGGGGGTTCGATTCCCTCCTGGCCTGCCAGATTCCAAGAGTGAGAATCTGGCATTTCTCTCACAGGATCTTAGCTGATGAATGCCAAGGCTGAAGCCAAAGAAACACGCTTCGACGTTCTGAAGTGGGTCGTTGTGGTGGCTCTTGTTGCTGTTGGTGTGGTCGGCAATCAGTATTTCTCCTCTGAGCCGATCCTGTACCGTGTTCTCGCGCTTCTTGCTCTTGCTGCTGTCGCTGCTGTTGTGGCGCTGCAGACCGCTAAGGGTCGGACTTTCTTTGTTCTCGCTAAGGAAGCTCGCGCGGAGATTCGCAAGGTTGTTTGGCCGACCCGTCAGGAAACCACCCAGACCACTCTGATTGTCGTGGCTGTCGTGCTGGTAATGGCGCTGCTGTTGTGGGGGCTTGATACCCTGCTCGGCTGGCTTGTTTCGTTGATTGTTGGTTAATAGGTGCGCCGTGGCTAAGCGTTGGTACGTTGTGCATGCTTACTCGGGTTACGAGAAGCATGTCATGCGCTCGCTAATCGAGCGCGTCAAGCTGGCTGGCATGGAAGACGAGTTCGGCGAGATTCTGGTCCCCACTGAAGAGGTGGTGGAGATGCGTAATGGCCAGAAGCGCAAGAGCGAGCGTAAGTTCTTCCCCGGCTATGTGCTGGTCCAGATGGAAATGAACGAGGCGACTTGGCACCTGATCAAGGATACGCCACGCGTCATGGGCTTTATCGGTGGTACCGCCGACAAGCCTGCGCCCATCACTGAAAAAGAAGCTGAGGCTATCCTGCGTCGCGTCGCTGACAGTGGTGATAAGCCGAAGCCGAAGACGCTGTTCGAGCCTGGTGAAACCGTTCGTGTAATTGATGGGCCGTTCGCTGACTTCAACGGCGTTGTCGAAGAGGTTAATTACGAGAAGAGCCGGATCCAGGTGGCCGTGCTCATCTTCGGTCGCTCTACTCCGGTAGAGTTGGAGTTCAGTCAGGTCGAGAAGGCTTAGCTGACAATGGCATCCCAACCCCGCAGCCCTAGGTTGCGGGGTTTTGTCGTCACTGGGATAAACGCGAAAGCAATCGGGGAGCCTTAGGGCGCTAGAACCCGTAACTGGAGTTATACATGGCTAAGAAGATTCAAGCTTATATCAAGCTGCAAGTGAAGGCCGGTCAGGCCAACCCGTCGCCGCCGGTCGGTCCTGCTCTGGGTCAACATGGCGTGAACATCATGGAGTTCTGCAAGGCGTTCAACGCCAAGACTCAAGGCCTCGAGCCGGGTCTGCCGACTCCCGTGATCATCACTGTATACAGCGACCGCAGCTTCACTTTCGAGACCAAGAGCACCCCGGCTTCCGTTCTGCTGAAAAAAGCGGCCGGTATCGCTAGCGGTTCTCCGCGTCCGAACACCCAGAAAGTAGGCACCGTTACCCGTGCTCAGCTGGAAGAGATCGCTAAGGCCAAGAAGGCTGATCTTACTGCAGCTGACCTGGATGCGGCCGTGCGTAGCATCGCCGGTTCCGCTCGTAGCATGGGCCTGAACGTGGAGGGTGTGTAATGGCTAAGCTGACCAAGCGCCAAAAGGCAATCGCCGAGAAAGTAGAAGCTGGCAAGCAGTACGGTTTCGAAGATGCCGCCAAGCTCCTGGCTGAACTGGCGACCTCCAAGTTCAAAGAGTCCGTGGACGTCTCCATCAATCTGGGTGTCGATCCGCGTAAATCCGACCAGGTCGTTCGTGGTGCCACCGTTCTGCCGAACGGCACCGGCAAGAGCGTCCGCGTTGCCGTGTTCACCCAGGGTCCGGCCGCTGAAGCTGCACTGGCTGCTGGTGCCGAGAAAGTCGGTATGGACGAACTGGCTGCCGAGATGAAAGCCGGCGACCTGAACTACGACGTGGTTATCGCCTCCCCGGACGCGATGCGTGTCGTCGGTCAGCTGGGCCAAATCCTCGGTCCGCGTGGCCTGATGCCGAACCCGAAGGTCGGTACCGTGACTCCGGACGTAGCTACCGCCGTGAAAAACGCCAAGGCTGGTCAGGTGCGTTTCCGTACCGACAAGAACGGCATCATTCACGCTTCCGTCGGCAAAGTCGACTTCGAGCCGATCAAGCTGAAGCAGAACGTTGAAGCTCTGCTGGCTGACCTGAAGCGCCTGAAGCCGTCCACCTCCAAGGGTGTGTACCTGAAGCGCGTGACTCTGAGCACCACTATGGGGCCAGGTCTGCAGATCGATCAGGCTTCCCTCGAAGGCTAAGTGATAAAGGCGCGACGGATTTATCCGTCACGCCAGGTATTGGGGTCCCTGCCTGGCGGGGGCTATCCAAGACCGTAGGCGGCGCAAGCCTCAAACCGGGAAGCGATTTCCGAGCCTACGCAGATGGTGCTCCCGATTCGTTTACCGAATCAGACACCAAAACGCCGTCCGGCTCCGGCTGGACGAAACGGTAACATCCAGGAGTTAGACCCGTGGCAATTAAACTCGAAGACAAGAAGGCCATCGTCGCTGAAGTCAACGAGGCTGCCAAAGCTGGCCTGTCCGCTGTCGTGGCTGATGCCCGTGGCGTGACCGTAGCCGCTATGACCGGACTCCGTAAAGAGGCCCGCGAGGCTGGTGTGTACGTACGTGTCGTGCGTAATACACTGGCTCGCCGCGCCGTTGCCGGCACTCAGTTCGAGGTGCTCAACGACGTGTTCAAAGGCCCGACCCTGATTGCGTTCTCCAACGAACATCCGGGCGCTGCTGCTCGTATCTTCAAGGAATTCGCCAAGGGTCAGGACAAGTTCGAGATCAAGGCCGCTGCATTCGAGGGCCAGTTCCTCGCAGCCAATCAGATCGACGTACTGGCGACCCTGCCGACCTACAACGAAGCCGTTGCACAGCTGATGAGCGTTATCCAAGGCGCTACCAGTAAGCTCGCTCGTACTCTGGCGGCAATTCGCGACCAGAAAGAAGGCGCTGCTGCCTGATCCAGGCCGCATAACCCTCTTTCAAGCTGAATCTTTCAAAATTTTGATGGCCGCATAGGCCGTCCACCTATACAGGAATTAGAGTCATGGCTCTGACCAACGAAGACATCATCAACGCCGTATCCGAAATGTCCGTCATGCAGATCGTTGAACTGATCAAGGCGATGGAAGAGAAGTTCGGCGTTACCGCTGCTGCTGCCGTTGCTGCTGGCCCGGCTGCTGCCGCCGCTGTTGTTGAAGAACAAACCGAGTTCAACATCATCCTGACCGAAGCCGGCGAGAAGAAAGTGAACGTCATCAAGGTCGTTCGCGAGCTGACCGGTCTGGGTCTGAAAGAAGCCAAGGCAGTAGTTGACGGCGCCCCGGGCGTGGTCAAAGAAGGCGCTTCCAAAGAAGAGGCCGAAGCTGCCAAGAAAGCTCTGGAAGAAGCTGGCGCCAAAGTCGAGCTCAAGTAAGCGACGACCTTGCGTCAACAGCCGAAGCGCTCCGCGCAAGGCTGACGGCTGGTGGCTTATGCCACCGGCCTTTTTCCGTTCTAGGTGGTTGTCTTGGGACGCCACCTGGGACGTGACCCGACCTCTATTGCGAGGCGGAGCAAACCAAGGGGTTTGCAAGATTTTCTGGCTACTCCCGTCGGAGGGGCCAAACAAGCAGGTGACCAAGCTGGGGAACGCTGATGGCTTACTCATACACTGAGAAAAAACGTATCCGCAAAGACTTTAGCAAGTTGCCGGACGTCATGGATGTACCTTACCTCCTGGCCATCCAGCTGGATTCGTATCGCGAATTCCTGCAGGCGGGAGTCAGCAAAGAGCAATTCCGTGACATCGGCCTGCACGCGGCCTTCAAGTCTGTTTTCCCGATCATCAGCTATTCCGGCAACGCCGCTCTGGAATACGTCGGCTATCGCCTGGGTGAGCCGGCATTCGATGTCAAGGAATGCGTGCTGCGCGGTGTGACCTTCGCCGTGCCGCTGCGGGTAAAAGTCCGTCTGATCATCTTCGACAAAGAGTCGTCGAACAAAGCGATCAAGGACATCAAGGAACAAGAAGTCTACATGGGGGAAATCCCCCTGATGACCGAAAACGGTACGTTCATCATCAACGGTACCGAGCGCGTCATCGTCTCCCAGCTGCACCGCTCTCCGGGTGTGTTCTTCGACCACGACCGTGGCAAGACCCACAGCTCGGGCAAGCTGCTGTACTCCGCTCGTATCATTCCCTACCGCGGTTCCTGGCTGGACTTCGAGTTCGATCCGAAGGACTGCGTATTCGTGCGTATCGACCGTCGCCGCAAACTGCCGGCCACTGTCCTGCTGCGCGCGCTGAACTACAGCACTGAAGAAGTGCTGAATGCCTTCTATGCCACCAACGTCTTCCACGTGAAGGGCGAAGGTCTGCACCTCGAGCTGGTTCCGCAGCGTCTGCGGGGCGAGATCGCCGTGTTCGACATCAAGGATCAGAACGGCAAGGTGATCGTGGAGCAGGGTCGTCGTATTACTGCCCGCCACATCAACCAGCTGGAGAAGGCTGGCATCAAGGAGCTGGAAGTTCCGATGGACTACGTGCTGGGTCGTACCAGCGCCAAGGCTATCGTGCATCCGGCCACCGGCGAGATCATCGCCGAATGCAACACCGAGCTGACTACCGACCTGTTGGTGAAGATCGCCAAGGCCCAGGTTGTCCGCATCGAAACTCTGTACACCAACGACATCGACTGCGGTCCGTTCATTTCGGACACCCTGAAGATCGACTCCACCGGCAATCAGCTGGAAGCCCTGGTCGAGATCTATCGCATGATGCGTCCTGGCGAGCCGCCGACCAAGGAAGCCGCCGAAACCCTGTTCAACAACCTGTTCTTCAGCGCCGAGCGTTACGACTTGTCCGCCGTGGGCCGCATGAAGTTCAACCGTCGTATCGGTCGCACCGAGATCGAAGGTTCGGGCGTGCTGAGCAAGGAAGATATCGTCGACGTGCTGAAGACCCTGGTCGACATCCGTAACGGCAAGGGCATCGTCGACGACATCGACCATCTGGGTAACCGCCGCGTTCGTTGCGTCGGCGAGATGGCTGAGAATCAGTTCCGTGTTGGCCTGGTGCGCGTCGAGCGCGCGGTCAAGGAACGTCTGTCGATGGCCGAAAGCGAAGGCCTGATGCCGCAAGACCTGATCAATGCCAAGCCTGTGGCCGCAGCGATCAAGGAATTCTTCGGTTCCAGCCAGCTATCCCAGTTCATGGACCAGAACAACCCGCTCTCCGAGATCACCCACAAGCGCCGCGTTTCCGCACTCGGCCCGGGCGGTCTGACCCGTGAGCGCGCGGGCTTCGAGGTTCGTGACGTACATCCGACCCACTACGGCCGCGTGTGCCCGATCGAGACCCCTGAAGGTCCGAACATCGGTCTGATCAACTCCCTGGCAACTTACGCCCGCACCAACCAGTACGGCTTCCTGGAAAGCCCGTACCGTGTTGTGAAGGGTACCCAGGTTACCGACGAGATCGTCTTCCTCTCCGCGATCGAAGAGGCCGACCACGTTATCGCTCAGGCATCGGCGACGATGAACGAGCAGGGCCAACTGGTCGACGAGCTGGTAGCCGTACGTCACCTGAACGAATTCACCGTGAAGGCGCCGGAAGACGTAACTCTGATGGACGTCTCTCCGAAGCAGGTCGTTTCCGTTGCTGCCTCGCTGATTCCGTTCCTCGAGCACGACGACGCCAACCGCGCACTCATGGGCTCGAACATGCAGCGTCAGGCCGTGCCGACCCTGCGTGCCGACAAGCCTCTGGTAGGTACCGGTATGGAGCGCAACGTTGCGCGCGATTCCGGTGTCTGCGTCGTGGCCCGGCGTGGCGGCGTGATCGACTCGGTCGACGCCAGCCGTATCGTGGTTCGTGTCAACGATGACGAAGTCGAGACTGGCGAAGCCGGCGTCGACATCTACAACCTGACCAAATACACCCGTTCCAACCAGAACACCTGCATCAACCAGCGCCCGCTGGTGCAGAAGGGTGATGTGGTCGCTCGCGCCGACATCCTCGCCGATGGTCCGTCCACCGACATGGGTGAACTCGCCCTGGGTCAGAACATGCGCGTCGCGTTCATGCCCTGGAACGGTTTCAACTTCGAGGACTCCATCTGCTTGTCCGAGCGCGTGGTGCAGGAAGATCGCTTCACCACCATCCACATCCAGGAACTGACCTGTGTGGCGCGTGACACCAAGCTCGGCCCAGAAGAAATCACCGCGGACATCCCCAACGTGGGCGAAGCTGCGCTGAACAAGCTGGACGAAGCCGGTATCGTCTACGTTGGTGCGGAAGTGCAGGCTGGCGACATCCTGGTCGGCAAGGTGACTCCGAAAGGCGAGACCCAGCTGACTCCGGAAGAGAAGCTGCTGCGCGCGATCTTCGGTGAGAAGGCGTCCGACGTTAAGGACACCTCCCTGCGCGTGCCGACTGGCACCAAGGGCACCGTGATCGACGTCCAGGTCTTCACTCGTGACGGCGTCGAGCGCGATTCCCGTGCGCTGTCCATCGAGAAGATGCAGCTGGACGAGATCCGCAAGGACCTGAACGAAGAGTTCCGTATTGTCGAAGGCGCAACCTTCGAGCGTCTGCGTTCCGCACTGGTTGGCCAGGTTGCCGAAGGTGGCGCTGGCGTGAAGAAAGGCACCGAGATCACCGACGAGTACCTCGACGGCCTCGAGCGCGGCCAGTGGTTCAAGCTGCGCATGTCCGAAGACGCTCTGAACGAGCAGCTGGAGAAGGCCCAGGCCTACCTGTCTGATCGTCGCCAGATGCTGGATGACAAGTTCGAAGACAAGAAGCGCAAGCTGCAGCAGGGCGACGACCTGGCTCCGGGCGTGCTGAAGATCGTCAAGGTCTACCTGGCCATCAAGCGTCGTATCCAGCCGGGCGACAAGATGGCGGGCCGTCACGGTAACAAGGGTGTGGTCTCCGTGATCATGCCGGTCGAAGACATGCCTCACGATGCCAATGGCACTCCGGTGGACATCGTCCTCAACCCGCTGGGCGTACCGTCTCGTATGAACGTCGGTCAGATCCTCGAAACCCACCTGGGCCTCGCTGCCAAGGGTCTGGGCGAGAAGATCAACCGTATGATGGAAGAGCAGCGCAAGATCGCTGAACTGCGCGAATTCCTCCATGAGATCTACAACGAGATCGGTGGCCGTCAGGAAAGCCTGAACGAGCTGAGCGACCAGGAAATCCTGGACCTGGCCAAGAACCTGAAGGGCGGCGTTCCCATGGCCACCCCGGTGTTCGACGGTGCCAAGGAAAGCGAGATCAAGGCCATGCTGAAGCTCGCCGACCTGCCGGAAAGCGGTCAGATGCGCCTGTTCGACGGCCGTACCGGCAATCAGTTCGAGCGTCCGACCACCGTCGGCTACATGTACATGCTCAAGCTGAACCACCTGGTCGACGACAAGATGCACGCACGTTCCACCGGTTCTTACAGCCTGGTTACCCAGCAGCCGCTGGGTGGTAAGGCCCAGTTCGGTGGCCAGCGTTTCGGGGAGATGGAGGTCTGGGCACTGGAAGCCTACGGTGCCGCCTACACCCTGCAGGAAATGCTGACCGTGAAGTCGGACGACGTGAACGGCCGGACCAAGATGTACAAAAACATCGTGGACGGCGATCACCGCATGGAGGCCGGCATGCCCGAGTCCTTCAACGTGTTGATCAAAGAGATCCGCTCGCTCGGCATCGACATCGAACTGGAAACCGAATAACACGCGACGCCCAAAACGCTACGGCTGGTCAAGGCCGGTCGTAGCGGGTCCGTGAGGAGGAAAGGCCTTGAAAGACTTGCTGAATCTGTTGAAAAACCAGGGTCAAATCGAAGAGTTCGATGCCATCCGTATTGGTCTGGCCTCGCCCGAGATGATCCGTTCCTGGTCCTTCGGTGAAGTGAAAAAACCGGAGACCATCAACTACCGTACCTTCAAGCCGGAGCGCGATGGCCTGTTCTGCGCCAAGATCTTCGGTCCGGTGAAGGACTACGAGTGCCTGTGCGGTAAGTACAAGCGCCTCAAGCATCGCGGTGTGATCTGCGAGAAGTGCGGTGTTGAAGTCGCCCTGGCCAAGGTGCGCCGTGAGCGCATGGGCCACATCGAGCTGGCTTCGCCCGTTGCCCACATCTGGTTCCTGAAGTCCCTGCCGTCCCGTATCGGCCTGCTGCTGGACATGACCCTGCGTGACATCGAGCGCGTGCTCTATTTCGAGAGCTACGTGGTGATCGATCCGGGCATGACCACCCTCGAGAAAGGCCAGCTGCTGAACGACGAGCAGTACTTCGAAGCCCTCGAAGAGTTTGGTGACGACTTCGATGCCCGCATGGGTGCCGAAGCTGTTCGCGAACTGCTCAATGCCATCGATCTGGATCATGAAATCGGCCGCCTGCGCGAAGAAATTCCGCAGACCAACTCCGAGACCAAGATCAAGAAGCTGTCCAAGCGCCTGAAGCTGATGGAAGCCTTCAAGGACTCCGGCAACCATCCAGAGTGGATGGTGCTTACTGTCCTGCCTGTGCTGCCGCCGGACCTGCGTCCGCTGGTTCCGCTGGATGGTGGTCGCTTCGCGACCTCCGACCTTAACGATCTGTATCGTCGGGTGATCAACCGTAACAACCGTCTGAAGCGCCTGCTCGACCTGGCTGCGCCGGACATCATCGTGCGCAACGAAAAGCGCATGCTGCAGGAAGCTGTCGACGCCCTGCTGGACAACGGTCGTCGTGGCCGTGCCATCACCGGCTCGAACAAGCGCCCTCTGAAGTCCCTGGCCGACATGATCAAGGGCAAGCAAGGCCGCTTCCGTCAGAACCTGCTCGGTAAGCGAGTGGACTACTCCGGTCGTTCGGTAATTACCGTAGGTCCGACCCTGCGCCTGCACCAGTGCGGTCTGCCCAAGAAGATGGCTCTTGAGCTGTTCAAGCCGTTCATCTTCGGCAAGCTGGAAGCCCGCGGCATGGCCACCACCATCAAGGCGGCCAAGAAGATGGTCGAGCGCGAACTGCCCGAGGTCTGGGACGTTCTCGCCGAAGTCATCCGCGAACACCCCGTACTGCTGAACCGTGCGCCTACCCTGCACCGTCTGGGCATCCAGGCGTTCGAGCCGGTCCTCATCGAAGGCAAGGCCATCCAGCTGCATCCGCTGGTCTGCGCCGCGTATAACGCCGACTTCGACGGTGACCAGATGGCCGTTCACGTTCCGCTGACCCTCGAGGCCCAGCTGGAAGCGCGCGCGCTGATGATGTCCACCAACAACATCCTCTCGCCTGCCAACGGCGAGCCGATCATCGTTCCGTCGCAGGACGTGGTTCTGGGTCTGTACTACATGACCCGTGAAGCCGTTAACGCCAAGGGCGAAGGTCGCGTGTTCGCGGACCTACAGGAAGTCGACCGCGTATTCCGCGCCGGTGAAGCGTCCCTGCACGCCCGCGTGAAAGTGCGCATCAACGAGACCGTGAAGGACAAGGACGGCTCCATCACCAAGAACACCCGCATCGTCGACACCACTGTCGGCCGTGCGCTGCTGTTCCAGGTGGTCCCGGCTGGCCTGTCGTACGACGTCGTCAACCAGCCGATGAAGAAGAAGGCGATCTCCAAGCTGATCAACCAGTGCTATCGCGTGGTAGGTCTGAAGGACACCGTCATCTTCGCTGACCAGCTGATGTACACCGGTTTCGCCTACTCCACCATTTCCGGTGTTTCCATCGGTGTGAACGACTTCGTCATCCCCGATGAGAAGGCTCGCATCATCGATGCCGCTACCGAGGAAGTGAAGGAAATCGAATCCCAGTACGCCTCCGGCCTGGTGACCCAGGGCGAGAAGTACAACAAGGTGATCGACCTCTGGTCCAAGGCCAACGACGAAGTGTCCAAGGCGATGATGGCCAACCTCTCGAAAGAGAAGGTTGTCGATCGCGAGGGCAAGGAAGTCGACCAGGAGTCCTTCAACTCCATGTACATGATGGCTGACTCCGGCGCGCGGGGTTCCGCGGCCCAGATCCGTCAGCTGGCCGGCATGCGTGGCCTGATGGCCAAGCCGGACGGCTCCATCATTGAAACCCCGATCACCGCGAACTTCCGTGAAGGCCTGAACGTACTCCAGTACTTCATCTCCACTCACGGTGCTCGTAAAGGTCTGGCGGATACCGCACTGAAGACCGCGAACTCCGGTTACCTGACTCGTCGTCTGGTAGACGTTGCCCAGGACCTGGTAGTGACCGAGGTCGACTGCGGCACCGAGCACGGTCTGCTGATGACCCCGCACATCGAAGGCGGCGATGTCGTCGAGCCTCTGGGTGAGCGCGTACTGGGGCGTGTCATTGCCCGTGACGTGTTCAAGCCGGGCTCCGATGAAGTCATCGTTCCGGCCGGTACTCTGGTCGATGAGCAGTGGGTTGAGTTCATCGAGCGCATGAGCGTCGACGAAGTAATTGTGCGTTCCCCGATCAGCTGCGAAACCCGCTACGGCATCTGCGCCAAGTGCTACGGTCGTGACCTGGCGCGTGGCCACCAGGTGAACATCGGTGAAGCGGTCGGCGTAATCGCCGCCCAGTCCATCGGTGAGCCGGGTACCCAGCTGACCATGCGTACCTTCCACATCGGTGGTGCGGCCAGCCGTACTTCCGCAGCCGACAACGTCCAGGTTAAGAACGGCGGTACCATCCGCCTGCACAACCTAAAGCACGTCGAGAACCTCAACGGCCATCTGGTTGCCGTGTCCCGTTCCGGCGAGCTGGCCGTGGCCGACGACTTCGGTCGCGAGCGCGAGCGTTACAAGCTGCCGTACGGTGCTGTGATCTCCGTGAAGGAAGGCGACAAGGTCGATCCGGGCGCCATCGTTGCCAAGTGGGACCCGCACACCCACCCGATCGTGACCGAAATGAAGGGTACCGTTACCTTCGTCGGCATGGAGGAGGGCATCACCATCAAGCGCCAGACCGACGAACTGACCGGTCTGACCAACATCGAAGTTCTGGATCCGAAGGATCGTCCGGCTGCTGGCAAGGACATTCGTCCGGCCGTGAAGCTGGTGGACGCCAATGGCAAGGAGCTGCTGCTGCCGGGTACCGACGTTCCCGCCCAGTACTTCCTGCCGGCGAACGCCTTGGTTGGTGTGGCCGACGGTTCGCAGGTGGGTGTGGGTGACGTTATCGCCCGTATCCCGCAGGAAACCTCGAAGACCCGCGACATCACCGGTGGTCTGCCGCGCGTTGCCGACCTGTTCGAAGCTCGTCGTCCGAAAGAGCCTTCGATCTTGGCCGAAATCAGCGGCACCATCTCCTTCGGCAAGGAGACCAAAGGCAAGCGCCGTCTGGTCATCACTCCGAACGATGGCAGCGACCCGTACGAGGAGCTGATTCCGAAGTGGCGTCACCTGAACGTGTTCGAAGGCGAACAGGTGAACCGCGGCGAAGTTATCTCCGACGGCCCGAGCAACCCGCACGACATCCTGCGTCTGCTGGGTGTCAGCGCGCTGGCCAAGTACATCGTCAACGAGATCCAGGACGTGTACCGCCTGCAGGGCGTGAAGATCAACGACAAGCACATCGAAACCATCCTGCGTCAGATGCTGCGCAAGGTCGAGATTGCCGAGTCGGGTGATTCCAGCTTCATCAAGGGCGACCAGATGGAGCTGACCCAGGTGCTGGAAGAGAACGAGCGTCTGGCGACCGAAGACCGCTTCATCGCCAAGTTCGAACGCGTCCTGCTGGGTATTACCAAGGCCTCGCTGTCCACCGAGTCGTTCATCTCCGCGGCGTCCTTCCAGGAAACCACCCGCGTCCTCACCGAGGCGGCGGTTACCGGCAAGCGCGACTACCTGCGCGGCCTGAAGGAAAACGTGGTTGTGGGTCGCCTGATCCCGGCTGGTACCGGTCTGGCCTACCACAGCGAGCGCAAACGTCAGCGTGAAGCCGGCAAGCCGGTTCGCGTGAGCGCGAGCGAAGTGGAAGCAGCGCTGACCGAAGCGCTGAACTCCAGCAGCAACTAAGCGTGATACCCCCCGGAGGCCTTGGCCGTCGGGGGGTATTGCCTTGACGGGGACATTGAGTCTCTTTAGACTCATGCACCCCTAAATTTGGCAGGGCGCTATGCCCTGTCATTTTGCTTTCTTTGTAAGGCAATAGCGTCGAAAGACAACAGTGGAGCAATTAGATGGCAACTATTAACCAGCTGGTGCGTAAGCCGCGCAGCCGTATCGTCGAGAAATCCGACGTACCTGCGCTGCAGAACTGCCCGCAGCGTCGTGGCGTATGCACCCGCGTCTACACCACCACGCCGAAGAAACCGAACTCCGCACTCCGTAAGGTTTGCCGTGTTCGTCTGACCAACGGCTACGAAGTGACTTCGTACATCGGTGGTGAAGGTCACAACCTGCAAGAGCACAGCGTAGTGCTGATCCGTGGCGGTCGTGTAAAGGACCTTCCGGGTGTGCGTTACCACACCGTGCGCGGTTCGCTGGATACCACCGGCGTTAAAGACCGTAAGCAGGGTCGTTCCAAGTACGGTACCAAGCGTCCGAAGTAATTCGGTGCTAAATCAGTTTTTTATTCATTGAGTCGATAAGAGTAAGGTCGGGCGTAACCGAATGGTTATGGTCCCGGGCTAACCTGAAGACCGTTTGAGGGCTTATCAATGCCAAGACGTCGTGTAGCAGCCAAGCGTGAGATTCTGGACGATCCGAAATACGGAAGCCTGATCCTCGCCAAGTTCATGAACCACGTGATGGAAAGCGGCAAGAAGGCCGTAGCCGAGCGCATCGTTTACGGTGCCCTGGATACCGTCAAATCCCGCAAGAACAGCGATCCCCTGGAAATCTTCGAGAAAGCTCTCGACGCCATCGCTCCGCTGGTCGAAGTAAAGTCCCGCCGTGTAGGCGGTGCCACTTACCAGGTTCCGGTCGAAGTTCGTCCGTCCCGTCGTAATGCTCTGGCCATGCGTTGGCTGGTTGAGTCCGCGCGCAAGCGCGGCGAGAAGTCCATGGCCCTGCGCCTGGCAGGCGAGCTGCTGGATGCCTTCGATGGCAAAGGCGCTGCTGTCAAGAAGCGTGAAGACGTGCATCGTATGGCTGAGGCCAACAAAGCGTTCTCGCACTACCGCTTCTAATTACGGCATCCATTCTTTTGCGAGGGCTTTATGGCTCGTAATACAGCAATTAACCGCTATCGCAACATCGGCATCTGCGCCCACGTTGACGCGGGCAAGACCACCACGACTGAGCGCATCCTGTTCTACACAGGCCTGAGCCACAAGATGGGTGAGGTTCACGATGGCGCTGCAACCACCGACTGGATGGTGCAGGAGCAGGAGCGTGGTATTACCATTACCTCTGCTGCCATCACTACCTTCTGGGAAGGTTCGCGTGGTCAGTACGACAAGTACCGCGTAAACGTCATCGACACCCCCGGCCACGTAGACTTCACCATTGAGGTGGAGCGTTCTCTGCGCGTGCTGGACGGTGCTGTCGTTGTATTCTGCGGTACTTCCGGTGTTGAGCCCCAGTCCGAAACCGTATGGCGTCAAGCCAACAAGTACGGCGTTCCGCGTATCGTCTACGTGAACAAGATGGACCGCGCTGGCGCCAACTTCCTTCGCGTGGTCGGCCAGATCAAGAACCGCCTGGGTCACACCCCGGTTCCGGTTCAGTTGGCCATCGGTGCTGAGGACGAGTTCCAGGGTCAGGTCGATCTGCTGAAGATGAAGGCCATCTACTGGAACGAAGACGACAAGGGTACCTCCTATCGCGAGGAAGAAATTCCCGCTGAGCTGGTGGACCTGGCCAACGAATGGCGCAACAACATGGTTGAGGCTGCTGCCGAAGCCAACGAAGAGCTGATGAACAAGTACCTGGAAGAAGGTGAGCTGACGATCGAGGAGATCAAGGCCGGCCTGCGTCAGCGTACTATCGCCTGCGAAATCGTTCCGGCTGTCTGCGGTTCCTCTTTCAAGAACAAGGGCGTGCCCCTGGTGCTTGACGCTGTCATCGATTTCCTGCCGGCTCCGACCGAGATCCCTGCGATCAAGGGCGTTCACCCGGACAGCACCGACGACAACGAAATCCACGACGAGCGTCCTGCAGATGATGGCGCGCCGTTCTCTGCGCTGGCGTTCAAGATCGCTACCGACCCGTTCGTCGGTACCCTGACCTTCGTTCGTGTCTACTCGGGCGTTCTGGAGTCTGGCCAGTCGGTCATCAACTCCGTGAAGGGTAAAAAAGAGCGCGTTGGTCGTATGGTGCAGATGCACGCCAACCAGCGTGACGAGATCAAGGAAGTGCGCGCGGGCGACATCGCTGCACTGATCGGCATGAAGGATGTCACCACTGGCGACACTCTGTGCGACATCGAGAAACCGATCATCCTTGAGCGTATGGACTTCCCGGAGCCTGTTATCTCGGTAGCTGTTGAGCCGAAGACCAAGGCTGACCAGGAGAAGATGGGTATCGCCCTCGGCAAGCTGGCCCAGGAAGATCCTTCGTTCCGCGTCAAGACCGACGAAGAAACCGGCCAGACCATCATCTCTGGTATGGGTGAGCTGCACCTGGATATCCTCGTCGATCGCATGAAGCGTGAGTTCGGCGTTGAGGCCAATATCGGCAAGCCGCAGGTTTCCTACCGCGAAACCATCTCCAAGGACAATGTCGAGATCGAAGGCAAGTTCGTTCGTCAGTCCGGTGGTCGTGGTCAGTTTGGTCACTGCTGGATCCGCTTCTCCTCCGCTGACGTGGATGAGAAAGGCAACATCGCCGAAGGTCTGGTGTTTACCAATGAAGTCGTGGGTGGCGTGATTCCCAAGGAATACATCCCGGCGATCCAGAAGGGCATCGAAGAGCAGATGAAGAACGGCGTTGTTGCCGGCTACCCGCTCATCGGCCTGAAGGCCTCCGTGTTCGATGGTTCCTACCACGACGTCGACTCCAACGAGATGGCGTTCAAGATCGCTGCCTCCATGGCGACCAAGCAGCTTGCCCAGAAGGGCGGCGGTAAAGTGCTTGAGCCGATCATGAAGGTAGAGGTGGTGACCCCCGAGGACTACATGGGTGACGTGATGGGCGACCTGAACCGTCGTCGTGGCCTGATTCAGGGGATGGAAGACAGCGTTTCCGGTAAGGTTATTCGTGCCGAGGTTCCGCTGGGCGAGATGTTCGGTTATGCGACCGACGTGCGTTCCATGTCCCAGGGTCGCGCGAGCTACTCCATGGAATTCTCCAAATACGCCGAAGCTCCGTCGAACGTCGTCGAAGCACTGGTTAAAAAACAAGGTTGATTCAGCCCTTTAAGTAAGAGGTTTACTGTCGTGGCTAAAGAAAAATTTGAACGTAACAAACCGCACGTCAACGTCGGCACCATTGGTCACGTTGACCATGGCAAGACCACTCTGACTGCTGCTCTGACCAAGGTCTGCTCCGAGACCTGGGGCGGTTCCGCTCGTGCGTTCGACCAGATCGATAACGCGCCGGAAGAGAAGGCTCGTGGTATCACTATCAACACTTCCCACGTTGAATACGATTCCGCCATTCGTCACTACGCTCACGTTGACTGCCCCGGTCACGCTGACTACGTGAAGAACATGATCACCGGTGCTGCGCAGATGGACGGCGCGATCCTGGTTTGCTCGGCTGCTGACGGCCCCATGCCGCAGACTCGTGAGCACATCCTGCTGTCTCGTCAGGTAGGCGTTCCTTACATTGTCGTGTTCCTGAACAAGGCCGACATGGTTGATGACGCCGAGCTGCTGGAGCTGGTCGAGATGGAAGTTCGCGACCTGCTGAACACCTACGACTTCCCGGGTGACGACACTCCGATCGTGGTCGGTTCCGCTCTGATGGCCCTGGAAGGCAAGGACGACAACGAAATCGGCGTTTCCGCCGTTCGTAAGCTGGTAGAGACCCTGGACTCCTACATTCCGGAGCCGGTGCGTGCTATCGATCAGCCGTTCCTGATGCCGATCGAAGACGTGTTCTCCATCTCCGGTCGCGGCACCGTGGTGACCGGTCGTGTTGAGCGCGGTATCGTCAAGGTGGGCGAGGAGATCGAGATCGTCGGTATCCGTCCGACCACCAAGACCACCTGCACTGGTGTTGAAATGTTCCGCAAGCTGCTCGACGAAGGTCGTGCTGGCGAGAACGTTGGCGCCCTGCTGCGCGGCACCAAGCGTGATGACGTAGAGCGTGGTCAGGTTCTGGCCAAGCCGGGCACCATCAAGCCGCACACCAAGTTCGAGTGCGAAGTGTACGTGCTGTCCAAGGAAGAAGGTGGTCGTCACACTCCGTTCTTCAAGGGCTACCGTCCGCAGTTCTACTTCCGTACCACTGACGTGACCGGAAACTGCGAACTGCCGGAAGGTGTTGAGATGGTAATGCCGGGCGACAACATCAAGATGGTTGTCACCCTGATCGCTCCGATCGCCATGGAAGACGGCCTGCGCTTCGCGATCCGCGAAGGCGGTCGTACCGTTGG
>NZ_SSOF01000026.1:0-84521 GCF_029873115.1 Pseudomonas sp. BN606 | reverse complement strand
ATCATCGAAGACCTGGAAGTCACCACCGAAGAGTTCTGGAAAGCGGTGGACTACTTCAACCGCATGGGCGCCCGCGGCGAAGCCGGCCTGCTGGTAGCCGGCCTTGGCCTGGAGCACTACCTGGACCTGCTGCTGGATGCCCAGGACGAGCAGGCCGGCCTGTCCGGCGGCACCCCGCGCACCATCGAAGGTCCGCTGTACGTAGCTGGCGCGCCGCTGTCCGAAGGCGAAACGCGCATGGACGACGGCACCGATGCCGGCACCGTGATGTTCCTCCAGGGCCAGGTCAAAGACGCCGAGGGCAAACCGATCGCCGGTGCCGTGGTCGACCTGTGGCACGCCAACACCAAGGGCACCTATTCCTACTTCGACACCACCCAGTCGGACTACAACCTGCGTCGCCGCATCGTCACCGATGCCGATGGCCGCTACCGCGCCCGCAGCATCGTGCCGTCCGGCTACGGCTGCCCGCCGGATGGCACCACCCAGGAAGTGCTGAACCACCTGGGCCGCCACGGCAATCGTCCGGCACACATCCACTTCTTCATCTCCGCACCGGGCTATCGCCACCTGACCACCCAGATCAACCTGTCGGGCGACGAATACCTGTGGGACGACTTCGCCTATGCCACCCGCGACGGGCTGGTGGGCGAGGTGCGCTTCGGCGAAAACCGCCATGGCGTGGTAGGTCGGGTTGCCGAAATCGACTTCGACTTCCAGCTGCAGAAGGCCCCTAGCCCGGAGCAGGAAGCCATCCGCGATCGCGTTCGCGCCGAAGGCTGAGTCAGGGAGGCTGGTTCTCACGCTACTTGAGCCGGTCGTTGTGGGCCGGCCTTGGGTGCCGAGCGGTTTTCCCTCACCCCGGCCCCACTCCCACAGGCAGAGGGGTGACTCGCGCCGGGTACTCCCTGCCAATCCTTCAGGCGAGAACGATCGCCGATCGGCGTGGCATTCCCTACTCCATCCACTAGAGTTCCAGCAGCGCTTTCGCGTTTCCGCCCAAGGAGGGCTCCATGCGTCTGACCTGTGCCGCTGTTTCTCTGCTCCTGCTCGCCGGTTGCTCGTCCTACCGGGCCGAGCCGGAACACATCATCCCAGTCCCGGCCGACCGTTTGCTGGCGTTCCAGGACCCGGTAGAAGGCGGTGGACAGATCGTGGTGAACCGCGACATGGGCGGATTGGGCAGCGGCTGCTACATCGCCGTGCATGTGGATCGCCAGTTGGCGGCGCGCATCGGTATCGGCGAGGTTGCCAGCTTCCAGGTGCCGCCCGGTGATCGAATTGTCGGCATCGGCATCGACGAAACCGACGACACCCTCTGCTCCAAAGGTCGTCTGCGTCGTGAGAAGGCCGCCCATGTGGAGACCGGCCAAAGCGAGCATTTCCGCATCGTCAGCGACAACCGTGAAGGTTTCGCCCTGCTGGCGGACGATCCGAAAGCACAATGAAAGAGGCCGGAATCGGGGCTGTATAACCCGGTTCCGGCCTGACGCTAAAGCGTGGATCTCTGCCTTGTCACCTTCCGCAGTTACTGCCCGGGAAGGCTTGTGGAGTGGGCTTCCTTGCGCTTACCGCCCCCGCCCCATACGAGTTGTTGAAAGCATACTGCTACCGCGAAAACACGCGTCTCCACTTATCAGCGATTCGGCTCACTGGTCGGCGGCCAATCAGGCAGGAGACCGTTCGCCCGTCCTTTGCCACCGTTCATTCTCGAGGGTAACCTGCCGGCTTTTGCGCGCCTGCTCATGAGCCTCCACGATTTCTTCCTCCTATTGGTCGCCGGCTTCGCGGCGGGGGGCATGAATGCCCTTGCCGGCGGCGGAACGTTTTTCTCCTTCCCCGCCCTGCTCGCGGCCGGCCTGCCCCCTGTCACCGCCAACGCTACCAACGCCGTGGCCCTGTGGCCCGCCAGCCTGGCCGCCAGCTGGGCGGCACGCGAACAACTGCGTCCGCTGGGTCGCTACGTGGTGCCGCTGGTGCTGGTGTCCCTTCTGGGCGGACTGGGCGGCGGCCTGCTGTTGCTGGCCGGTGGCGACGAGACATTCCGCCGGCTGATTCCCTGGCTGCTGCTGGCCGCCACCCTGTTGTTCGCTGCCAGTCCCTGGCTGAGCAGGCTGATCAACCGCCAGCACGCAGCCGGCGGGCTTCCGCCCCACGGCCTTGCCAGCCACCTGTCTCACAGCCTGGTTGCCATCTACGGCGGCTACTTCGGCGCCGGCATGGGCATCCTGCAACTGGCGGCCTTTTCCATCGAAGGCCATCCGCTGCTGCGCGCCAACGCGTTGAAGAACCTGCTGTCGAGCACTATCTACAGCGTGGCGGTGGTGACCTTCGTGGCGGCAGGCAGGGTCAGTTGGACCGAACTCGCCGTGCTGCTCGGTGCCGCCAGTTGTGGCGGTTATGCAGGCGGCGCGCTGGCCCGGCGGCTGCCGACCAGCTGGTTGCGCTGGCTGGTGATCGCCGTAGGGACGGGGATGACGGTGTATTACTTCTTCACCGCCTGAGTGTGGGAGCGAATTCATTCGCGAATAAATTCGCTCCCACTGGACGCCGAACCTCCCTTGGTGGGCTGAAGCCCACCCTACGGACTTCACCGAACGCGCTCTTGTAGGGGGGAATTCATTCGCCCCTACAGGTTCCTCACCAAGCCCCAGCAACCATCCGCCCCCTTCATTTGCCCGCAAGGTGCGCCTCTGCTAGTGTCGCGCCCGATTCGACCGCCGCGAGACAGCAACATGGCCCGCAAGAAAGCCTCCCCCGATTTCGAACAGTCCCTCGCCGAACTGCAGACCCTGGTGGAACGCCTGGAAAGTGGCGAGCTCTCGCTGGAGGACTCCCTCAGCGCCTTCGAGCAAGGCATCCGCCTGACCCGTGAATGCCAGTCCGCGCTGAACCAGGCCGAACAGAAGGTGCAGATCCTGCTGGAACGCGACGGCCAGCTGGAGGAAGCGCCCTTCGACGCGGACGAGCAAGCATGATTTCCGGCTACCAGACCCGCTGCCAGGAGAGAGTCGATGCAGCCCTCGCCGAGCTGTTCATCGCTCCGCTCGCGCCGCTCGACCGTCTCTACCAGGCTATGCGCTACAGCGTGATGAACGGCGGCAAACGCGTGCGCCCGCTGCTGGTCTACGCAGCTTGCGAAGCCTTGGGCGGCGACGTGGCGCGGGCCGATGGTGCGGCCTGCGCGGTGGAGCTGATCCACGCCTATTCCCTGGTTCATGACGATCTGCCGGCGATGGACGACGACGACCTGCGTCGTGGCCAGCCCACCACCCATATCGCCTTCGACGAAGCCAGCGCCATTCTCGCCGGCGACGGTTTGCAGGCACTGGCCTTCGAAGTGCTGGCCGATGCCCAGCGCAACCCGCACGATGCTGAAACCCGCCTGGCGATGATCGCCAGCCTCGTCCAGGCCGCTGGTCCCGCCGGGATGGTTGGCGGCCAGGCCATCGATCTGGGTTCTGTAGGGCTGAAACTCGACCAGGCTGCATTGGAAACCATGCACCGTCACAAGACCGGTGCGCTGATCGAAGCCAGCGTGCGCCTCGGTGCCCTGGCCAGTGGCCGTGCCGACCCTGCGACACTGGCAGCGCTGCGCATTTACTCCCGCGCAATCGGCCTGGCCTTCCAGGTGCAGGACGACATTCTCGACGTGGAAAGCGATACCGCCACCCTGGGCAAGACCCAGGGCAAGGACGAGGCCCACGACAAGCCCACCTACCCTGCCCTGCTCGGCCTCGACAATGCCAAGGCCTATGCCCTGGATTTGCGTGACCAGGCCCTGCGGGCCATCGCCTCGCTCGGTGACAGCGCCGAGCCGCTGCGCGCCCTGGCGCGCTATATCGTCGAACGGCGCAGCTGATCGCGCCGTCCGACATTAACCTCGGTTTTATCAGGCGACCGGCTCGGCTGCAGCGCCCTGTGGCGTGCGACCTGCTTCCAGCAGCCCCATGCGTACCAGTATCCAGGGCATCGCTGCCGCTACGAACATGCCCATCACCAGCCCGCGCAGCCCCTGCCAGAGTTGCGGGTCCAGCGGCCAGGCACCACCGGCCAGCTTCAGCGCTTTCTGCAGCACGATGAAACTCACCGCACCGATGCCTGCGGCCAGCAGGCGGCGCCAGACGGCAACCTCGGCGGAAAACGCCAACTGGCGATAGCCGCACAACACGCCGATGATCAGCCCCGCCAGCAGCGGCACATAGCTGGGCGCAACCCCAGGCCAGGTCTGCCAGGCGCCAAGGAACACCAGCAGGATCAGCGCCAGGTGCCAAAGCCCGTGGGCCTCGCGCCACCAGTTCCATTGCCGAACCTGCGCGAACAGCAGCAGGGTAGCAATGCCCAGCAGCGAGCCACCCAGCACGTCCTCCACATCATGAGCACCGAGGTAGAGCCGGCTGAAAATGATCCCCGTCACCACCCCGGCGCTGACCACCCAGGCCCAGGCGCGACGCAGCTCGAAGGCCAACCAGAACCAGATCACCACGGCGATCTGCGCGTGACCGCTGGGCAGGCCGAAGCTGTCGCCCACCTCATGGTCCATGCGCAGGGTCATGTCCGGACGCGGGTCCTGCCAGTAATCCTTGAGCCAGGCGTTGATCAGTGCGGTCACGGCCACCAGCACCAGCAGCCGCAAGAAGACCCCGCGGTTCCAGGCCCAATAGCCCAGCGGCAGGAAGAACAGGATGAACTTCTCGTAACCCAGCAGAGTAAAGAAGCGCATCACCGGGGTCAGCGTGTCGCTGCGTAGGGGCAGCACCCAGTCCAGGCTGTGCAGCAACTCGTTCATCGACGGTCCTTGTGGAGTAAATGGAGGCGCCACAGATACTGCAGGGCATCGGGCTGCCACAAGGGCCGATTCGGACATTCCATATCACCGGATCATCAGCCGCCATGAGTGGCGGGTATTCGTCGCGGCACAGTTGGCTGCGGCGATTGGCCCTCGCTGCCTAAGATCACTGGATTGCACGCCAAGGACCCTAGTCGTGACCACAGCCATCCAGTCCCTGCTGATCGCCAACCGTGGCGAAATCGCCATCCGCATCGCCCGCGCCGCCGCCGAACTGGGCATCCGCAGCGTCGCGGTGTACGCCGAGGACGATGACCAGTCCCTGCACCTGCGCAAGACCGACCTCGCAGTGCCGCTCGTGGGCCGCGGCGCAGCGGCCTACCTGGATGCCACTCAATTGGTGAAAGTGGCGCTCGAGAATGGCTGCGACGCCGTGCACCCCGGCTACGGATTCCTCAGCGAGAACGCCGATTTCGCCCGCCAGTGTGAAGCCGTCGGCATCCGTTTCATCGGGCCTTCGGCCGAGGCCCTGGAACTGTTCGGCGACAAGGCCCGCGCCCGTGAGTTGGCCGCGCGCTGCGGCCTGCCGCTGGCCACCGGAAGCAATCACGCCACTTCCCAGGAAGAAGCCGGCGCGCTGCTGAAAAGCGGCCCGATCATGCTCAAGGCCCTGGCCGGTGGTGGCGGGCGCGGTATGCGCGCGGTACGCGGCAAGGCGGAGCTGGCACAAGCCTTCGAGCGCTGCCAGTCCGAGGCCCGCGCCGCCTTCGGCAATGGCGACCTGTACGTCGAGCGACTGATCGAGAACGCCCGGCACATCGAAGTGCAGGTGCTGGGCGACGGCGAGCAGGTGACGCATTTGTGGGAGCGCGATTGCAGCCTGCAACGACGTCACCAGAAGGTGGTCGAGATCGCCCCTGCGCCCGACCTGGATGTGGACCTGCGCCAGCGCATCCTCGATGCGGCGCTGACCCTGGCCACCGCCGTGGGCTATCGCGGTATCGGCACATTCGAGTTCCTGGTGGACGCAGCCCGTGGCAATTTCGTGTTCATGGAAGCCAACCCGCGCGTCCAGGTCGAACACTGCATCACCGAGGCCATCACAGGCATCGACCTGGTCCAGGCGCAGATCCGTCTCGCCGCCGGCGCCAGCCTGGCCGAACTGGGCCTTCTTGCGCCCATTGCCTCACGCGGCTTCGCTGTCCAGTTGCGGATCAATCTGGAGAGCATGCAGGCCGACGGCAGTGCCCGCCCTGCTGGCGGACTGATCAGCGCCTTTGATCCACCCAGCGGCCCCGGCATCCGTGTCGACGGCTATGGCTACGCTGGTTACGCCACCAACCCCAGCTACGACTCGCTGCTGGCCAAGCTGATCGTCCAGGGCGACGACCTGCCCGCCGCCCTGCGCCGCGCCTATCGCGCACTGTGTGAATTCCGCCTCGAGGGGGTGACGAGCAACATCCACTTCCTGCAAAACCTGCTACGTCGTGCAGAACTGGCAAATGGCGTCGACACCCGCTTCATCGAGCGGGAAATCGGTCAACTCCTGGCCCCGCAACAAGCTGCCCATCCACACCTGTTCGTCAGCGGCGCGAAAACCGCCAGCAATGGCCCGACCGGGCAACCCGACGCACCGGCCGGCTGTGTGCCGCTGAACGCGCCCAGCCAGGGTGTGCTGGTCAGCCTCGATGTGCAGGTGGGCGACGCCGTTGCCGCCGGGCAGGCGGTGGCGGTGCTGGAGGCGATGAAGATGGAGTTCGTAGTCAAGGCGGTCCAGGGCGGCATCGTCCGGGCACTGGCCGTGGCACCGGGCGACAGCCTGTTCGAAGGCGCTCCGCTGCTGTTCCTGGAACCTGCGGAAGTGGTCGGTGATGCGGTGCTGAGCGAGGAGAGCCTCGACCTTGCCCATATCCGCGCGGATCTTGCCGAAGTGCTGGAACGCCATGCAGTCACCACCGATGAACGTCGCCCGCAGGCCGTGGCCCGACGGCGCAAGACCGGTCAGCGCACGACACGAGAGAACCTTGACGACCTGCTGGATGCAGGCAGCTTCATCGAGTACGGCGCATTGGCGCTGGCGGCCCAGCGTCGGCGCCGGTCGCTGGAGGAGCTGATAGAGCAGAGCCCGGCCGACGGGCTGGTGGCTGGTATCGGCACGGTCAACGCCACCCGGTTCGGCAGCGAGGCCGCCCGTTGCATGACCATCGCCTACGACTACACGGTGTTCGCCGGTACGCAGGGGGTGATGAACCACAAGAAGACCGACCGCATGCTGGGCCTGGCCGAGCAATGGCGGCTGCCGCTGGTGCTGTTCGCGGAAGGCGGCGGTGGCCGGCCGGGGGATTCGGACTTCGTCGGTGTGGCGGGGCTGGACTGCCACACCTTCGTGGGCATGGCGCGACTGTCCGGCCTGGTGCCGTTGGTGGGTGTGGTTTCCGGCCGCTGCTTTGCCGGCAATGCTGCGCTGCTCGGTTGCTGCGATGTGATCATTGCGACAAAGAACGCCAGCATCGGCATGGCCGGCCCGGCCATGATCGAAGGCGGCGGCCTGGGCAGCTTCGCGCCGGAGGAAGTCGGCCCCAGCAGCGTCCAGGGCCCCAACGGGGTAATCGACGTGCTGGTGGAGGATGAGGCCGAAGCGGTTCGAGTAGCCCGGCAGTACCTGTCTTATTTCCAGGGCGACCTGGTCGACTGGCAATGCGCCGACCAGCGCCTGTTGCGCCAGGCCATTCCGGAGAATCGCCTGCGGGTCTACGACGTACGCGCACTGATTGAAACCCTGGCCGACCAGGACTCGGTACTGGAGCTGCGCCGACAGTTCGCGCCCGGCCTGATCACGGCCTTCATCCGCATCGAAGGCAAGGCGTTCGGCCTGCTGGCTAACAACCCGATGCATCTGGGCGGCGCCATCGACGCCCAGGCCGGCGACAAAGCCGCGCGTTTCATGCAGCTTTGCGATGCCTTCGACATCCCCATGCTCTCGCTATGCGACACCCCCGGCTTCATGGTCGGTCCGGAATCGGAGAAGCAGGCCACGGTGCGCCATGTCTCGCGCATGTTCGTCGCCGCTGCCGGGCTCTCGGTGCCCTACTTCACCGTAGTGCTGCGCAAGGGCTACGGCCTGGGCGCCCAAGCCATGGCGGCGGGCAGCTTCCATTCGCCAATGTTCACCATCGCCTGGCCCAGCGGCGAATTTGGCGCCATGGGCCTGGAAGGCGCAGTCCGTCTGGGCTACGCCAAGGAGCTGGCAGCCGTGGAAGACCCGACCGAGCGCCAACTGCTGTTCGACAAGATGGTTGCCAAGGCCTACCAGAACGGCAAGGCGATCAACATGGCCAGCTTCCTGGAGATCGACGCCGTGATCGACCCGCAGGAAACCCGCTCCTGGTTGCTGCGCGGGTTGAACGCCGCTCCCAGACCGGCGCCCCGCTCTGGCAAGAAACGCCCCTTCGTCGACACCTGGTAAGAAACGGAGCCTGTCATGCCGCCACTCGAACATCGCCTGCTGCCGGTCAATGGCATAACCCTGAGCCTTTACATGGCCGGCCCCGCCGCGGGACGACCGGTGTGGCTGCTGCATGGTTTCCCCGAATGCTGGTTCTCCTGGCGCCAGCAAATAACGCCGCTGGTGGAAGCCGGCTATCGGGTGCTGGTACCTGAAATGCGTGGCTATGGGGAGAGCAGTGCCCCTGAAGCGATCGAAGATTACGCACTGCTGACCCTTTGCGCAGACATCCAGGCCGCCATGGACAGCCTCGAGCAGACCGATGCCTGCGTGATCGGCCATGACTGGGGCGCGCCGGTGGCCTGGCACCTGGCGCTACTGGAGCCGCGCCGCATCCGTGCCATGGGCGCCATGTCGGTGCCCTTCGGTGGGCGTCCCAAGCGTCCAGCCATCGAGATCATGCGCGAGGCCAATGCCGGTCGCTTCAACTACATCCTCTACTTCCAGGAGCCTGGTGTGGCCGAGGCGGAACTGGATGCCGACCTCGACCGCAGTCTTCGCCTCCTGCTAAGCGACCTGGGCGACGCGGTGCTGCGCGACCGGCCCGCCGGCGCCGGCCTGCTGGATGGCCTCAGCGAGTCGCCCGCCCTCCCCGGCTGGTGCGATGCCGAGGAATTCGCCGTCTACCGCCGCACCCTGACCCGACAGGGCTTTCGCGGGCCGCTCAACTGGTACCGCAACTTCACCCGCAACTGGGAGCAGACCGAATTCCTGGCAAGCAGGCAGGTCGAGCAGCCCGCGCTGTTTCTCGTCGGCGACCTCGACCCGGTCGCACAACTGGAGGCTTACACGCTCAAGCGCATGGCCAGCCTGGTGCCGCGCCTGGAGCAGACCCGGTTACCCGATTGCGGCCACTGGTTACAGAACGAGCGCCCTGACCTGGTGAATCCGTTGCTGCTGGACTTCCTGTCCCGCCATTACCCGGCGTAGCAGATCGCACAGGCTGCTACGAACTGACTGACAGCGTGTTTGGGCAGTTACCAACGCATCAGGTAAACTTGCCCATCTTTTTTTTCCTATAACGATTCGCCTGATGCCCACGACGTTCCACGAGATTCCCCGCGAACGCCCCGTCACGCCCCTGCTCGACCGCGCGGCGACGCCGGATCAACTGCGCCGGCTTGGTGAGGCGGAGCTGGAAACCCTGGCCGACGAACTGCGCCAGTACCTGCTCTATACCGTCGGCAAGACCGGCGGACACTTCGGTGCCGGCCTGGGCGTGGTGGAACTGACCATCGCCCTGCACTACGTCTACGACACACCCGACGACCGGCTGGTCTGGGACGTGGGCCACCAGGCCTATCCGCACAAGATCCTCACCGGGCGCCGCGAGCAGATGGGCACCCTGCGCCAGAAGGACGGCGTCGCCGCCTTCCCACGCCGCGTGGAGAGCGAGTACGACACCTTCGGCGTCGGCCACTCCAGCACCTCCATCAGCGCCGCCCTGGGCATGGCTATCGCCGCCCGCATGCAGGGTTCAAACCGCAAGTCGATCGCCGTGATCGGCGACGGCGCGCTGACCGCAGGCATGGCCTTCGAGGCGCTCAACCATGCGTCGGATGTCCAGGCAGACATGCTGGTGATCCTCAACGACAACGACATGTCGATCTCGCGCAACGTCGGCGGCCTGTCGAACTACCTGGCGAAGATCCTCTCCAGCCGTACCTACGCCAGCATGCGCGAAGGCAGCAAGAAGGTGCTCTCGCGCCTGCCCGGCGCCTGGGAAATCGCTCGCCGCACCGAGGAATATGCCAAGGGCATGCTGGTTCCCGGCACCCTGTTCGAGGAGCTCGGCTGGAATTACATCGGCCCCATCGACGGCCATGACCTGCCCACCCTGGTTGCGACCCTGCGCAACATGCGCGACCTCAAGGGCCCGCAGTTCCTCCATGTGGTGACCAAGAAGGGCAAAGGCTTCGCCCCGGCGGAAGTCGACCCCATTGGCTACCACGCCATTACCAAGCTGGAGCCGATCAAGGCCCCGGCCGCACCGAAGAAACCTTCCGGCCCGAAATACTCCAGCGTGTTCGGCCAGTGGCTGTGCGACATGGCCGGGCAGGACCCGCGCCTGGTGGGCATCACCCCGGCGATGAAGGAAGGCTCCGACCTGGTGGCCTTCAGCGAGCGCTTCCCGGATCGTTACTTCGACGTGGCCATCGCCGAGCAGCACGCTGTGACCCTGGCGGCCGGCATGGCCTGCGACGGCGCCAAGCCGGTGGTGGCCATCTATTCCACCTTCCTCCAGCGCGGCTACGACCAGTTGATCCACGACGTGGCGGTGCAGAATCTCGATGTGCTGTTCGCCATCGACCGCGCCGGCCTGGTAGGTGAAGACGGCCCGACCCACGCGGGCAGCTTCGACCTCTCTTACCTGCGCTGCATCCCCGGCATGCTGGTGATGACGCCGAGTGACGAGAACGAACTGCGCCTGCTGCTGACCACCGGCTACCACTTCGAAGGCCCGGCAGCGGTGCGCTACCCGCGCGGCAGCGGCCCGAACGCACCGATCGATGCGACCCTGGCGCCGGTGGAAATCGGCAAGGGTGTGGTCCGTCGCAAGGGTTCGAAGGTCGCGATGCTGGTGTTCGGCGTGCAACTGGCCGACGCCCTGCAAGTGGCCGAAGGCCTCGATGCCACAGTGGTCGATATGCGTTTCGTCAAACCCCTGGACGAAGCGCTGGTGCGTGAACTGGCCGGTAGCCACGAACTGCTGGTGACTATCGAGGAGAACAGCGTGATGGGTGGCGCTGGCGCCGCCGTCAGTGAGTTCCTCGCCCGCGAGAACCTGCTCAAGCCGGTGCTGCACCTGGGGCTGCCCGACTACTACGTCGAACACGCCAAACCGGCGGAAATGCTCGCCGAGTGCGGGCTGGATGCGGCGGGTATCGAGGCGTCGGTGCGCGCTCGCCTGGCGTTGCTGGGGCTCTGATCGTCACCTGAAACTGTGGGGGCGATTCATTCGCGAATGAATGCGCTCCCACAAGCAATCCATGGTCCGGATGCAATCCGGGAGTGGCGTACAAGTCTTCCCGGATATCACTGGGTTACACGCCTGTAGAGTGCGCCGCGCGCACCAAGCCTCCGTCGGTGCACATGGCACCCTACCTTGCAGTCTCCAGCAAGCGGCACAGCTTCCTGGTCGCCTCCAGCATCTGGAAGCTCGGGCGCTCCAACCCCCGGTCCGGCACGGGCCAGACCCGCTGGTTCTTCACCGCAGCCAGTTGCGGCCAGGACGCCCAGGCGCTGGCCTGGCCCGGCTCGCTCACCAGGATCACCGCCGGGTCACGCTGCAGAACCGCTTCGACGCCCACTTGCGGTGCCGGCAATGACAGGTCGGCGAAAACGTTTTCCGCTCCACAGACCTTCAGGGCATCGCTGACGATCTGCTGCCCGCCCAGGGTGTACAGCGGCTTGTCCCACACCTGATAGAAGACCTTCAGCGGCACGTCGCGTTGATGACGCTGGCGCAGTTCCGCCAACCCAGCCTCGAAACGCGCTGCCAGTTGGCGACCCTGATCCGCGCGTCCGACTCGCTCGCCAATTGAGATGAAAGACTGCGCCAGTTGGCCCAGGTCCCTGGGTTCGACCACCAGTTGGGGAATGGAAAGCCGCTTCAGCTGCTCGCGACCGGCAGCTCCGACACTGTCGGGCCACAGCAACACCAGGTCAGGCTTGAGGCTGAGCAAGCTTTCTGCCTGGAGCTGGCCGTAGCGTCCCACGGACGGCAGGCCGGAGAGGTCGGCCGGCCGCTCGCCACCGTCGAGCACGCCCACCAGCAGATCGCCGGCGCCGAGGTCGAGCATGGTTTCAGTCAGGGAAGGTGCCAGGCTGACTACCCGCAACTGCGCCGCAGCGGGTAGCGCCAGGCACAGCAGCAGGAAGGCGAGCAGTCGGCGCATCAGCCGAGCTGGCGGGGGATTCGGTAGAGGTAGAGCATCACCAGGCTGCTCATGGCCAGGAGAACCAAGGCCACGGCGTTGAGGCCGAATGGCACTGCCAGCGCGGCTATCCACGCCGGAAGGCCGGCAGCGACGAATGCCTTGCGGCGTTGGCGCGCCAGTTCCTGCCAGGCTCCTGGCTCTTCGGCCCGGCCAAGGGCGGCTTCGGTCGCCACCAGGGCACGCTTGTAGGCGGAAAACATCGGCAGGCTGAGGAACATGGATGCCAGGGCGACGATAAAGAGCGGCATCTGCAAGACCGGCAGTGCCGGCTCGCCATCACCGAACAGGTAGCCCATGACCAGCAACGGCACCAGGGTGTAGCCCACCTGGCGCCACCAGGCCAGGGCCAACTGGCGGCGGACTTCCTTGCGGGTCACGACTCGGCTTCCGCCTGGTGCAGGTTGCCGAGCATATGCCCGAGCTTGCCCGCCTTGGTCGCCAGGTACTTGCGGTTGTGCTTGTTCAGGCCGGTCTGCAGCGGGACGCGCTCAGCCACGTTGAGGCCGTAGCTTTCCAATGCCTTGACCTTGCGCGGGTTGTTGGTCATCAGCTTGATGGCGCTGACGCCCAAGTGTTCCAGCATCGGCTGGCACATGGCGTAGTCGCGCTGATCGGCGCCGAAACCAAGGCGTTCATTGGCTTCCACGGTGTCGGCACCGGCGTCCTGTAGCTCGTAGGCGCGAATCTTGTTCAGAAGGCCAATGCCACGACCTTCCTGGCGCAGGTAAAGGAGCACGCCGCAACCGGCTTCAGCGATGGCACTCAGGGCCGCTTCCAGCTGGAAGCCGCAATCGCAGCGCAGGCTGAACAGGGCATCGCCGGTCAGGCACTCGGAGTGCAGACGGCCCAGGACAGGTTCGCCATTGGCCACATCACCCAGAGTCAGCGCTACATGTTCCTTGCCACTGGCCTCATCGAGGAAGCCGTGCATGGTGAACACGCCGAACGGAGTGGGTAGCTGGGAGGCGGCGACGAATACGACAGACACCGTGAAACTCCTGGAAATTTGCAAGGCCGGCATTGTAACAGCAGCGCTAGTTGGCCGGTCAGTTTGAATAGTTGGGGATAAGTATCGGTTGGCTCGAAGGAAGTGAGTCAGAACTTGGATTCCAGCATCAGCACCCCCTGCTCCTCGCGCCAGCGCACGCGATTCAGGAAGCTCATGCCGAGCAGCACATCCACTGGCGCCTCACCCTCGACCACCGCGCCTTCCACGCCGAGCACTTCGATGCTCCCGACCTTGATGCGATCGAGAGTCACCCGCCAGGCGTTGACTGTGCCAGCGGCGGTGCTGGCCTTCATCGGCTGGCCCTTGACCCGGTAGTCGATACCCAGGCGGCGTGCCTGGTTCTCGTTCATGGCAACGCTGGTGGCGCCGGTGTCCACCAGGAACTGCACCGGATGACCCTCGATGGAACCGGCCACCTGGTAGTGGCCGTTATTGCCGCGGGCAATGCTCAACTGGGTTTTCTGGGGCGCCGGCGGGCTGCCGGAGCCTGCAGGGCCGATGGACGTGCCGGACGGATTGTATTCACGCGAAAGGCTGTAACTTCGCTCGACCCCATCGACCCGCAGCACCGCGCCCTTGCTGTCGGCGCTGATGACCTGGACACCGCCAGGGCCGGTCTGTCCAACCTTCACCAGCTTGCGCTGGCCATCGACGTTGAGTACCGCAGCGCCGGGGAAAAGCCCGACTACCTGAACCTGGGTGGCGTCGACAAGCAGCGGAACGAGCGCCAGCAGGAAGGCGGCGATACGCAGATCAGGGCGCGACATGGGGTTTCTCCAGCTCCTTGTCGAAGGCATAGGGTTGTTTCCAGCGGACGAACAGCGGACGAAGCTCGCCACTGGCGACCAATGCGTCCATGCGACGGTCGAACATGTCCGCCAGGCGACGGCCACGCGGCGTGTCGGCGAAGCCCAGGTACAACGGCAGGCGCGCCAGCGGGGTTACACGGTACTTGCCGGGCTCGGCCGCGCTCTCCAGCACGTCGTCGACTTCGGTTCGGGCGTCGATGTAGAAGTCCACGTGCCCCAGTTCGAGCATCGAGAGTATGCCGCTGCGCCGCTGGATTTCCTTGAAGTGCTTCAGATTCGGCAGGTAGTCCTGGTAGTCGTAACCACGAATCCAGGCCAGGCGGTACTGGCCGAGGGTGGCCAGGGTGGGAACCGGGGTTGAACGCAGCGAGAGTGCGCTGACCTGGTCGGCGTCGTAGTGCCAGCGCGGGTAGTACGCGCTCTGGACCTCATTGCGATAGGAGCCGACCCAGGCATCTGCCTCGCCGCGCTGCACCAGGCCAATGGAGCGGGTATAGGGTACGGAGTGAATCTTGAGCTGGATGCCTTCGGGTTCGTAGACCTTGCGCAAGATGTCCCAGCCAAGCCCTTTGCCGTTTGCCTCGGTGTGCTCGGGCCAGACCTCGCTGGCGAGGTGGATTTCATTGGACGGGAACTCGTCGGCCCACGCTGCGGGGAGCAGCAGGCAACCGATCAGAACCGCCAGAATCCAGCTCCGCATTGCGCCTCCGTCTACCAGCTCATCGTGGCCGCTGGTCCTGACAAGACTAGGCTACGCCCCAGACGATGAGTTGCATTGCCAGCCAGGCGAAGACACCGGCCAGCACATCGTCGAGCATGATGCCCACGCCGCCGTGGACGTGGCGGTCGATCCAGCGGATCGGCCAAGGCTTGAGGATGTCCATTACGCGGAAGACCAGGAAGCCCAGCAAAAGCCAGTGCCAACCTTCCGGCACCAACCAGAGGGTGATCCACATGCCGACCATCTCATCCCACACGATGCCTTCATGGTCGTGGACACGCAGGTCATCGGCGACCCTGCCGCACAGCCAGAAGCCAAACAGCATGGTGAGGCCCAGCATCAGCCAGTAGCCCCAGTCCGGCAGCATCTGCCAGAGCGGGATGAATGGCAGCGCCACCAGCGACCCCCAGGTACCCGGGGCCTTGGGCAAGGTACCCGAGCCAAAGCCGAAGGCGATGAAGTGCCAGGGGTTGCTCCACACCGAATGGGGGATGGGTTGCGGCGTGGCCGATTCGCGATCAGTCACCTTGACTCCCGAAATGTTGATAGCCCAGTGCCGGCGGCTGAAGTATTGCGCCGGCATCGTCCAGCAGATGAACACCCTGCCCGGCTGCGACGCGGCCGATCACTGCCACTTCCGGCCAGTCCGCCCGGATGGCGGCCAGCGCACTGGCGGGCAGGGTAAAGGCCAGGCGGTAGTCGTCGCCACCGGACAGCGCACAATTGAGCGCGAATTCCCTGGAAAAGAGGCTTTCGAGTGCCGAAGACAGCGGCAGCTTGGTGGCTTCCACCAGCAGTGCCACGCCGGAGGCTGCGGCGATATGACCGCAATCGGCAAGTAGTCCGTCGGAAATGTCCAGGGCTGCTGTGGCCCGTCCACGCAGCGCCTGGCCGAGGGCCAGCTGAGGCTGTGGCGCCCAGTAGCGTTGCAGCAGGTAATCCACCTCTGGCCCGCGTTCCTGGCGCTCGCCAAGCACCAGTGGCAATGCCCCACCGCCATCGCCCAGGCTACCGCCCACGCAGAGCAGGTCACCCGGACGCGCCCCGGCACGGGTCAGCGCCTGGCCGGCCGGGACGCGGCCGAACACGGTGAGGGTCAGGCTTAGCGGTCCACGCGTGGTATCACCACCGACCAGTCCGATTCCGCAATCGCTCGCCATTGCACAGAGTCCGCGGGCGAAGCCTTCGAGCCAGTCGGCGCGGGCGTCGGGCAGGGTCAGGGCAAGGGTGAAGGCGATGGGCTTGGCGCCCATGGCTGCCAGATCACTGGCGGATACCGCCAGAGCACGCTGGCCAAGGAGGAAGGGGTCGGCGTCATCGGGGAAATGCACGCCAGCCACCAGTGTGTCGGTGGAGATCGCCAGCTGCTCGCCAGCCGGTAGCTGAAGCAGGGCGCAGTCGTCGCCAATGCCAAGGGCAATGCCTTCGCCCCCGGCCGCGCATGCGGCGGAGGCGAAGAAACGGCGGATCAGCTCGAACTCACCCACGCGCGAGCTGCAATCAGCGCTTGCCGCCGCGGACTTCGGCGGCCCGCAAGCGCGGTGCCAGCTTGTCCAGCACGCCGTTGACGAACTTGTGCCCGTCGGTGGCACCAAACACCTTGGCCAGTTCGATGCCTTCGTTGATAACCACGCGATACGGCACGTCCTGGCGGTTCATCAGCTCAAAGGTCGACAGGCGCAGGATCGCCAACTCTACCGGGTCCACTTCTTCAAGGGCACGATCCAGGCAAGGCAGGAAGGCCGCATCGATCTCAGTCTTCTGGCGCGGCACGCCGTGCAGGATCTCGTGGAAGTAGGCACCGTCTACCGTGCTGAAATCGTTGTCGACGCGGAACTGCGCCTCGATTTCGTTGAGCGGCTGACCAGCAATGTGCCAGGAGTAGAGTGCCTGCATCGCCAGGCTGCGGGCCTGGCGACGGGCTGCAATCTTGCCTTTCGGTGCCTTGGGCGCCGAACCGTCTGCGTTGCTCACTTGGCCTCCAGGGCAGCCAGCAGGCTAACCATCTCCAGGGCGGACAGGGCAGCTTCTGCGCCCTTGTTGCCGGCTTTGGTGCCGGAACGCTCGATGGCTTGCTCAATGGAGTCGACGGTCAGCACGCCGAAGGCGACCGGAACGCCGAACTCCATGGAAACCTGGGCCAGGCCCTTGGTGCACTCACCGGCAACGTATTCGAAATGCGGGGTGCCGCCACGAATGACCGCGCCGAGGGCGATGATGGCGGAGTACTCGCCTTGCTGGGCGACCTTCTGGGCTACCAGCGGGATCTCAAACGCGCCGGGAGCGCGGATGATGGTGATGTCGTTTTCGCTGACACCGTGGCGAACCAGAGCGTCTACGGCGCCGCTTACCAGGCTTTCCACGACGAAACTGTTGAAACGGCCGACCACCAGGGCATAGCGGCCTTTGGGGGCGATGAAGGTACCTTCGATGGTCTTCAGGGACATGGGCGAGTTCTCGTCAATTAAAGAGCGAGGGCCCCGGCCTTGACGGTCGGAGCCCTGCGGGTCATTCAGCGGGCAGGTATTCTACAACTTCCAGGTCGAAACCGGATATCGCGTTGAACTTCATCGGCGAACTCATCAGGCGCATCTTGCGCACCCCGAGGTCGCGGAGAATCTGCGATCCGGCACCGACGGTGCTGTAGGTGGTCGGATTGGTGACCTTGGTTTCCGCTCCCAGCTGACGCTCCAGGTGCGCCAGCAGCTGCGGGCCGGTCAGCGGGTTGCCCAGCAGCAGCACTACGCCGCTACCGGCCTTGGCCACCGCGCTCATGGCAGCGCGCAAGCTCCAGCGGCCTTCCTGGTTGACCATGAACAGGTCGCGCAGCGGGTCCATGTTGTGGACCCGCACCAGGGTCGGTTCTTCCGGGCAGATCTTGCCCAGGGTCAGCGCCATGTGCACATCGCCTTCCACGGAATCACGATAGGTCACCAGGTTGAAGTGGCCCAGTTCGCTATCCAGCGGCTGCTCGGCGATGCGCTCGACGGTGCGTTCATGGATCAGGCGATAGTGGATGAGGTCGGCGATGGTGCCGATCTTGATCCCGTGCTCGGCGGCGAAGGCCTCTAGCTCGGGGCGACGGGACATGGTGCCGTCGTCGTTCATGATCTCGCAGATCACGCCGCTGGCCTCGAAGCCAGCCATGCGCGACAGGTCGCAAGCCGCCTCGGTGTGACCGGCGCGGGCCAGCACACCGCCTGGCTGAGCCATCAACGGGAAGATGTGACCGGGGCTGACGATGTCTTCGGCCTTGGCACCTTTGGCCGCGGCCACCTGTACGGTGCGTGCGCGGTCGGCGGCGGAGATACCGGTGGTCACACCTTCGGCCGCCTCGATGGAGACGGTGAACTTGGTGCCGAAGCCGGAACCGTTGCGCGGCGCCATCAGCGGCAGCTTCAGGAGTTCGCAACGCTCGCGGGTCATCGGCATGCAGATCAGGCCACGGGCGAAGCGGGCCATGAAGTTGATGTGCTCGGCCTGCACGCACTCGGAGGCCATGATCAGGTCGCCTTCGTTCTCGCGATCCTCGTCATCCATGAGGATGACCATCTTGCCCTGGCGGATGTCTTCGATCAGTTCGTCGATGCTGTTGAGAGCCATGGGCCCTCCTTCTGAATTCAGTGTTTGAGGTAGCCGTGTTCGGCGAGGAAGCTTTCGGTCAGGCCGGAGGACTGGGGCTCAGCCGCCTTGTCGCCCAGCAGCAGGCGTTCCAGGTAGCGGGCCAGCAGGTCGACCTCCAGGTTGACGCGGCGCCCCGGTCGGTAGTCGACCATGATGGTCTCGGCCAGGGTGTGCGGGACGATGGTCAGCTCGAACTCCGCGCCGTTTACCGAATTCACCGTCAGGCTGGTGCCGTCGACGGTGATCGAACCCTTCAGGGCAATGTACTTGGCCAGCTCGAGCGGTGCGCGGATGCGGAATTGCACGGCGCGGGCGTTGTCTTCCCGCGCCACGACTTCGCCGATACCGTCGACATGGCCGCTGACCAGGTGGCCGCCAAGACGGCTGGTGGGAGTCAGGGCCTTTTCCAGGTTGACCGGACTACCGGCCTTGAGGTCGTCAAAGGCAGTGCGAGCCAGGGTTTCGCGGCTGACGTCGGCCCAGAAGCCGTTACCGGGCAGTTCCACTGCGGTGAGGCAGACGCCATTGACCGCGATGCTGTCGCCGAGCTTGACGTCACCGAGGTCCAGCTTGCCGGTTTCCACCAGGACACGAACGTCGCCCCCCTTGGGGGTGATCGCACGGATGGTGCCGATGGCTTCGATTATGCCGGTGAACATGGGACCTCCAGAGCTTGCAGCGAACCGACAGAAGCCGGTGAAAGACGCATTATAGGCGCCCACCCCTCGCCCGCGCGCAGGCAAGCCGCCGGCGCCGGAAGGATCTGGGTTGTTGCATATGACATCGATGTAACTCCTGTTTCGTGAAAAACAGGGCGTATCGGATCGAAAGGGATCTGACGGGCACTGGCACGGACGTACGCTGGCCCAGGCAGGCAATCCCGTTCTCTCTTCATCCGGACTATTACCGTCGGCCCCGGAATCTAACCGGGTCTGCTGACCTCGCCATGGACGAGCGCTCGCGGGCTATGCGCTTGGCACGCAATTACCGCCGGTGGGGACTTGCACCCCGCCCTGAGAACGTTTCAGCCAGCATCGAACTGGCTGGCAGGCGTTTTATCACAGTCGTAACGAACTTGCATCGGCCTGTTCGGCCATGTTGGCGGCGGGGAAATCAGGCAGTAGAGCGAGGCACCGCGATGACTCGCCAGTCGTCGCCTACGGCGCGCATTTCCACGATCTTCAATTCCTGGGCCTCGGCCATACGTGCCAGCGGCCAGTCAAGCAGCGGGCGGGCGCTGGAACCCAGGAACTTGGCGGCGATGAAAATCTGGTACTCATCCACCAGTCCGGCACGGGCAAAGGCCCCTGCAAGGCTAGGGCCGGCTTCCACCAGGACCTCGTTGACACCCCGGTTGGCCAGCTCCTGCAACAGTCGGCGCAGATCGACATGGCCATCGCCACCCGGCAACACCAGCAGCTCGTGGCCCGGGTAACCATCCTGGGCGCCCGCGCGGGCGGTCGCCACCAGTGTCGGGCCGGCCTGGAAGAAAGGTACTGACAGCGGCACCCGCAGGCGCCCGTCCACCAGCACCCGCAGCGGCGGGCGACTGACGGCCAGCGCAGTGAGCTCAGCGTCCAGACCCAATTCGTCGGCACGTACGGTCAGGCGTGCAGCATCGGTAAGCACGGTGTCAGCGCCGGTCAACACGACGCTGGCGCGGGCACGCAAGCGCTGCACCGCCGAGCGGGCCGCCGGACCGGTAATCCACTGGCTTTCGCCACTGGCCATGGCGGTGCGGCCATCAAGGCTCATGGCGAGCTTGACCCTGACGAAGGGCAACCCCTGTTCCATCCGCTTGATGAAGCCGGCATTCAGTGCACGCGCTTCAGCCTCCAGCACGCCGCTCTCCACGGCGATGCCCGCATCTGCCAGACGTTGCAGGCCGCGGCCGGCGACCTGGGGATTTGGGTCCTGCATGGCGGCAACCACGCGCCCGACTCCGGCTGCCACCAGCGCATCGGCGCACGGCGGCGTGCGGCCGTGATGGCTGCAAGGTTCGAGAGTGACGTAGGCAGTGGCGCCACGGGCCAGATCGCCGGCCTGGCGCAGGGCATGGACTTCGGCATGGGGCTCACCGGCGCGGACGTGCCAGCCTTCACCGACGACCTCGCCATCACGAACGATGACGCAACCGACGCGCGGATTGGGATGGGTTGAGTAGATGCCCTTGCGCGCCAGCTCCAGGGCGCGGGCCATGTAGGCCTGATCGCTGGTGGCCATCAGTCTTTCGAGGGCTCGCGGGCCAGGCGCTCGATTTCCTCGCGGAACTCGTTGAGATCCTGGAAGCGGCGATAGACCGAAGCGAAACGGATGTAGGCGACTTCATCGAGCTTCTGCAACTCGACCATCACCAGTTCGCCCAGTACCCGAGATTTCACCTCGCGCTCGCCGGTGGCGCGCAACTTGTGCTTGATATGGGCGATGGCCGCCTCGAGACGTTCGATGCTCACCGGACGCTTCTCCAGTGCCCGCTGCATGCCGGCGCGCAGCTTCTCTTCGTCGAAGGGCTGGCGACTGCCGTCCTGCTTGATCAGGCGGGGCATGACCAGCTCGGCGGTCTCGAAGGTAGTGAAGCGTTCTTCGCAAGCCAGGCACTCGCGACGACGACGCACCTGATCGCCTTCTGCGACCAGCCGCGAATCGATGACCTTGGTGTCGTGGGCGCCGCAGAAAGGACAATGCATGGCGTTCGAGGAGCATCTGCAGAAAAGGGGGACCATGGTAGCGCATCCCCGGGGCAAGACAAGCCGACGGCTTTGCGCTATAAGGCCCGCGCATACAGATCAGGAATTCCAGATGCGCCCACTCCTTCCCCTGCTCCTGGCCGCGCTGCTAGCGGCGTGTGCCAGCGAAGAGCCCGCCCCGGAATTACCCACTCCGGCACAGCAACCCAAGGTTGAGGCCACGCCTGCACACATGCGTGAACTCAGCGGCGTGCTGCAGGCGCCGCCCGCGGGCAGCGAGGTGGAGCTGGCGCTGATATCGATCGATTCGCGCGACCGCCCGCAACGCCTGCTCGGCAACCTGGTGCTGAACGGCAATGGCGGCCCGCTGCCCTTCCGCCTGCTGTTCAACCCGGAATACTTTCCCCGAGGTGAGCGCGTGGAGCTGCGTGGGCGCGCGAGCCTGTCGGGACAACTGATCCTGAAACTGCAACCTCGCCGGATCCTGCAGCCTGAAAGCCAGTCCCTCGGACCGTTGCAGATGGTTCCAGCACCATGAGCGCCCCGGCAGCACTGCAACAGGCACTGGTCCAACTGCTGGGCGACGCCAGCCTCAGCGCGGAAACCCTGCCGGGAACCGATATCAGGCTCTGGCTGATCGATGCCAACAACATGGACCGCGCCTTCAGCCCCGAAGAAACCCGACGCATCCTCGAAGAGCCACCCTACTGGTGCTTCTGCTGGGCCAGCGGCCTCGCCCTGGCGCGCTGGCTGGCCGAGAAGCCGGAATGGGTCGCCGGCAAACGCGTGCTGGACTTCGGCGCTGGCTCGGGCGTGGCCGCCATTGCCGCGGCCAAGGCCGGCGCTGCTGAAGTGGTGGCCTGTGATCTCGACCCACTGGCGTTGGAAGCCTGTCGCGCCAATGCCGAGCTCAACGGTGTGCAGCTGAGCTATTCGGCGGACTTTTTCCAGGAACAAGACCGCTTCGACCTGATCATCGTCGCCGACGTGCTCTACGACCGCGCCAACCTGCCACTACTCGACCACTTCCTTACCCGCGGTCGCCAAGCCCTGGTGGCCGACTCGCGGGTACGCGATTTCCAGCACCCGCTCTATACCCGCCTTGCCGTGCTGGACGCCTGCACTTGGCCGGACCTGGCCGAGCCGGCGGAATTTCGCAATGTGAGCCTGTATCACGCGATTCGCTGAGACAGAGCACCTTGGCGAGGGAGACATGTTGTGGGGGGGGCGCTAGGGGTCCCTCATGATGCTGCGGCCGGGCAAGGAATCGTCCCGGTACAGCTCGGAGTTGGGGCGCCCCTGCGGGGCGCTTGGCGAATGAATTCGCCCCTACAGGCAGCAGACCGACCGGCGGGAGAACACCTCGCTCGTACGGGGCATATTCATCCCCCGTCGGCGGCCTTATGATTCGCCCATTCCTTCGTGCCTTCGAGTGCCCAGATGAGCGACATTCCCTACATCTTCGATACCACCGGTGCCGATTTCGACCAGGCGGTGATCCAGAACTCCTTCCACAAGCCCGTGCTGGTGGATTTCTGGGCTGACTGGTGCGCGCCCTGCAAGGCGCTGATGCCACTACTGGCACAGATCGCCGAGTCCTACCAGGGTGAACTGCTGCTGGCCAAAGTGAACTGCGATATCGAGCAGGACATCGTGATGCGCTTCGGCATCCGCAGCCTGCCCACCGTGGTGCTGTTCAAGGACGGCCAGCCGGTGGACGGCTTTGCCGGCGCCCAGCCGGAATCGGCTATCCGCGCCATGCTCGAACCCCACGTACAGATCCCGGCCACGCCGCAGGGCAACCTGCTGGACGCTGCCCAGGCCTCGTTCAGCGAAGGCCGCATCAGCGAAGCCGAGAATCTGCTCAAGCAACTGCTCACCGAAGACAACACCAATGCCGCCGGCCTGATCCTCTATGCCCGCTGCCTGGCCGAACGCGGTGAACTGGGTGAAGCGGAAACCGTGCTCAATGCCGTGAAGAGCGACGAGCACAAGCAATCACTCGCGGGCGCCCGCGCCCAACTGACATTCCTGCGCCAGGCAGCCGACCTGCCTGAAGTGGCCGACCTGAAGTCGCGCCTCGCGCAGGATGCCGGTGATGACGAAGCGGTGTACCAGCTGGCGGTCCAGCAACTCTCCCGCCAGCAATACGAGCCGGCGCTGGACAGCCTGCTCAAGCTGTTCGTGCGTAACCGTGGCTTCGAGAACGGCCTGCCCCACAAGACCCTGCTGCAAGTGTTCGACCTGCTGGGTAACGACCATCCGCTGGTCACCACCTATCGCCGCAAGCTGTACAACGCGATCTACTGACAGGGTTCCGGGCCAGCCCTTTTCTGTGGGAGCGAATTCATTCGCGGTTGAAATCGCTCCCACAGTTCCTCAGCCCCTCCAGATATATAGGGGCGCGTCCTCTCCCGCTTCCATATGCACCTGCTCGCAATGGCGCAAGCGCACCAACAGGCGCTTGCCCGCGGCAGTACCGCCGGCCAGGGCTTCCAGTTCCGCCAACAGGCGAGGACCTTCCATTTGCCCGGCATCGCGCAGCAATTGCTGGGCGGTATCCCAAAGTGCATCACTGCGCGGTGTGTTCGGAGCCTTGGGCGCGGCCGGAGCCTGGACCGCGACCTCGGGCGTCAGGCGACTGGCCAGTTGGTCCCAGTCCTCAGCGTCCATTTCAATCGTCAGATCTACCGGCCAATCACCGATCTGTCCGCGAATTCGCAGCATGTCCAACTCCTCCAGAAACGAATGCGCAATGCTCCCATGGTGTTGGCGGGCCGCCTACATTTGTTATAACGTAACGCGAATTTTCGTCCCGCCCCGGAGATCCTTCATGCGCAGCCTGCTGCTTGCCCTGCCCTTCGCCCTGTTGCCTTTGGCCGTTGTCCAGGGCCACGAGCACGACCATGATCACGAACACGGCAGCCTCGGCGCCCACGAACACGGTGTGGCGCAGCTGAATGCTGTGCTGGACGGCAAGACCCTGGAACTGGAACTGGAAAGCCCGGCCATGAACCTGGTGGGCTTCGAGCATGAAGCGAAGAGCGATGCCGACAAGGCCAAGGTGGCTGCCGCCCGTGCAGAACTGGAAAAACCCCTGACGCTCTTCGCCCTCCCCGCAACGGCAGGCTGCAAGGTCAAATCCCAGGAACTGGAAAGTCCACTCTTCGGCGCTGACGAGCACCATGACGAACATGCCGAAGGCCATGACCACGAACACAGTGAAGTTCACGCCCATTACCAGTTCGAATGCGCAAAGCCCGACGAATTGAAGGCCCTGGATCTGGCCGGGCTGTTCAAGCGCTTTCCCGCCACCCTGAAAATTCAGGTACAACTGATCGGCCCCAACGGCCAGCAAGGCGCGGAACTCAGCGCCAGCAACGCCAGCCTGAGCTTCTAACCCTTCGCAGAAACAGCCGGGGCAACCCGGCTGGATTCCCATGAGCCAGACACTGATCGAACTCCATGGGCTGGGCTTTGCCTGGCCCGGCCACCCGGAACTGCTGGACATCCCCGAATTCCATCTGAAACGCGGTGAGAGTCTCTTCCTCAAAGGTCCCAGCGGCAGCGGCAAGACCACCCTGCTGGGTCTGCTCGGCGGCGTGCAGAAGCCCGGCCGTGGCAGCATTCGCCTGCTCGGTCAGGATCTGGCCTCGCTCTCCGCCAGCGCTCGCGATCACTTCCGCGTGGATCACACCGGTTACATCTTTCAGCAATTCAACCTGCTGCCCTTCCTGTCAGTGCGGGAAAACGTCGAATTGCCCTGCCGCTTCTCACGCTTGCGTTCCGAACGAGCCCGCCAGCGACACGGAAGCGTCGATGCGGCGGCAGCAACCCTGCTGCGCCATCTCGGCCTGAAGGAAGAACTGCTGCAACGCCGTGCCGACGCGCTGTCAATCGGCCAGCAACAACGGGTAGCGGCCGCTCGCGCGCTGATCGGCCAGCCGGAATTGGTGATCGCCGACGAGCCGACCTCGGCCCTGGACGCCGACGCCCGCGAGGCCTTCCTGCAGCTGCTGTTCGCCGAATGCCGTGAAGCCGGCTCCAGCCTGCTGTTCGTCAGTCACGACCAGAGCCTGGCTGCACTGTTCGACCGTAGCCTGTCGCTGGCGGATCTGAACCATGCCGCGCGCATCGAGGAGGATTGAGATGTATCTGCTGCGCCTGGCCCTGGCCAGCCTCGCCAACCGCCGATTCACCGCGCTGCTGACGGTCTTCGCCATCGCCCTCTCGGTCTGTCTGTTGCTGGCGGTCGAGCGCGTGCGCACGGAGGCACGCGCCAGTTTCGCCAGCACCATCAGCGGCACCGACCTGATCGTCGGTGCCCGATCCGGTTCGGTGAACCTGCTGCTCTATTCCGTCTTCCGTATCGGCAATGCTACCAACAACATCCGCTGGGAAAGCTTCGAAGCCATCAGCCAGGACAAACGGGTGAAGTGGGCCATCCCCATTTCCCTCGGTGATTCGCATCGCGGATTCCGCGTGATGGGCACCAGCGCTGCCTACTTCGATCACTATCGCTACGGCCGCGGACAGCCCTTGCAACTGGCCGAGGGCAAGCCCTTCGCCGACATGTTCGAGGTGGTATTGGGCGCCGAAGTGGCCGAAGCCCTGCACTACAAGCTAGGTGACAAACTGGTGCTGGCCCACGGCGTCAGCACCGTCAGCCTGGTGCAGCATGATGACAAGCCCTTTACCGTGATTGGTATCCTCGCTCGCACCGGCACTCCTGTTGACCGCACGTTGCACATTTCCCTGGCCGGCATGGAGGCACTGCACGTCGACTGGCAGAACGGTGTACCCGCACGCGGCGCGGGCAAGGTCAGCGCTGATCAGGCGCGCGCCATGGACCTGCAACCGAAGGCCATAACCGCCTTCCTCCTTGGTCTCAACAGCAAGATTGCCACCTTCGCGTTGCAACGGCAGATCAATGAGTACCGGGGCGAACCGTTGCTGGCGATTCTTCCGGGCGTCGCCCTGCAGGAGCTCTGGAGCCTGATGGGGACGGCGGAGAAGGCGCTTTTCGTAGTCTCGCTGTTCGTCGTGCTGACCGGGCTGATCGGCATGCTCACGGCCATCCTCACCAGCCTCAACGAGCGTCGCCGGGAAATGGCCATTCTCCGCTCGGTAGGCGCGCGGCCCTGGCACATCGCTAGCCTGCTGGTGCTGGAAGCCTTCGCCCTGGCCATGGCGGGTGCGGTGCTGGGGGTGGGCCTGCTCTATCTGGGCATAGCGCTCAGCCAAGGCTACGTCCAGGCCACCTACGGCCTCTTCCTGCCTCTCGCCTTGCCCAGCCCCTATGAGTGGACGCTGCTCGGCGCTATTCTGGCCGCTGCCCTACTGATGGGTGTAGTGCCAGCCTGGCGTGCCTATCGGCAGTCGCTGGCCGACGGTCTGTCCATTCGCCTGTGAGACTTTCATGACGCGCATCCTGCTGGCCCTGTTGTTGACGCTTTCTTCCCCGCTCTGGGCCAGCGAGGCACGCGAACTCACCTGGGCCGAAATGATTCCGGAAGGCGCGCCGCCACCTGCACCTCCGGCGCCCATCCACGATCTTTCGCAGCTCTCGGATGCACTCCAGGCGGAGGCCGGTCCGGCAGCCTCGCAACAGTCACCGGCAGCTCCGGTGGTCCAGGCGCTGGACGGCCAGGAAGTGAAATTGCCGGGTTACATCGTGCCGCTGGATGTCACGGAAGAAGGCCGCGTTACGGAGTTCCTCCTGGTGCCCTACTTCGGTGCCTGCATCCATGTTCCTCCGCCGCCGTCGAACCAGATCGTCCATGTGAAGAGCGAGCTCGGCGTATTGATGGATGCCCTCTACCAACCCTTCTGGATCGAGGGTCCGCTGCAGGTGAAAGCCAGCAGCAGCGACCTGGCCGAGGCGGGTTACCAGATGGACGCGAGCAAGATCTATCCCTACGAGTCCCCCAGCAACTGACGTTCCAAACACGAAGGCTTGGCGTGACCGGGCCTTTGACGTCCAACCTGAGAGACCTTGCTCTGGATCAAGATACGAAGCGTCCTAATTAAAGAAACTGGCTCCAGCCCAACACTTGTAGAATTCATTGGAGCCTTTAATGCGCAAGCTGCTACTCACCGCCTCCCTGCTCGCCCTTGCCGTCGCATCGCCCCTGGCCCTGGCCCACAAGGCCGGCGATGTGATCATCCGTGCCGGCGCCGCCACCGTCGACCCGAACGAAGACAGCTCCAATCTGTCGCTCGCCGGCACCAAGGTAGGCGGTACAAAAGCCACCCTGGACAGCGATACCCAGTTGGGCCTGACCGGCACTTACATGCTCACCGACCACGTAGGCCTCGAACTGTTGGCCGCCACTCCTTTTCAGCATGAAGTCGGCGTGAAAGGTCTTGGCGGTGCTCTGGACGGCAAACTGGCTGATATCAAGCACCTGCCGCCGACCCTGAGCCTCCAGTACTACCCGCTGGATCCCAACTCGGCGTTCCAACCCTATGTCGGGGCTGGCCTCAACTACACCTTGTTCTTCGACGAAAGCCTGACTAGCCAGCGCAAGAGCCAGGGCTTCAGCAACCTGGACCTGGACAACTCCTGGGGTCTGGCTGCGCAGGTGGGCATGGACTACATGCTGACCGACAACATCCTGCTCAACGCTGCAGTCTGGTACATCGATATCGACACTCAAGCCAGCACCGATCTGGCCGGTGTGGGCAAGGTCAAGGTCGATGTGGACGTGGACCCGTGGGTCTACATGGTTGGTGTCGGCTACAAGTTCTGAGCGGGAAAATCCTGGGGGACGGACACTACCGCTATAGGCGCCTTCGGGCGCCTTTTTTATACCCGTGGTTTAGTTCGGTCACACGAACCTCCCCACGGGCACCGCATAGAGCAGTCGCTCAGCGCCCCAGCAGGCGCGCAACGCCCTCGCGCAACGGAGTCGAGACCGGAAAGTCATAGCGCAGCAGCAGGCGAGCATTGTTCGCCCGCGAGTGACGGATATCCCCGGCGCGCGCATCGGCATGAGTCACTGGCGGCAGATCACCCAGCACTTCGCCGATAGCGGCGAGCAACTCGTTGAGGCTGGTCGCCCGATTCAGGCCCACGTTCACCGGTCCGACCTCCAGCCACTCTGCTTCCAGCGCCTGCACCAGCACTTGCACCAGGTCGCCGACATAGACGAAGTCGCGAGTCTGCTCGCCATCTCCGAACACGGTGATCGGCAATCCAGCCAGAGCGCGCTCGGTGAAGATACTGATCACACCCGAATAAGGCGACGATGGGTCCTGGCGCGGGCCGAAGATATTGAAGAAGCGAAACACCCCAGGCTCCAGCCCATGCTGCCGGCGGTAGAAGTCCAGGTAATGCTCGCTCGCCAGCTTGTCAGCCGCATAAGGTGTCAGCGGCGACTTCGGCGTGTCTTCGTCGATGGCCGTGCCTTCGCCGTTCTGGCCGTAGACAGCCGCGCTGGAGGCGAAGATCACCCGTTTCACGCCACTAGCACGCATGGCTTCGCAGACGTTCAGGGTGCCGATCAGATTGCTCTGGTGCGTTGCCACCGGATCATCCACCGAGGCCTGGACCGAAGCGACCGCCGCCAGATGCGCGACCGCCTTGCAGCCCGACATTGCCTTCGCCACCAGCGCGGCGTCGGCAACGTCGCCTTCGATCAGTTCCAGTCGCGGGTTGTCCAGCGCCAGATTGGCCCGTTTGCCGGTGGACAGATTGTCCAGCACGCGCACGGCGTGCCCCCTGGCGAGCAGCGCATCTGCCAGGTGCGAGCCGATGAAGCCAGCGCCGCCGGTAATGAGGATGGGGGATTCAGACATGGCGATAGTAGCGGTCCAGCAGGTTTGGCAGGGCAGCACGCCAGGCGCGCGGCTTGATGCCGAAGGTATGGAGGATTTTCTTGCAGGCCAGCACTGCGTTCTGCGGCTCGTCCCCTGCATCGGGGCGAGCGGCGTGGGCCTGCGGCGTGATGTCCTGCACCTTCAGCGGATGCAGGCTGCGAGCCTCACTGAGCAGCGCCTGGCCCAGCGCCAGCGGAGTGGTGGCCTCGTGCCCCCCATAGTGATAGGTCCCCCAGAGCGGCGCCTGGCAGTCCAGTTGCTTGATCACTGCAAGCAGCACACGGGCTGCATCATCCACAGGGGTCGGATTGCCGCGACGGTCGTCGGCCAGGCAAATTTCGTCGGCCTGCTCCGCACGACTGAGGAAACGGCCCAATGAACCATCGCGGCTGTCGTCCAGCAACCAGCCAAAACGCAGCAGCACGTGCTTGGGGCAGGCGGCACGGACACTCTGCTCCATCCGCCAGATGGCCTTACCGCGTTCACTGAGCGGCACGGTCTCGTCCTTTTCGCTGTAAGCGGTCGCGCGCGAACCGTCGAACACCCGATAGCTGGAAGGCTGCAGCAGAATGATTCCGTGATGCTGGGAGAGTTCGGCAAGGCGCTCCACGCCGCGCTCCTGGGCGGCCAGGCGCACGTCGCTGACTTCGTCGGCCTGGAACCAATCGAAGTAGTAGGCGAGGTTGATCACGGCGTCGGGCCGGGTGTCATCGAGCAGCTGGGTCAGGCTGGCGGCATCCCAACCCTGTTCGGGCGGACGCGGAGCGAGAAAACCTATGTCTTCCTCGGCTCCCAGGCGAATCAGCGCCTGTCCGAGTGAATTGCCGCCACCCAACAGCATCAAGCGCATTCGCATAGAGAAAGAGGTCGCTTAAAGCCGGTTATAGGGAGTGGGCGGGCATATTCCCCGCCGCATAAGAGCCGCATTCTGCGGGTTTCACTGGCGTACGTCACTAGCCGCGTGGCGGTTGCGCCTTGCCTGGGCGGTAGAGATGAGCGTGGTCGGCCCGATACAGGGAAGAGTCGGCGAAGCCTTCGGCGGCCAACACCTCGCCCACCAGGATCAATGCGGTGCGACGGAAATCCCGTGCCGCCACCTTGGGCACTATGTCACCCAGGGTACCGGTGACCTGCTCCTGATCCGGCCAGCTGGCGCGATGGATCACCGCGATCGGGCAGGCGACGCCGTAGTGCGGCAGCAATTCTTCGACAATCTTCGCCAACTGGCTCACCCCGAGGTGAATGGCCATGGTGGCGCGATGCCGGGCCAGGTCTGCCAGCGCTTCACCCTCCGGCATCCGCGTCTTGCTGGCGTAGCGGGTGAGAATCAGCGTCTGGGACACCTCCGGCAAGGTCAGCTCGCACCCCAGCAGCGCTGCGCAAGCAGCGGTGGCTGTCACGCCCGGCACCACCTCAAAGGGAATGCCACGCTCGCGCAGATGACGAATCTGCTCGCCAATGGCCCCATACAACGATGGATCACCGGAATGCACCCGCGCCACATCCCGGCCCTGGGCATGGGCTTGCGCCAGCAGGGCGACAATTTCATCCAGATGCAGTTCGGCGGTGTTCACCACCAGATCCGCGCTGTGGCCTGCCAGCACCGCTTCGGGCACCAGCGACCCTGCGTAGAGAATTACCGGACAGGAGCGGATCAGCCGCTGTCCCTTGACCGTGATGAGCTCCGGATCGCCGGGGCCGGCGCCGATGAAGTAGACCGTCATGGCCGTCCGGCCTCCTGATGGATACAGGCCAACGCACAGGTAGCGCTGGCGCTGCGGCGTTTGTCGATGAGCAGGGTGACGCGGCGGCCAAAGAGGATTTCAGCCTGGGCCAGCGCCGCGGCTTCGGCCACTCCGGGGCTGCCGACGGCGTCTCGAACCCGCTCTGATGGCTGGTTCAGCCGACCTTCAAAGGCGGCAAGAACATCCATCGGCAGGCCATGCAGCGGCAGCCCCAGTCGCTCGGCCAGGGCGACCAGCCCCGGCTCTGCGGATTTTGCCTCGCTGGTAGCCAGGGCGACCACCTGATCGAGAGAGACACTGGCCTCGGCAAGGCACTGCATCAGCAGGCCCTGCAACTCACCCGGCGGACAGCCGCGCCGGCAGCCCAGTCCGGCGACCAGTTTCAAGCGGAGGGCGATGCGTGACGCTGGTACAGCCAAGCGGCAGCCCAGCCGAGCACCGCCCAGAATGCGGCATTGGTGATCAGCGACGCAGCGATGAACTCCTGCTCCAGCGCTTCAGGTGCCAGGCTGGCATGCACTTCGGGCTGCGGCGCACCGACAACATGCGGGATCACGAGAAACACGATACCTGCCACGCGCAACGCCCAGTGACGGCCAAAGGCGATCAGGGCGAGGCCAGCGGCAGTGGAGGCAGCGGTACCAATCCACCAGGCCTGACGGTGGGCCAGATCGGCAGCGGCGGTACCCGGCAATTCCGGCGGCAGGCCGAGGGACGGTGCGAGCGCAAAGGTGGCGAACCCGCCAAGCCCCCAGAGCAGGCCATGCCAGGCACGACTCGGCCCGCGCAGACTGAACAATCCGGCAAGGATCAGGGCGAAGCCCACAGCCACCACCAGGTTGCTGCCACCGGTCGACAGGGTCCGTTGCCAGCCATCTTCCGGGGCCCAGGCCTCGTCGCTGTGCTCGTGGGTGTGAGCGACGGCCGCGCCGCCGTGCTCATGGTCGTGCGCCTGCTCCTCCTGGGTGGCGGGTTCGGCGTTTTCATAGGTTTCCGCCTGGAGAATCAGCGGAGTGACCCACAGGCTCTGTAGCAGGGTCAGCACCAGGGCGGCGATCAGGCCGGCGAAACCGGCGGTCTGGGCAATGCGCTTGATCATCCGTGAATCACTCAATGGCAGGGGAAGGCGGCACTGTGGCGGGTGTCGTGAGCGGCGTTGTGCACAGCTTCGATATGCGAGAAGCCGGCGAAATACACCAGGGACAGGCCGACCAGACTGGCGCCGATGGCCAGTACAAGACGTTGGGTCAGGGTCGAGGAGGAAGCGGCGGAATGAGACAGGGTACGGCTGGACATGGAGGTTCCCTCTGCGTTGCTAACGATACCGGCAGAGGAACGCGCGCGAGGGAAGCGGGCGCAGGCGCACCCAGGTTTCCGGCTTGCGCCCGCCCACCGCGGGTTGCCAAAACGTGATCAGGCCGGTCTCCGGGCTCACGACGCCTGCCAGGGGCAGGATGGGCATGCCTTCCCATGCCTTGTCGGCACAGTGGCGTACTTAACCCTACGGTCGCTTACCGTTGCGGGGGCAGCGTCGGACTAGTCCGAAAATGGACGCACCGACTTCCCGTTTCACCTCGCGTACGGCGACGCAAGGCACCTGAAAAAACCGTGCTAGGACATCACGAGTCCGACCAAGCGTCAACTGCCGCAATTGACCGCTGCTCGGGCGCTGCGTAGCCTTCGCCCTTTCGAGGTTCTCCGGCCGAGGCGCCGGAGCTAAGAGGGAACGTGGTCAAGGCCACGGCTGCCCCCGCAACTGTGAACGTCCCAAGGCCCTTCGAAACGCCACTGCGCAAGCGGGAAGGCGAAGGTGCCGCCCAGCAGCTTTCAACAGCCCGCTGGCGCAGGGTCGTAAGCCAGGAGACCTGCCTCGACGAAATTTCAGACAACCGGGCGGGGTGATCCGGTGGCGAATCCGTTGCGCGGGACGAGTCCCGCTGCGTTCGTCATGCCCGCCGACCGACCACGTAGAGGCGCGCATGAAAACCCTGGCCAAGCTCCCCGTCACCATCGTTACCGGCTTCCTCGGCGCTGGTAAGACCACCCTCCTGCGCCACATGCTGGACAACGCGGAAGGTCGCCGAATCGCGGTGATCGTCAATGAGTTCGGCGAGCTGGGCATCGACGGCGAAATCCTCAAGCAGTGCTCCATCGGCTGCACCGAGGAAGAGGCCGCAGGCCGCGTCTTCGAACTGGCCAACGGCTGCCTCTGCTGCACTGTGCAGGAGGAATTCTTCCCGGTGATGCGCGAACTGGTGGCACGCCGTGGCGACCTCGACCAGATCCTCATCGAAACCTCCGGCCTGGCGCTGCCCAAGCCGTTGGTCCAGGCCTTCCAGTGGCCGGAAATCCGCAACGCCTGCACCGTCGACGCAGTAATCACCGTGGTCGACAGCCCGGCCGTGGCCGCCGGCACTTTCGCCGCGCACCCCGAGCAGGTAGACGAACAACGCAAGCAGGACCCCAACCTCGACCACGAATCTCCCTTGCATGAGCTGTTCGAAGACCAGCTCGCCAGCGCCGACCTGGTGGTGCTGAACAAGGCCGACCTGCTCGACGCTGAGGCCTTGGCCGCCGTGCGTGCTGAAGTGGCCGAGGAGCTGCCGCCGGCGGTGAAGATCGTCGAAGCCAACTCCGGCAAGCTACCCCTCGATGTTCTGCTGGGGCTGAACGCCGAGGCTGAGTTGCACATCGACAGCCGCCCCACCCACCACGACCACGAAGGTCATGAAGACCACGACCATGACGAGTTCGACTCCTTCCACGTCGACCTCCCGGAAGTCGAGGAAACGGCTCTGATCGCCGCCCTCGGCCAACTGGTGGAGCGCCATTCCGTCCTGCGTATCAAGGGCTTCGCCGCCATCCCCGGCAAACCGATGCGCCTGCTGGTCCAGGGCGTTGGCAAACGCTTCGACAAGCACTTCGACCGCAAATGGCTGACCGACGAAACCCGTGGCACGCGCCTGGTAGTGATCGGACAGGAGCTGGATCAGGCGGTGATCGCCAACGAGCTACGCACGGCGCTCGCGTGAAGCACGTCCTGCCCCCTCTCCCACTGGGAGAGGGCTGGGGTGAGGGAAGCCCCCAGCGCTCGGAGACAGCCCTCACCCCCGCCCCCTCTCCCAGAGAGAGAGGGGAGTAAATGCACCTCCTGCGCACCCAACCCGGCGGCTTCGTCCCTGACGATGGCATCGCCCACCTGGCCCAGACGCCCGCCGAACTGGTGATCCTCTGCAGCGGCGACTCGCACCTGGCGCTTTTGGCCGAAGCCTCCCGCGAATTGCCCGACGACTACCCGAGCCTGCGCCTGGCCAACCCCATGCAGCTGCAGAACCACGCCTCGGTGGACCTCTATGTCGACGAGGTGCTGCAGCACGCCAAGGTCATCCTCATCTCGGTGCATGGCGGCGTGGGTTACTGGCGCTACGGCATCGAGCAACTCGTGGCGCTGGCCGAACGCGGTGCCAAGCTGATACTGGTGCCCGGCGATGACCGTCCCGATCCGGAGCTGGCCAGCCTGTGCACGGTCCCGTCGAAAGATGCCGAACGCCTCTGGCAGTACCTGCGCCAGGGCGGCCTGGACAACGCCCGGCAGTTGTTCAATTGCCTGGCCGGCAATTGGCTGGGGCGCGACTACCCCTGGACCGAGCCACAGGTTCTTCCACGCGTCGCCCTCTACCACCCGCGCGTTCGCCCGGCGCAACTGGCGGATTGGCAGGCCGAATGGCAACCAGACCAGCCCGTGGCCGCCCTGCTTTTCTATCGCACCCACTTGCAGGCCGCGAATACCGCCTTCATCGACGCCTTCTGTGAGCGCCTGGCTGCCCGTGGCCTGAATCCCCTTCCCATCGCCGTCGCCAGCCTCAAGGAAGCCGAGTGCCTGGAGGCTGTGGAAAACTGGCTGGACGCCGCAGCTGCCGCGCTGATCATCAACACCACGGGGTTCGCCCAATCCAACCCGGACGCCCCCAGCCTGCGTCCCTTCCGCCGAGACATCCCAGTGCTGCAGGCCATCTGCTCGCTGGACAACGAACCCCTCTGGCGGGAAAACCCGCAAGGCCTCGGCCCGCGCGACCTGGCCATGCACATCGCCCTGCCGGAGCTGGACGGCCGCATCATCACCCGGCCCATCAGTTTCAAGGGCATGGCCTGGCGCAGCGAGCGCAGCCAGAGCGACGTGGTCTGCTACCTGCCGCACACCGAGCGCATGGACTTCGTAGCCGAGCTGGGAAGACGCTGGTGCGCGCTTTCGCGCAAGGTCAATGCCGACAAGCGTGTGGCGCTGATCCTCGCCAACTACCCCACCCGCGATGGCCGTATTGGCAACGGTGTGGGTCTGGATACGCCCGCTGCCGCGCTTAACATCCTTCGTGCGCTGGAGTCCGAAGGCTATCCGCTGGCTGGGCTGCCAGAGAGCGGTACTGCGCTTATCCACAGCCTGCTCGGCGGCGTCAGCAACGACCTGGACAGCCTCGATGCGCGCCCCTGCGCCCAGAGCCTGGCCCTCTCCGACTACCTCGACTGCTTCGCACGGCTACCCGAAGCCAATCAACGCGCAGTCATTGAACGCTGGGGCGAGCCGCAGCAGGACCCGATGTTCCGCAGCGGCCGCATGATGATCGCCGGCCTGCGCTTCGGCCTCGCCTTCGTCGGTATCCAGCCGGCGCGCGGTTACCAACTCGACCCCGCGGCCATTTACCACGACGCCGACCTGGTACCGCCTCACGGTTATCTCGCCTTCTACTTCTGGTTGCGCGAAGTATTCACCGCCGATGCGCTGATCCACGTCGGCAAGCATGGAAACCTGGAATGGCTGCCGGGCAAGGGAGTCGGCCTGTCCGCCGAGTGCTGGCCTGACGCGGTGATGGGGCCGCTGCCGAACATCTACCCGTTCATCGTCAACGATCCGGGCGAAGGTGCCCAGGCCAAGCGCCGCGCCCAGGCGGTGATCATCGATCACCTGATGCCGCCCCTGACCCGCGCCGAAAACTACGGTCCCCTGCGCGACCTGGAACGTCTGGCCGACGAGTACTACGACGCCTCGCTGCTGGACCCGCGCCGGGCCGTGCAGCTGCGTGGGGAGATTCTCGAACTGGTGAAGGCCACCGCCCTGGACCGCGAGCTGAACCTGATCATCAACGACGACCCGGAAAGCTGGTTGCCGCAACTGGACGCCTACCTCTGCGACCTCAAGGAATCGCAGATTCGCGACGGCCTCCACGTCTTCGGCGAATCTCCGACCGGGCGCCTGCGCAACGACACGCTGCTGTCCCTGGTGCGCATTCCGCGCGGTGACGGCAGGGGCACCAACGCCAGCCTGCTTCGCGCCCTCGCCAACGACCTGCAACTGGGCCACGACCCGCTCGACCTCAACTGGGCGGAACCCTGGGAAGGCCCGCGCCCAGCGGTGCTGGACGCCGTCAGCGATGAGCCCTGGCGCAGCAATGGCGATACGCGCGAACGCTTGGAACTGCTGGCGCTGCGGTTGATCGAGACCACGGACTTCGGCTCCATCGGCGCCACCAGCGATGCGGTTATCTACAACCTGCACGCTGAGATCGCCCCCACCCTGGATGCCTGCGGGAGTGCCGAGATCGGCGGTGTGCTTTCCGCCCTGGCAGGTCGTTTTGTCCCGCCCGGCCCAAGTGGCGCGCCCAGTCGCGGACGCCTCGACGTGCTGCCCACGGGACGCAATTTCTTCACGGTGGACGTGCGCAATCTGCCCACGCCCACTGCCTGGCGCCTGGGCTTCCAGTCCGCCAACCTGCTGCTGGAACGCCACCTGCAGGACCACGGCGATCACCTGCGCCAGCTTGGCATTTCCGTCTGGGGAACCGCGACCATGCGCACCGGGGGGGATGACATCGCCCAGGCGCTGGCGTTGATGGGTGTGCGTCCGGTATGGCAGTCCGGCAGCCAGCGGGTGGAAGACTTCGAAATCCTGCCGCTGTCCCTGCTCGACCGCCCACGGGTGGATGTGACGCTGCGGGTGTCGGGCTTCTTCCGTGATGCCTTCGCCAACCTCATCCGCCTGTTCGACGCTGCCGTGCAGGCGGTGGCCGGACTCGACGAACCCGAAGAGATGAACCCCCTCGCCGCCCGAGTCAAACAGGAAAGCGAGCGCCTCGCTTCCGAAGGCATCAGCGCCGAGAGCGCACGCCTGCAGGCCGGCTGGCGTGTATTCGGCGCCCAGCCCGGCGCCTACGGTGCCGGCGTGCAGGGCGCCATAGAAGAACGCCAGTGGCAGGACCGCGCCGAACTGGCCGAGGTCTACCTCAATTGGGGTGGTTACGCCTACGGCGCCCAGGATGCCGGCACTCCGGCGCGGGAACGCTTCGCCCAGCGGCTGCAAGGGTTGCAGGCCGTGCTGCAGAACCAGGACAACCGCGAGCACGACATCCTCGACTCCAACGACTACTACCAGTTCCAGGGCGGCATGCTTGCCGCCGCCGAAACCCTGCGTGGCGACAAGGTCGCCAGCTACCACGGCGACCACAGCCAGCCAGATCTGCCGCGCATCCGCTCGCTCAAGGAAGAACTGGCGCGCGTGGTCCGCTCCCGCGCGGCCAATCCAAAGTGGATCGCAGGCATGAAACGCCACGGCTACAAGGGCGCCTTCGAACTGGCGGCGACCGTGGATTACCTCTTCGCCTTCGACGCCACCAGCGAACTGGTGGACGACCATCAGTACCAACTGCTGGCCGACGCCTACCTGCTGGACGAGGAGACCCGCGAGTTCATTCGCCAGCACAACCCTGAAGCCCTGCGCGACATCGCCGAACGCCTGGTGGAAGCGCAGCAGCGAGGATTGTGGGAACAGCCTGGGGAGTACCGCGAGGTAATCGAGAATCTGCTGCTGGATATCGAGGAGCAGTGATTAGCGCAGGGCCGAGGTCCTGTGGGAGCGGATTCAATCGCGAATGAATTCGCTCCCACAGCGAATGCCATCACCCGCGCAACCGCGCCGCCGCCTCTCGCAGGATCGCTTCCGTCCCCGCCCAGCCCAGGCAGCCATCGGTGATCGAAACCCCATAGCGCAAATCGCAGGACAGCGACTGCGCGCCATCGAACAGGTGGCTCTCGATCATCACCCCACGCAGGGCGTCCTGGCCGGCCAGGCGTTGGCTGATCACATCTTCCAGAACCGCCGGCTGACGCAGTGGGTCCTTGCCACTGTTGGCATGGCTGCAGTCGACCAGGATACGCGGGGCGATACCGAGTTTCTCAAGCCCGTCGCGCGCCGCTTGCACACTGGCCGCATCATGATTCGGTCCACGGTTGCCGCCACGCAGCACCAGGTGGGTATCCGCGTTGCCGGCGGTCTGCACCAGCGCCGGACGGCCCTGGACGTCAATACCGAAATGCTGGTGAGCATGGGCGGCCGAGCGCATGGCGTCGGTGGCGACGCCGAGGCTGCCATCGGTTCCGTTCTTGAAGCCCACGGGCAGGTCCAGGCCGCTGACCATCTCGCGGTGGATCTGCGACTCACTGGTGCGCGCGCCAATGGCGGCCCAGCTCAGCAGGTCGTCCAGATAGCCAGCGACCAGCGGCTGCAGCAGCTCAGTCGCGATCGGCAGGCCCAGCTCGGCTACATCCAGCATCAGCCGGCGACTCAACGCCAGGCCCTCGGCCATGTCGCCACTGCCGTCCAGATGCGGGTCATAGACCAGGCCCTTCCAGCCCACGGTGGTGCGCGGTTTCTCGACATAGGCACGCATCACCAGCAGCAACTGGTCACTCACCTCCGGCGCCAGTGCAGCGAGACGCCGAGCATAGTCGAGGGCGGAATCCGCGTCGTGGATGGAGCAAGGGCCGACCACCACCAGCAGGCGCGAATCCTCGCCATCCAGCACGGCGCGAACAGCTTCGCGCTGGGCATCGATCTGACGGGCAATGGCATGACTCAGCGGTAAGCGCTGGCGCAATTCGGCGGGAGTGGGCAGCGGGTGGGTGCTGCGCGATGGGGAAAGGGCAGCTTCCAGTGCAATAGCATGGAGCGGCTGTACAGCGGCGGGCAGAACGGATTGGTGCGAATTCATGACTGGCATCCTCAGCCGGCGCGGCTCGATCCGCGCACGGCGCTATCTGGGTGTTCGATTCAACGGTGTCTGTGCGGAGCCTGCGCGGCTAAATCGCCAGTCGGAGTTGCGGTAATAGGTCTGGTAGGTGCGATAGCTGATCATGGTGCGATCCTGTATGTCGGTTGTTGGCCTTGTGGGCCGGAAAACAAAAACCCCCGGTCGGGTTGCCGACCGGGGGTTTCGTGGAGCTTTGGCGGCGACCCTGCTGGAGTGGGCCGCCTGATTGGGTATCAGGTCAGCCCGTGGCTAAACCAATACCCATAGAAATAGCTGGCCGCAGCAGCCACACGCACACACGCCTGGGCCTTGGCCGGGCGAGCGATGAGCGAAGTGGAAGCGAGGTGCGGCATGACAATCTCCAAAGCGAATGCTGGCTAACCTACTGCATCGCCGTGCCGCGTTCAATCACTGATTTCTATCGGCCGCCCCAGGCTTTCGCTACCATGCCCGCCAGGCACCGCAGGACACAGCCATGACCGATATTCCCCACTTTCCCCTGAGCGCAGTGGTCGGTTCCGACGAACTGAAACTGGCGCTCTACCTGGCCGCCATCGACCCCGCCATTGGCGGCGTGCTGATCGAAGGCCCGCGCGGCATGGCCAAGTCCACCCTGGCGCGGGGCATTGCCGACCTGCTGCCGGAAGCTCTCTTCGTCACCCTGCCCCTGGGCGCCAGCGAAGAACGCATCGTCGGCACCCTGGACCTGGACGCCGCCCTCGGCGAAGGTTGTGCGCGCTTCTCCCCCGGCGTACTGGCCAAGGCCCACGGCGGCGTGCTCTATGTGGATGAAGTCAACCTGCTGCCCGACCACCTGGTGGACCTGCTCCTGGATGTGGCCGCCAGCGGCGTGAACCAGGTGGAACGCGACGGTATCTCCCACCGCCATCCCGCACGCTTCGTGCTGATCGGCACCATGAACCCCGAAGAAGGCGAACTGCGCCCGCAACTGCTGGACCGCTTCGGCCTCAAGGTCCTGCAGAACGGTCAGCCGCAGCCCGCCGAGCGCGCTGAGATCGTCCGCCGCCGACTCGCCTTCGATGCCGACCCTCAAGCCTTCACCGTCCACTGGAGTGGCGAGCAACAGACCCTGGCCCAGCGCTGCCAGGACGCCCGCGTGCGTCTGCCCGGCATTCCGCTGGACGATGCTGCCCTGGATGAGATCGCCCGACGCTGCTTCGCCGCCGGCGTCGACGGCATGCGCGCAGACCTGGTCTGGTTGCGCGCCGCACGGGCCCATGCCGCCTGGCGCGGTGCCGACCGGATCGACGCCGAGGACATCGACGCCGTCGAACACTTTGCCCTCGCCCACCGCCGTACGCACGCCCCGACAACGGCCGAGCAGCCACCGCAATCTTCACCGGTCAGCTCCCAGCCCCAAACCTCCAGTGGCGAAGGCCAATGGGGCGAGCTGCCCGCCCAGGCGGTGCCGATGGGAGAACGGCGCGACCTGCCGCGCTGGCCAAAAAAGCCCTGAGCATCCGCCCGCGTACGGTCACAGGGGCGGGTGCCCGGCCCAGACCCGGCACTCTCGGCAACGGTCGCAGCGGCGCTCGCCGCACGGGATTGGTGGGGGCCATCCAGTGGCTACCGACGCTGTTGCGCGGCCGCCCGCGCCAAGCCACCGACCTGATCCGCGCGCCGCGTAGCCAGCGCCCCGAGCAACTCTGGCTGGTGGTAGTGGATGCTTCCGCCTCTACCCGCCGCCACGGCGCCCTGACACAGGCCAAAGGGTTGCTGACGAGCCTGTTCGAAGCGGCTTACCGCCAACGTGCGCGCCTCGCTGTGCTGCACGCCACTGGCCGTCAGCCCAAGTGGCTCTGGCAAGGTCAAAAAGCGTCCCCCGCCCTGCATCACTGGCTCGCCGAACTCGGCGCTGGCGGCGGCACGCCACTGATCGATGCCCTGCAGCAATCGGCCACCTGGCTGGCGCGTCGACAACGACAGAAACCAGCCGAGGAACAGCGTCTGCTGGTGCTTACCGATGGGCGTTTGAAGGACTGGCCTGCGCTGGTGCCGTTGGGCTGCCCGACGCTGCTGGTGGATATCGAAGGTGGGCCGATCAGGCTAGGTCGGGCGAAGAAACTGGCGCAAGAGTTGGAAGCGGAGTACCGAGTCATTTCCGAGCTCTAGGCTGGCCTTTCACCCCAACCTCTTTCCCGGAGGGAAAGGGGAGATTCAAGGTCGGGCGTCACGAACTTGAGTCGAAAATGTGCGCCGCAGCCATGGACAGAGTGATGGCCAAACAATAGCCTTCCTCTCCGAATCAAGAGCAGTGCTCACAGCCCACACACCAGCTTTACCGGGAAGCCTTCATGGAAGAAAAATCGACACAGCGACAAACGCCAGCCATAGGCATTGCCGTCTCCCTGTTTTCCCTGATCCAAGGGGCAATGGCTGTCATGGCTCCCACAGTGTTTGCAGCTTTAGGAGTTGCCACACCCCAAAGCAGCGCAATTTACCTACTGACGCTGGGCATCGTTTCGCTAACGTTGGGTTGGCTGGGCTTGAAAGGACGCCCCACGGCCTACTTCTTCATTTCCCTACTCTGCATGCTGCAAAGCTTCGCGTTCCGTACTCCCGACTCCAGCTTCAACTTTATTGGCCCGATTTCATTCCGTTTCAGCTTTGGACGTGAGCCGGACTTGGAGTTCACCATTAATGCACTTGCCATCCTTTTCGCCGCTTGCTCGGCCTTCGCGCTGTGCAAGATGATTGAGCAAAGAGCAGTGCCGGCGGGAGACCCGCAGTAATCCCGGGGCGCGAACTGGATAGTCAGGAGGCCCCAGCCTCCTGGGGCGCAATGGAGTCATTCGTTCAGAACATCCGAAGGTGATCGCTGAACACGCCAAACTCAGCGATGTGAGGTCGCAGGCAGCAACGTTCTATGCCCCTTACCGGGCTCGCCGGGACGCGTCCCGGCGCCCCTACGTCTTAATCAACAAATCCAGCACCGGCCGCTCCTCCACGATCCGCTCCTGCACCCAGCGCAGCACCTCTTCCTCATCGCGAATCCGGTACCACTCTCCTTCCGGGTAAAGGCTGGCGGTCGGGCCGAGGTCGCACGGGAACTGGCATTGGGTGCGGGTAATGTGTACACCGCCGTCGCACTCCAGTTTGCCGGCGGCCTTGAGGGTTTCCCGCAGTTTCTTCCACAGCGGCAGGGCACCGCGGCGGGTGCAGCGCGGGCCGTTGCACAGCAGGAGGCGGCGAGCATGGGGTGGGATGCAGGACCAGGCGTGTTGCTCTGGCAGCGCGGGTACGTTCACGCAGTCCAGGTGCAGTTCGTGGCGCTCGACCAGCGCACAGGCAGCGCCGGCCGGGTCGCTGTCGAACTGGCCGAGCAGGCTGGCGACGAAGACGTGTTCAGGAGCCTCCAAAACAGCCAGCTCACTGCGCAACCAGTCCAGGTGTTGGGCGGAGGATTGCGGTTCGAGATCGATCACCAGCAGCGGGCGCGGGCTTTCTTCAACGCGCTGCCACAGTGGCTCGTAGCCGGAGCTCGTATCGACGATATCGGCCAGGGCCTCGTCGCCATGCAGGGCGCCGAGTTGGCGGCGGAAAAGTTCGGCGAAGGCGCCTTCAGAGAGGTCCGGCCCGGCGAACAGCACGCGGGCGTAGGGTGTTGCGGTCATGGTGTTTCCAGGTAGGTAGCGAGGGACTGCCAGAGACCCTCGACGGAATCAAATTCTCGGGCCACGGCGGGAAGCTCCGGGCGCTTGAGGATCAGTACCGGCAACCCGAGCTCGCGCGCCACCTGCAGCTTGGGTTCGGTGGACTGGCTGCCACTGTTCTTGCTGATCAGCACATCGCTTGCCAATCGGGCGAACAACTCGCGCTCACCGTCGAGGTTGAACGGACCACGCGCACCGATCACCTCATAGCGCGGGCCGGCAGGCTGGCCTTGCAGGCAGCGCACCGTCCAGTGCTGCTGCGCTGGAATCTCATGCAGATGCTCCAACGGCTCGCGGCCGAGGGTGAAGAAGGGGCGGCGAAAATCCTTCAGGACGGCAATCAGTTCGGCCCAGTCGGCCACATCACGCCAGTCATCTTCAGGGCCTGCCTGCCAGCCGGAGCGCCGCAGCGCCCAACAGGCAATGCCGGCCAGCTCGGCAGCTGCCGCGGCGTTGTGGCTGATCTGAGCGGCATAGGGATGAGTCGCATCGACCAGCAGGCTGATGCCTTCTTCCTCGATGAAACGGGCCATCCCTTCCGCTCCGCCAAAACCGCCGACACGAACCTGGCAGGCAAGGTCGTCCGGCACCTTGCCGAGGCCAGCGAGGCTGTAGACATGATCGGGACCGAGACGCCGCGACAGCGCCAGCGCTTCGGTGATGCCGCCCAGCAGCAGGATGCGTTTCATCGTTGTTCCACACTGGTCGGAGTCAAGGCTTCACCACGTCCAGCAGCGTGATCGGCAGGGCCGAGCGCCAGGTATCGAAGCCGCCCAATGGTTGGGCCTGGGCGACGGCGATACGGGTGAGCTCGCCACCATGGCTTTCACGGAAGGCCACCAGCATCGCTTCGCTCTGCAGCGTCACGGCATTGGCAACCAGGCGGCCGCCCGGTTTGAGCTGGTTCCAGCAGCGATCCAGAACGCCCGGTTCGGTGACGCCACCGCCGATGAAAATGGCATCCGGCTCTGGCAGCCCCTCCAGCGCTAGCGGGGCCTGGCCCGCGACCAGCTGCAATGCAGGTACGCCAAGCGCATCGCGGTTATGGCGGATGTGCGCCTGGCGGCCTTCGTTGGCTTCGATGGCAATGGCCCGGCAGCTCGGATGCGCGCGCATCCACTCGATACCGATGGAGCCGCATCCGGCACCGACATCCCAGAGCAGTTCGCCGGGACGCGGCGCCAGACGCGCCAGGGTAATGGCACGGACGTCACGTTTGGTGAGCTGCCCGTCGTGGCGATAGGCGTCGTCCGGCAGACCGGTGGTCGATGGCAGTGAGCGCGCGCCTTCGCCGGACTGGATTTCAATGGCGACCAAATTGAGTGCGGCAACCTCGTCGAGGGACCAGTCGCGGGCGATGCCATCGATACGACGCTCACGCTCACCGCCAAGATGCTCCAGCACGACAAGGCGGCTGGGGCCATAACCCGCCTCGGCCAGCAGGCCGGCAATGGACGCCGGACTGCAACCATCGTTGCTCAGCACCAGCAGGCGGGCACCGTCGTGCAGATGGGCATTGAGCGTCGCCAGGGGACGAGCGACGACGGAGAGCAGGGTCACGTCCTGCAATGGCCAACCCAGGCGGGCGGCCGCCAGCGAGTAGGACGAGGGCGCGGGAATCACCTGCATCTCGGCCACCGCAACCTGCCGCGCCAGACTGGCGCCGACGCCGAACAGCATGGGGTCGCCGCTGGCCAGCACGCAGACTGGTGTGCCACGTTTTTCCAGCACCGGGGCCAGCGAGAAGGGGCTTGGCCAGGGGTTGCGGCGGGCCCGGATGCAATGCGGCAGCAGGTCGAGCTGGCGCGGGCTTCCGACCACTTCGACGGCAGCCAGCAAGGCACGGCGCGCGGCCTTGCCCAGACCCGCATAGCCGTCTTCACCTATTCCCACCACTGTCAGCCAGGGCTGCATTCGCTGTCCTCGATTCCAGAAAAGCACGACCATTCGGCTCCCGACAGGCAGCCTTTTCATAGGTCCGGGCAAAGCGGGCATAATAGCGCCCTTCATCGGTTGCCGGCGCGGCACACAATCGCTCCGGCTTAAAGGGAACACGGATAAACCGTGGCTGCCCCCGCAACTGTAAGCAGCGAGTCCATGCATTCTGGTCACTGGAAATACTCCGGGAAGGCCGCACGGGACGACGACCTGCCAGCCAGGAGACCTGCCGATGGAACCAGTCGCGTGTGTACGCATCGAGCGGGGTGTATCGATGCAACGTTGTCCCTGCATCAGGGAACCGGGTCGCCGCGACGCCAACCATGGTGACCTGAGTGAAACACGCCCAGCCCACAGCGCCATCCGTCCGTCCCTCGGCATGCCCGGGGCTGCTGCGTATCGTCCAGGCGAAGGACGGCGGCATCTGCCGGATCAAACTGCCCTGCGGTCGCCTGGACTCGCATCAGGCCCGCGCCATTGCGGCAGCCGCAAGCCAGCATGCCAGCGGCGTGATCGAAGCCACCAATCGCTCCAACCTGCAGATTCGTGGCGTGAAGGCCGACGCCGAACAGGCGTTGATCGACGCCTTGCTCGCCGCGCGCCTGGGTGCGGACTCCCCCGGCGCCGACGATGTACGCAACCTGATGGTCAGTCCGCTCGCCGGACTCGACCCGTCCGCCCTTGTGGATATCTCGCCCCTGGCCGCGCGGATTCTTGCGCTGCTGCAGGACAAGGCGCACTTCCACGCCTTGTCGCCAAAGTTCGCCCTGCTGTTGGACGGCGGCGAGTCGATGGCAATGCTGGAACACCCCCACGATCTCTGGGTCTCGGCCATGGGCACCGGCGACCATGCGCAGTTCGCCTTCGGCCTGGCGGGCTGCCCACCGCAATCGACGGGTGACGTCCCTGCCCTGGCCGCCGTACCGCGCGCCCAGGTACCCGCACTGGTAGAGGCCCTGCTGGACCTGTTCCTCGAACTGGCGACGCCCGAGCAGACGCGCATGCGCCACCTGCTCGCGGAACACCCGGAGGGCGACCTGCTGCTGCGTCTGCAACAGCGGCTGGACGTCCCGCTGCTGCCCGTCGGCGACTGGCACAGACCCGCCCCGCAACCCTTTGCCCATCTCGGCATTCACGATGGCCGCCATGTCGGTGGCGCGCCCGCCCTCGGCCGGCTGGATGCCACGCAACTCAAGGCACTGGCCGATCTCGCCGACAGCCTGGGCGACGGCAACCTGCGTCTGACGCCCTGGCAATCGGTGCTGCTGCCCAATGCCCGTGATCCCGAAGCGGTCCAGCAAGCAATGCATGACCTCGGTCTGGCAACCAATGCGAACGCCCCGTTGGCGCGACTGGTTGCCTGTACCGGTTCGGCTGGCTGCGCCAGGGGGCTGGCGGATACCAAGTCCGATGCCCTGGCTCTGGCGGCGCTGCTGCCGCCAGGCGCGGTGGTTCACCTCAGCGGCTGCCCGCGCTCCTGCGCCTCGGCCCATGTGGCGCCCTTTACCCTTCTGGCCACGGGCCCCGGCCAATATGACCTATACCAGCGCGGCGGCGTCGGCTTTGGCCGATTGCTAGCGCGCGACATCAGCCTCAAGGAAGCCGGCGAACGCCTGGCCTCCCCTCCTGACACCTGGAGTTCCACCCAATGATCGAGTACATCCGCGATGGTCAGGAGATCTATCGCAACTCCTTTTCCATCATTCGCGCCGAGGCCAAACTGGCCGGCATTCCCGCGGACCTGGAAAAACTCGCAGTGCGAGTGATCCACGCCTGCGGCATGGTCGATGTGGTGGAAGACCTGCGCTTCTCACCCGGCGCCGGTGCCGCCGGCCGCACCGCCCTGGCCACCGGCGCACCGATTCTCTGTGATGCACGCATGGTGGCCGAGGGCATTACCCGCGCACGCCTGCCGGCAGACAACAAAGTCATCTGCACCCTCAATGATCCCGGCGTTCCGGAGCTGGCCCGCGAGTTGGGCAACACCCGCTCGGCGGTGGCGCTGGAGCACTGGCGCGAACACCTTGAAGGCAGCGTGGTGGTGATCGGCAATGCTCCCACCGCGCTCTTTTACCTGCTGGAAATGCTCGATGCCGGCGCACCGAAACCGGCGCTGATCCTTGGCTTCCCGGTGGGCTTCGTCGGCGCGGCGGAATCCAAGGACATGCTCGCCGCCGACAGCCGCGGCGTGCCCTATGTGATCGTGCGGGGCCGTCGCGGCGGCAGCGCCATGGCCGCAGCAGCGGTCAACGCACTGGCCACGGAGGTGGAATGATGAACGGCAAAGGACGGCTGATCGGCCTCGGCGTGGGCCCCGGCGACCCGGAACTGATCACACTCAAGGCACTGCGCCTGCTGCAATCGGCACCTGTAGTGGGCTACTTCGTGGCCAAGGCGAAGGCCAGCCAGGGTCAGGGCGGCAACGCGTTCGGCATCATCGAACAGCACCTCACCGACGCCCAGCAGCGCATGCCGCTGGTGTACCCCGTGACCACCGAAAAGCTGGAGCCGCCGCTGTCCTACGAGACGGTGATCAGCGACTTCTACGATACCGCCGCCGAACAGGTCGCCCAGCATCTGGAAGCCGGCCGTGACGTTGCCGTGATCTGCGAGGGCGATCCCTTCTTCTACGGTTCCTACATGTACCTGCACGACCGCCTGGCCGCGCGTTACGACGTGGAAGTGGTGCCCGGCGTCTGCTCCATGCTGGGCAGCGCGGCGGTGCTCGGCGTGCCGCTGGTGTACCGCAACCAGAGTCTTTCAGTGCTCTCCGGCGTGCTGCCGGAGGAAGAACTCAAGGCGCGCCTGGCGGACGCAGAAGCGGCCGTGGTGATGAAGCTCGGGCGCAACTTCGACAAGGTGCGCCGGGTTCTGCAGGACCTCGGCATCGCCAGCCGTGCCCATTACGTCGAGCGCGCGACCATGACCAACCAGCGCATCGTGCCGCTGGATGAGGTGGACCCCATGGCCTCGCCCTACTTCTCGATGATCGTCATCCCCGGCCAGAAGTGGAGAGGCTGATGCCGTTCGGGATGTCCGTGCCCGTAGGGTGCGCCAAGCGCGCCAACGACTTCCGGTGCGCACGGCGCACCCTACCTGTGGAACTCTGCCATGCATAACCCTCCGGCCATCGTCCTCCTCGGCAACGGCGGCGTGCCCATCGCCAAGCGCATCCAGGCGCTTTATCCACAGGCACGCATCCTCGGCCTGTCCGGGCGCGTCGAAGGTGCCGACGACAGCTACGCCGAGTTCGGCGAAACCCTGCGCGAGCTCTACCGCACCGACACGCCGATCATCGCCCTGTGCGCCGCCGGCATCGTCATTCGCACCCTGGCTCCGCTACTGGCGAATAAAGGCGCCGAACCGCCGGTGCTGGCGGTGGCCGAGGACGGAAGCGCCGTGGTGCCCCTGCTTGGCGGCATCGGCGGCGTGAATCGCATGGCGCGGGAAATCGCCACGATCCTGGAGGTGGCGCCGGCCATCACCACCAGCGGCGAACTGCGCTTCGGTACCTGCCTGCTGGATCCGCCAAAGGGTTATGTGCTGGCTGACATCGAACAGGGCAAGCGCTTCGTGTCCGACCTTCTGGGTGGTGAATCCGTGCGCGTGCAGGGTGCAGCACCTTGGCTGGAAGATGCTCACCTGCCACTGGCGGATGAAGCACAACGGGTCATCCACATCACCGCCAACGCGCGCGCAGCCGAACGTCATGAACTGCTGATCCACCCCCGCGTGGCTATCGCCCGCATCGACGGCGCGGCAGACGCGGAGGCTGTTCGTCTGGTGCTCACCGATGCCGGTTTGGCAGAGCGGTCCCTGGCGTGCCTGGTGGCGGACCATTCACGGATGGTGGATGCCGACCTGGCCACGACTGCCGCCGCACTCGATGTCCCCCTGCGCTTCATCACCGATGAAACCGCCCTGCCGCCCCTGCACCAGCAAGCGCATGGCATTCGCCTCTACCTCGCGACCGAGCCGGTGGACTCGGCGCTGCTCGGCCAGCCCCGTGGCCGCCTCACGGTGGTAGGCCTCGGTCCCGGCGCCGCCGAGTTCATGGTGCCGGCGGTACGCCAGGCACTGGACGAGGCCGAGGACCTGCTCGGTTACGAAACCTATATCCGCATGGCCGGCCCACTGCGCCCCGACCAGGTGGCGCACTGCACCGACAATCGCGAAGAGCTCCAGCGCGCCCGCCATGCCTTCGAGCTCGCGGCAAACGGTCGCCGCGTGGTGGTGGTGTCGTCCGGCGACCCGGGCGTATTCGCCATGGCCGCCGCCGTGCTGGAGGCCCTGGATGAATCCCGCGATCCACGCTGGTTGCAGGTCGAGTTGCAGGTGTTCCCTGGCGTTTCCGCGGCGCTGGCCACTGCCGCCAAGGCCGGCGCGCCCCTGGGTCATGACTTCTGCCTGATTTCTCTGTCAGACAACCTCAAGCCCTGGGAAGTGATCGAGGACCGCCTCGACCACGCCGCGGCTGCCGACCTGGCCATGGCCTTCTACAACCCCATTTCCCGCGCCCGCCCATGGCAACTGGGCCGCGCCCTGGAAATCGTCGCCCGCCACCGTCGCCCGGAAACGGTGGTGGTGCTGGGCCGCGACATCGGCCGCCCGGCGGAGAAACTCATCCTCACCAGCCTCGGCGAGCTGACGCCGGAGCAGGTGGACATGCGCACCCTGGTGATCATCGGCTCGTCGTTGACCCGCCGGGTGCCAAAGGGCAATGGCGAGGATTGGGTGTACACGCCGCGCTGGTATCGCTAGCGGAGCGTGCGTATCAGGCAAGACCTAAGGTCGCTGTTGCAAAAGCCCAGGCGCACAATGAAAATGCGATTAATTTTCATTTGTATCGCATGTCGCGGTGGCCTCAATGTCCTCTCCCCATGTCACCCTCCAGGCGCTGTACAGCGAGCATCACGGCTGGCTGAAGAACTGGCTGCGCAGCAAGCTGGGCAATGCCGCCGATGCCGCGGACCTGGCCCAGGACACGTTCCTGCGCCTACTGGGCAAGGGCGAGCACCTCGAACTGCGTACCCCCCGCGCATTCCTGCGCACCGTGGCGCGGGGGCTGGTGATCGACCACTGGCGTCGCGAGGAGTTGGAACGCGCCTACCTGGAAGCCCTGGCACAGCTGCCCGAGGCCGAGGCGCCCTCCCCCGAGGAGCGCGAACTGATCCTCGAACTGCTGGAGCGCATCGCGCGGATGCTCGACCGTCTCAAGCCGAAGGCGCGCACCGCCTTCCTGCTGGCACAGTGCGAAGGCCTGCCCCACAAGGAAGTCGCCGCGCAGATGGGCATTTCCCTGCGCTCCGTGGAGCGCTACGTGGCGGACGCCCTGTACCACTGCTACCTGCTGAGGTTCGAATAATGAGCGCCCAGAGCCAGGTCGCCGCCCCGAGCGAGCAGGTCGTGCGTCAGGCCATCCACTGGATGATGCGTCTGCGCGGCAGCGGCGATGTCGACCTGCAAAAGGCTTGCGAGCACTGGCGCGGGCAGGAGGTCGAGCACGAACTGGCCTGGCAACGGGTGCAGCAACTCGACCGTGAACTCGGGCTGGCCATGCCCGGAGCCGGCCTGGTGCTGGACAACGCCCGCGCTGGACTGCGTCGACGCCAAGCACTCAAGCTGCTCTCCGGCGCTGCCGTCGGGGGCGCGGCCTTCTGGCTGACCCGCGACATCACCCCCTGGGAGCGATTGACCGCCGACCTCGCCACCGCCACAGGCGAGCGTCGAGGCCTGGCGCTGGCCGACGGCAGTCAGCTGCAACTGAACACCGATTCGGCTGTGGATATCCGCTTCGACTCCCGGCAACGGCTGATCGAGTTGCGCCGTGGCGAGATCCTCGTCAGCAGCGCCATCCAGCCCACACCGATGCGAGTACGCACCGCCCACGCCCAGGTGGAAGCCCAGGCCGCGCGTTTCGTGCTGCGGCAGGGCAAGGCGGCATCGCGACTCAGCGTATTGCAGGGCAGCGTAACGCTGACCCCGTCCAGCGGCCTGTCGAAACAGGTCATCGAAGCGGGCAAGAGTTTCGACGTCACCCACGAAATCATCCGACAGGTGCAGCGCCCGAACATGGAAGCGGGTGCCTGGGTCGACGGCCTGATCGTCACCCGTGACATGCGTCTGGCGGATTTTCTCGCGGAGGTGGGGCGCTATCGTCACGGTCGTCTGGCCTGCGCCGAGGCTATTGCCAACCGGCGCCTGTCCGGTGTGTTCCGCCTGGACGACACCGACAAGCTGTTGGCGCTGCTGCCGCGCACCCTGCCCGTGGAACTGCACTACCGCACCCGCTGGTGGGTGACGGTGGAGGAGAGGGTTTAATCCCGAATGTTCGCGATTGAGATCGCTCCCACAGGCGCACGACCCAGGCTCTTGTAGGAGCAAATTGATTCGCGAAACAGGCCGCTCCCGTGGGGCAGCTGCGCCGCCCTTGGCGATTGAAATCGCCCCTGCAAGTACTGCCGCGCCCTGGTCTCCCGAACAATCTTCATTTTTTCTGGCGGGTTTTCCCGCCTGCGCCGGCAAAGGGAATGAATCCCATTAACCTTTGCCGATGCCCACGGATGCTTTCATGACCCCACCCCGCGCTTCCCGCCTTGCCCTTTCCATTCGTGGCGCCCTGCTGTCCGCCGCCCTTGCCGCACCGTTGCTGCCCTGCTCAGCCATTGCCGACGAGGCTGCCGCAGTGGCCAGCCGCAGCTACGCCATTCCCGCCGGGGCCCTCGATGAAGCGCTGAACCGCTTCGCTCGCGAGGCGGGCATCAACCTCTCTGCCACTCCGGAGCAGACCCGCGGCCTGAGCACCAGCGGTCTGGATGGCTCCTGGTCGGTGCAAGCCGGTCTGGCGCGGCTGCTCGAAGGGACCTCGCTGCAAGCCGAAAACCTTGGCGGCGGTAGCTTCGTGCTGCGTGAGATACCGGCCGGCAGCGCGCTGGAAGTGCCCAGCACCCAGGTGTTCGCCCTGGGCAACGCACTGGGCAGCGAGGACGGCTACCTGGCCACCCACAGCCAGATCGCCACCAAGACCAGCAAGTCGTTGATGGAAACGTCGCAGACCGTGTCGGTGATCACTCGCGAGCAGATCGACGACCAGGGATCCAGGACCGTCCAGCAATCCATGCGCTACACGCCCGGCATCTTCACCGGCCAGGTGGGTGCTTCGAACCGCTACGACTACATCGTCATGCGCGGCTTCGCCGACAACAGCGTCGACAACGTCTACCTCGACGGCCTGAAAACCATGGGCGACAGCGGCACCTTCAGCTCGATGCAGGTGGACCCGTATTTCCTCGAGCGCATCGACGTGCTCAAGGGCCCTTCCTCGGTGCTCTATGGCCGCAGCTTGCCGGGCGGTCTGGTGGCACTGACCAGCAAGAAGCCGCTGTACGAGGACTACCACCAGGTGCAGGCCACCGTGGGCAACATGAACCAGAAAGGAGTGGGCTTCGACTTCAGCGGCCCGCTGGATGAGGAGAAGCGCATCGCCTACCGCCTGGTGGGCCTGGGCAAGGGTGGTGACACGCAGTTCGACCATACCAAGGACGAGCGCTACGCGATCGCTCCGACCCTGGCCATCGACTTCAGCGAAGACACCACCCTGACCCTGCAGGGCTACCTGCAGCATGACCCCAATGGCGGCTACCACAGCGGTGTACCGGCCGACGGCAGCCTGTTCCAGCACAACGGCCGGCGTATCAGCCGCGAGTTCTTCGACGGTGAACCTGGACTGGACGACTTCGACCGCACCCAGCGCATGTTCGGCTACCAGCTGGAGCACCGCTTCAACGACGTCTGGAGCGCCCGGCAGAACTTCCGCTACCTGAGTTCGGACGTCGACCTGTCGCAGGTCTATGGCTATCAGTGGACCGCCCCCGACAGCAACGAACTGAACCGCTACTTCTCCGGTGCCAGCGAAGCGCTGGATGCCTACATCATCGATAACATGGTGCAGGCCGAATTCGACTGGGGCAGCACCCGCCACACCTTGCTCATCGGCCTCGACTACCAGCGCCGCAAGACCCGTGTGGACTGGACCTCTGGCGTTTCCACGCCGCTCAACGCCTTCGACCCGGTATATGGCAACGAGAGCCTGAGTTTCCTCTCCGAAGACAACCACACCCGCCGTCTGGAGCAGACCGGCCTGTACCTTCAGGACCTGATAGACGTCGACCAGTGGCGCTTCTCCCTCGGCATGCGCCAGGACTGGGTAGACGTCTCCGACGAGAACCGCACCGCGCAAACCAAGAGCGACGAGCAATGGAGCAAGTTCACCGGCCGCGCCGGCGTGCTCTATCTCTTCGAGAACGGCATCGCGCCCTACATCAGCTACTCCGAGTCGTTCAACCCGAACGCTTACTCCGATGCATCCGGCAAGGCTCTGGACCCCACCGAAGGCAAGCAGTGGGAAGCCGGGCTGAAGTTCCAGCCCGAAGGCAGCAACAGCATGTACACCGCCTCGGTGTTCCATATCACCCAGGAGAACGTCGCCTCCAAGCTGCCGCAGGACAACTTCTATACGTCGGTAGGCAAGGTGCGCTCCAAGGGTATCGAACTGGAGGCTCACACCCAGGTCACCGACAACTTCAAGGTCCTGGCCAGCTACACCTACACCGACATCACCTACGCCAAATCGCTCGACGGCAACCAGGGCAATACCCCAAACCAGGCGCCCAAGCACATGGCGTCCATCTGGGGTGACTACAACTTCAACGCTGGCGCTCTCGACGGCCTGCGCACCGGCCTCGGCGTGCGCTACGTCGGCAAGACCTGGGCGGACAAGGAAAACACCCTGCACGTGCCCTCCTACACCCTGGTCGACGCCCTTATCGGCTACGACCTCGGCAAGCTCGGCATGCAGGGCCTGGACCTCAGCCTGAACGCCAACAACCTGCTGGACGAGGATTATGTGGCGTCCTGCTACAGCCTCGACTTCTGCTACTTCGGCGAGAAACGCAACGTCTCGGCAACCCTGAGCTATCAGTTCTGATTGCCGCAAGCCTGACCACCAGCGCCAGCCAGCTTCCCTCACCCCAACCCTCTACCGAAGGGAGAGGGTTGGGGTGAGGGATGGTGGGCCTTGCTGGGTCTCACTCCACAAAAAAAACGGCGCACTCGTGGCGCGCCGGCACTGCGAATCTGCAGCTCAATTTCGCGGGAGGAAACGGCGCCCGGCTTGTGGCGGGGGGCCGCATAGTGGGGCCGCCCGATGCGGCCGCCGCTATAGGGTGGGGCGTGTCAGACCACGGGGGTCAGCATCTCGCCCTTGTCGAGGAACGACTGCAGGTTGGCGAACACCAGTTCTTCCATCTGCAAACGGGTTTCTTCAGTGCCGCTTCCGATGTGCGGCGCCAGCACCACGTTGTCCAAGCCGAACAGGACTTCGGGAACACGCGGCTCGGCTTCGAAAACATCCAACCCCGCACCGCCCAGGCGCCCTTCGCTCAAGGCGACTACCAGTGCCTGTTCATCCACCACTGAGCCACGGGCTACGTTGACCAGGATGCCTTCCGGCCCCAGGGCTTCGAGCACCTGCGCCGAGATCAGGTGATGGGTTGCCGCGCCGCCGGGACAGGTCAGCACCAGGAAATCTGCCCAGCGAGCCAGCGCCAGCAGGTCCGGCTCGAAACCGAAGGGGCTGTCTGCGTCCGGGCGGCGATTGTGGTAACGCACCTGCATGTCGAAACCGCCGGCGCGACGCGCGACGTCCTTGCCGATGCGGCCAAGACCGACAATACCGAGGCGCTTGCCGCTGACCTTGCGTGCCAATGGGAAATTACCGGCCGGCCAGCTTCCGGCGCGAACGAAGCGATCCGACGCGCTGATGCGCCGCGAGCAGTCGATGAGCAGCCCCATGGCCAGATCGGCGACGCAGTCGTTGAGCACATCCGGCGTGGAACTGACCTGGATGCCACGCTGGCGCGCCACGTCGACGGCAATGGCGTCGTAGCCGACGCCGAAGCTGCAGATGGCGCGCACATTGGGCAGGCGCTCGAGCATGGCGACCGAGCAACCGAAGCGGGCCGAGGTGACCACGATGTCGAACTCGGCGCCGTGTCCCTCGAGAAAGGCCAGCGCGTCACCTTGCTGCCAGAGCTGCGTGACCCGCTGTTCGCTGACCAGGCGTTGGTTGAAGCGCTCGGTCAGCGGGCCGACGTGGAGGATCCTGGGTTCCATTCTGGGTCTCTCATTCCAAACAAACAGCGCCTGTCCACGGTCTCGCAAGCTAGAGAAGAACAAGGCGAGACTGGCTGAGGGCGGACGCTCACGTTACAGGAGCTGGATTGAACAGGGTCAGATCGTTGTGCAGCCGATGCTTCTCCGCCCAGGTGCGTTCCTTGCCGCTGGCCACGTCGAGGTAGTAGCGGAACAGTTCCCAGCCCATCTCTTCCAGGGTGACGCGTCCGGAGGTGATGCGACCTGCATCGACATCAATCAGATCGGGCCAGCGCTCGGCCAGTTGGGTACGGGTGGAGACCTTGATCACCGGCACCATGGACAGGCCATAGGGCGTGCCGCGGCCGGTGGTGAACACGTGCAGGTTCATGCCCGCAGCCAGTTGCAGGGTGCCGCAGACGAAGTCGCTGGCCGGCGTCGCGCAATACTGCAGGCCCTTGCCGCGCACGCGCTCGCCCGGAGCGACGACGCCAGCGATGGCGCTGTTGCCGGATTTGGCGATGGAGCCCATGGCTTTCTCGACGATGTTGTTCAGGCCGCCTTTCTTGTTGCCCGGCGTTGTGTTGGCGCTGCGATCAGCCATGCCACGGGCCAGATAGCGGTCGTACCACTCCATTTCGCGCACCAGCGCCTGGGCCACTTCGGGAGTTGCCGCACGCGGGGTGAGCAGGTGGATGCCATCCCGCACTTCGGTGTTCTCCGAAAACATCACAGTAGCCCCGGCACGCACCAGCAGGTCGGCGGCCACGCCCAGAGCCGGGTTGGCGGTAACGCCGGAGAAGGCATCGCTGCCACCGCACTGCATGCCCAGCACCAGCTCGGACGCCGGGCAGGTTTCCCGGCGGCGCAGGTCGAGGACTTTCAGCCGGTCCTCGATCATGCCCATGATCTGCTCGACCATTCCGGCAAAGCCAGTGGCGGAATCCTGCAGGCGGAACAGCCAGGCTTCCTCGTCCTGCCCGGCGGTGAGCTCGTCGCCCGGCATCAGTTGTTCGGCCTGCAGCTTCTCGCAGCCCAGGCCGATCACCAGCGCCTGGCCACCGAGGTTGGGATTGCGCGCAATGTTGTGCAGGGTGCGAATCGGGATCACCGCGTCCGGCGCGTTGATCGCCACGCCGCAGCCGTAACTGTGGGTCAGGGCGACCACATCATCGACATTGGGGTACTTCGGCAGGACTTCCTTGCGCACACGGTCGACGCAGTGATCCAGCACGCCAGTGACGCACTGCACTGTGGTGGTCACGCCGAGGATATTGCGGGTACCGACTCTGCCGTCCGGATTGCGGAACCCTTCGAAGGTGTAGCCGTCCAGCGGCGCCATCGTCGGCGGCACGGCGGTGGCCATGGGCAGGTTGTCCAGACCCGGGGCTTCGGGAATGCTCAGCAGTTCCTCGCGCACCCAGCTGCCACGCGGAATGGCCTTCAAGGCATGGCCGATCACGGTGCCGTAGCGCAGCACGGCACCGCCGGCAGGGATGTCCACCAACGTGACCTTGTGGCTCTGGGGAATGGCTTCACGGGTGACCAGGCCGTCGGGGAACTGACCGCCCTCCGCCACGCCCTGCTCGTTGATAACGATGGCGACGTTGTCATCGGGGTGCAGGCGCACATGGCGGGGAGAGTCCTGGTGTTGGATCAACTGCATGGCTGACTCCGTTGTTGTTCTCTGTATCAGGCTTGGTATGGCCCTGTGGGAGCGAATTCATCCGCGATTGAAATCACTCCCACAGGAACCAGGTGCCGCTGGTTGCCTCAGCGCACCAGGCAGGGGCGCTTGTTGTTGAAGGTCCAGTTCGGCACCAGGTACTGCATGGCGATGGCGTCGTCTCGAGCGCCCAGGCCCTTGGACTTGTACAGAGCATTGGCCTTGGCCAGTTCGTCCATATCCAGTTCGACACCCAGACCCGGTTTCTGCGGCACCGCCACCTTGCCGCCCTTGATACGCAGCGGCTCCTTGGTCAGGCGCTGGCCGTCCTGCCAGATCCAATGGGTGTCGATGGCGGTGATCTTGCCCGGCGCCGCCGCGGCGACGTGGGTGAACATCGCCAGGGAGATATCGAAATGGTTATTGGAGTGCGAGCCCCAGGTCAGGCCCCAGTCGTTACACATCTGCGCCACCCGTACCGAGCCCTGCATCGTCCAGAAGTGCGGATCGGCCAAGGGGATATCCACAGACTGCAGTGAGATGGCGTGGCCCATCTGGCGCCAGTCGGTGGCGATCATGTTAGTGGCGGTCGGCAGGCCGGTGGCACGACGAAACTCGGCCATCACCTCGCGACCGGAGTACCCGTTCTCGGCGCCGCAAGGGTCCTCGGCGTACGCCAACACATGGTGCTGATCGCGGCACAGGGCAACTGCCTGCTTGAGCGACCAGGCACCGTTCGGATCGAGGGTGATGCGTGCCTCGGGGAAGCGTTCGGCCAGTGCGGTGACCGCTTCGATTTCCTCTTCGCCGCGCAGGACGCCGCCCTTGAGTTTGAAGTCATTGAAGCCGTAGCGGGCATGGGCCGCCTCGGCCAGACGCACGACCGTTTCCGGAGTCAGCGCCTCTTCGTTGCGCAGGCGGAACCAGGCGTCGTCGGCGTCGGCTTCGCTGCGATAATCGAGCTCGGTCTTGTTGCGGTCGCCGACGTAGAACAGGTAGCCGAGCATCTCCACCTCGTCGCGCTGCTGGCCTTCACCGAGCAGGGCCGCCACCGGCACCTCCAGGTGCTGGCCGAGCAGGTCGAGCAGTGCGGACTCAAGCGCGGTGACCGCGTGGATGGCGATACGCAGGTCAAAAGTCTGCAGGCCGCGACCGCCGGAATCGCGGTCGGCAAACGCCTGCCGCACCTGGTTGAGCAGGCTCTGGTAGTTGCCGATGGACTGCCCTACCAGCAAGGCACGGGCATCCTCCAGCGTCTGGCGGATGGCTTCGCCGCCAGGTACCTCGCCAACGCCGACGTGACCGGCGTTGTCCTTTAGGATCACCACGTTGCGGGTGAAGTACGGACCGTGGGCGCCGCTGAGGTTGAGCAGCATGCTGTCCTGGCCGGCCACCGGCACCACTTGCAGTTCGGTGATACGCGGTGCGCCCTGATGAAGATTCTGTTGAGTCATTGCCTTGTCCTTCTGCGAATTAACGGGCTGGACTCGCGGCAGGCGCTTCGCTAGCGGCTGCCGGAACCTCAGCGTCAGTCTTTGCACCCTTGAGCTCTACGCGCTTGATCTCGCCGACGATGAACAGGTAGCTGAACGCGGCCATGAAGGCGTTTACGCCAACGAACACCAGGGCCCACTTGAAGGAACCGGTGGCGGCGATGATGTAGCCGATGACGATGGGGGTGGTGATCGAAGACAGGTTGCCGCAGGTGTTGAAGATGCCACCTGACAGGCCGGCGATCTGCTTGGGCGACGTGTCCGACATCACCGCCCAGCCGAGAGCACCGATACCTTTGCCGAAGAAGGCCAGGGCCATGAAGCCCACCACCATCCAGTCGGCGTCCACGTAGTTGCAGAGGATCATGCTCATCGACAGCAGCATGCCGCAGACGATCGGGGTCTTGCGCGCCACGCTCAGGGAATGGCCGCGGCGCAGCATCCAGTCGGACAGCACGCCACCCAGTACACCACCGATGAAGCCGCAGATGGCCGGCAAGGAGGCGATGATGCCGGCCTTGAGGATGGTCATGCCGCGCTCCTGCACCAGGTACACCGGGAACCAGGTGAGGAAGAAGTAGGTGATGGCGTTGATGCAGAACTGGCCCAGGTAGATGCCGGCCATCATGCGGCTGCCCACCAGTTGCTTGATGTGCTCCCACTTCGGCCCATTGCCAGGCAGCTTGCGGTTCTGGTCCATGTCGACGAGCGCGCCGTTGGCGGCGATGTGGTCGATTTCGGCCTTGTTGGCCAGCGGGTGATCTTTCGGGTTGAAAATGAACTTCAGCCAGACCGCGGAGAACAGGATGCCGATCACGCCCATGACGATGAACACGTGTTCCCAGCCAAAGCTGTGGACGATCCAGCCCATCAGCGGGGCGAAGAGCACGGTGGCGAAGTACTGGGCGGAGTTGAACACGGCGGACGCCGTGCCGCGCTCGGCCGTGGGGAACCAGGCCGCGACGATGCGTGCGTTACCGGGGAAGGACGGCGCTTCGGCAAAGCCCACCAGGAAGCGCAACAAGAACAGCGTGACGACGGTCCAGGCCACCGGCAGGGTATCCACGAAGCCCTGCATCAGGGTGAACAGCGACCAGGTGAAGATGCTCACGGCGTAGACGCGCTTGGAGCCGAAGCGGTCGAGCAGCCAGCCGCCCGGAATCTGGCCGAGCACGTAGGCCCAGCCGAAGGCGGAGAAGATATAGCCGAGCATGACGGCGTCGATGCCGAGCTCCTTCTGCATGGTGGAGCCGGCGATGGAGATGGTGGCGCGGTCGGCGTAGTTGATCGTGGTCACCAGGAACAGCATGAGCAGGATCAGGTAACGCACACGGGTTTGTTTCAGTACTTCGCCCATGGTTCTTCTCTCTGAATTGTTCTTGTCGAAGAGCCCACGCGGGATGACCGCGCGGTGTCGTATTGCATTCCGCAGGCAGCGGACGGGGTCAGAACCTCGGCTTGCGTATTTTCCAAGCCGGGTCGTATTTGCGCATCTGCCGCGCGTCGTCGCGACTTCGTATATCGATGGAAAGGTACTGTTCGTGGAGCTTGGCCAGCTGATCCTGATCCAGTTCCACGCCCAGGCCCGGCGCCCGGGTGATGCGTACGCAACCGTCCTGGATCGGCAGCTTGCCGCCCTTGATGACCTCCTCGTCCTCCTCCTGCCACGGGTAGTGCGTATCACAGGCATAGGTGAGGTTGGGGACGGACGCCGCGACGTGGGTCATGGCCATCAGGCTGATGCCCAGGTGCGAGTTGGAATGCATCGACAGGCCGAGACCAAAGGTGTCGCACATCCGCGCCAGCACCTGGGTATCGCGCAGGCCACCCCAGTAGTGGTGGTCGGCCAGAACGATCTGCACGCTGTTCAAGGCGACGCTGCGACGGAACTCCTCGAAGTCGGTGACCACCATGTTGGTGGCTAGTTGCATGCCGGTCCGTTCGTGCAGTTCGGCCATGCCATCGAGGCCGGGGGTCGGGTCTTCGTAGTACTGCAGGTCATCGCCCAGCAGCTCGGCCATGCGCAGCGCCGTTTCCAGCGACCAGTTGCCGTTGGGATCAATGCGCAGCGGGTGGTCGGGGAAGGCCTTCTTCAGTGCCTTGATGCACGCCACTTCGTGCTCGGGCTGCAAGGCACCGGCCTTCAGTTTGATGCTCTGGAAGCCGTGGGCCTCGATCATCCGAGCGGCCTGGGCGACGATCTGCTCCTCGCTGAGGGCTTCGCCCCAGGAATCCGGCGCATAGGGGGCGTCGATGTGCTTTGCGTACTTGAAGAAGAGGTATGCGCTGAAGGGCACTTCAGTGCGAATGGCGCCCCCCAGCAGATCTACCAGGGGCATGTTCAGCGAGCGCGCCTGCAGATCGAGGAAGGCGACCTCGAAGGCTGAATAGGCGTTGGCCACCTGCTTGCTGGGGTGGGAGCCGGGCGCCAGTTCGGCGCCGGCTTCGGCCGGACCGAGGCGGGCCACCGTCTGAATGACGCGAGCACGCAGACCGTTGAGGTCGAAGGCGTCCAGCCCGGCCAGGCTGTCCTGCATGGCCTGCAGTACCGCCAGGACCGGCGCGTCGCCATAGCTCTCGCCGAGGCCGATGTAGCCGTTGTCGCTCTCCACTTCGATGATCGAGCGCAGCGCGAAGGGTTCGTGGATGCCGCTGGCATTGAGCAGCGGCGCATCGCGGAAGGCGATGGGGGTGACTCTGACTCGTTTGATCTTCACGAGCATTTCCTACCTGTGCTTGTTGTTGTACCGGTAGTCCCTGATGGAGCACGGGGGCAAGCCATGCCCCCGCGGGTGCCTGATGCGTTGATCAGCCTCCGATGTAGCTGGTTTTCACCGTGGTGTAGAACTCCTGGGCGTAGCGGCCCTGCTCGCGCGGGCCGTAGGACGAACCTTTGCGGCCACCGAATGGCACGTGGTAATCCACCCCGGCAGTGGGCAGGTTGACCATGACCATCCCGGCCTGGGCGTGGCGCTTGAAGTGATTGGCGTACTTGAGCGAAGTAGTGGCGATACCGGCAGACAGGCCGAACTCGGTGTCGTTGGCCAGCGCCAGCGCCTCTTCATAACTGGCCACGCGGATCACGTTGGCCACCGGGCCAAAGATTTCCTCGCGGCTGATGCGCATGCCCGCCTCACTGTCGGCGAACAGCGCCGGAGCCATGAAGTAGCCCTCGGTCTCGCAGCGCACCCGCTCGCCACCAGCCACCAGGCGGGCACCTTCGGCGCGGCCGATGTCGATGTAGCTCAGGTCTTGTTCCAGCTGCGCCTGGGACACAACCGGACCGACATCGATGCCACTGTGCAGGGCATGGCCGACCCGGATGGCACGCATGCGTTCGGCCATCGCCTCGACGAAGCGGTCGTGGATGCCGGCGGTGACAATCAGGCGGCTGCTGGCGGTGCAGCGCTGGCCAGTGGAGTAGAAAGCGCTCTGCACGGCGAGTTCGACGGCGAGTTTGAGATCGGCGTCGTCGAGGATCACCTGCGGGTTCTTGCCGCCCATCTCCAGCTGCACCTTGGCACCACGTGCAACGCAGGCAGCGGCGATGCTGCGACCGACACCTACCGAGCCGGTGAAGCTGATGCCATCGACGCGCTTGTCGTTGACCATGGCTTCGCCGACCACGCGACCGCTGCCCATCACCAGGTTGAACACGCCGGCGGGGAAGCCCGCGCGGGAAATGATCTCGGCCAGGGCCCAGGCACTGCCCGGCACCAGGTCAGCCGGTTTGAACACCACGCAGTTCCCGTAGGCCAGCGCAGGCGCGATCTTCCAGGCCGGGATGGCGATGGGGAAGTTCCAGGGGGTGATCAGGCCGATCACCCCCAGCGGTTCGCGGGTAACTTCCACTGCCACGCCAGGGCGTACCGACGGGACGATTTCACCGGCCAGGCGCAGGCATTCACCCGCGAAGAACTTGAAGATATTGCCGGCGCGAGTCACCTCGCCGATGGCCTCGGGCAGGGTCTTGCCCTCTTCCCGCGCCAGCAGGGTGCCCAGCTCCTCGCGGCGGGCGAGGATCTCGCTGCCCACCTTGTCGAGTGCATCGGAACGAGCCTGGATGCCGGATACCGACCAGGACGGGAAGGCAACGCGGGCCGCCTCGATGGCCTGGGCCACCTGGGCGGCATCGGCCTTGGCGTACTCGCCCAGGCAGTCGGCAAGGTCGGAGGGGTTGATGTTGCGCGAGTAGCCGCTGCCGGCCACCCACTCCCCGCCTATGTAGTTGTCGAAGCGTTTCTCAGTCACGAGACTTCTCCTGGTTACAGGTCACTGCGCGCCCTGGGCGTCGATCAGCGCGGCAAGGCGCTCGTACTCGTCGGGCAACAGGTCGGTCAGCGGAGCGCGGACCGGGCCTGCGTCATAGCCAGCGATACGCGCGCCAGCCTTGACGATGCTGACGGCATAGCCAGCGCGGCGATTGCGGATTTCCAGGTAGGGCAGGAAGAAGTCGTCGATCAGCTTGCCCACGGTTTCGTGGTCGTCGCGAGCGATGGCGTTATAGAAGTCCATTGCGGTCTTCGGGATGAAGTTGAACACGGCAGAGGAGTAGACCGGCACGCCCAGCGCCTTGTAGGCGGCGGCGTAGACCTCGGCGGTAGGCAGGCCTCCCAGGTAGCTGAAGCGATCCCCGAGACGGCGGCGAATGGCGACCATCAGCTCGATATCGCCCAGGCCGTCCTTGTAGCCGATCAGATTCGGGCAGCGCTCGGCCAGCTGCTCCAGCAGCGCCGGGGTCAGGCGGCAGACATTGCGGTTGTAGACCACCACGCCGATGTTCACCGATTTGCAGACCTGCTCGACATGGGCGGCCACGCCTTCCTGGCTGGCTTCGGTCAGGTAGTGAGGCAGAAGCAGCAGACCCTTGGCGCCAAGACGCTCGGCCTCCTGGGCGTACTGGATAGCCAGGCGAGTCGGGCCGCCAACACCGGCGAGAATCGGCACGCTGCCGGCGCAGGTATCGACGGCAGTCTTGATGACAGCGGAGTACTCGTCCGGCGCCAGGGAGAAGAATTCACCAGTACCGCCCGCGGCGAAGAGCGCCGAGGCGCCGTAGGGAGCCAGCCATTCCAGGCGACGGACATAGCTTGCAGCGTTGAAGTTACCGGCGGCATCGAAGTCGGTGACGGGGAAGGACAGCAGCCCGGAGGAGAGGATGGACTTGAGTTCTTGTGGATTCATTATTCGAGCACCCTGCGAAGCGGTTTGAGTTAAGCCGGTGATTCGGCTTAAGAGATACGTTATCGTACAACTAAAATTGCTATCAATTGCCGTTCATCCTTCCGTGCGTTCATCGCCCGTTTTCCCGGCACCGGCCTACCCTGCCCGCAAAAAATCCATTTAAGGCTTTAGACAGCACAATACAGCTTGACCCTGGATAGACCGGAAATGGCACGAGCAGCTATCGATCGACCTTGTTTGCGACCAGGTCAGGTCGACCTTGTTGGCCGTCAGGCAACCATGTTGTACGACAACATATAACAGCAGATCTTGTAGGACAACTCCCAAAGAGAGAATTTTTCACCCCCTCACGCCGGAAACAAAAAGGGCCGCACATAGCGGCCCTGTTTCCATGCGGCTAGCCCCTCAGGCCTCCCTCCGCTTCTCGGCTTCTTCGTGGGCCTGACGCAGCCGCTCACGGCTGTTGGTCAGGTGCAGGCGCATGGCCGCGCGAGCGGCATCGCTGTCCTGGCGGGCAATTGCCTCGTAGATGTCTTCGTGCTCGCGGCTCAGGCGCGCAAGGTAGTGCTCGCGATCGTCATGCGCGATGCGTGCGGAGTTGAGGCGCGTCCGAGGAATGATGCTTGTCCCCAGGTGGGTCATGATGTCGGTGAAGTATCGGTTGCCCGTAGCCTGGGCGATCTGCAGGTGGAACTGGAAGTCGGAGGCCACCGCGTCGGTGCCGTGGGCAGCTTTGAGGAAGCTGTCCAGCGCCTCGCGCATGGCCACCAGTTGCTCCGGACTACGACGCTGCGCGGCAAGGCCGGCGGACTCCACCTCAAGGCTGATACGCAGTTCGAGTATGGCCATGACGTCGCGCAGAGTGACGATGGTCGCCGGATCAATGCGGAAGCCGCTGGGGCTCGGGGTATCCAGCACGAAGGTACCGATGCCGTGACGGGTTTCTACCAGCCCGGCGGCCTGCAGGCGCGAGATGGCCTCGCGAACCACGGTACGACTAACGCCCTGTGCCTCCATGATGGCCGACTCGGTGGGCAGCTTTTCACCCCGTTTGATCACGCCATCCTGGATTTGCTGGGAGAGCTCGCTCACCAACTCCTGGGCCAGGCTGCGATGCTTGCGGCGAGGACGTTGCTGGGCGCTTGGGTTGTCCATATCGAAATACGATCTCGGCGAAAACTGAGCGACCATCATATCCCAGCGAGTTGTACGATGACACTCATCCGCCCTTCCCGTATCGACGCCAGAAACGACAAAGGCGCAGCCCGAGGGCTGCGCCTTTGTTTGTTCGCTTGCGCGATTCGACTCAGAACGGGATGTCGTCGTCGAAGCTGTCGTAGTCCGGAGCCGGTTGGGCGGCTGGCTGCGGAGCCGGACGCTGCTGCGGAGCAGACTGCTGCGGCTCGCGCTGCGGGCGCGGAGCACGCGGTGCGTCGCCTTCGCTGCCAGGACGGCCGCCGAGCAGCTGCATCTGGCCGTTGATGTCGACCACGATTTCGGTGGTGTAACGCTTCACGCCGTCTTTTTCCCACTCGCGGGTACGCAGGGAACCTTCGACGTAGACTTGCGAACCCTTGCGCAGGTACTCGCCAGCGATCTCGGCGAGACGGCCGAAGAACACCACGCGGTGCCACTCGGTACGTTCCTGCTGCTGGCCGGTTTGCTTGTCCTTCCAGGACTCGCTGGTGGCCAGGGTGACGTTGGTCACCGCGTTGCCGTTGGGCAGGTAGCGGGTCTCCGGATCACCACCGACGTTACCAACCAGAATGACTTTGTTAACCCCACGGGCCATGACGTTCTCCTAGGCTTCAGCACGTTCCGGGGCCGACTCGATCAGGCGCTCCAGGGACGTGCGGTCCAGTTTTTCAGTATCCACTTTTATGTAGATGGCCGCCTCATCGGCCACCACGACGGCATCTGCCACTCCGGGCAGAGCCAGCAAACGCGCAACCAGCCCGGTATCGGCAACAGCCGCTGCACTGAGCGGCATGCGCAGGCTGGTTACGTACGGAGGTTCACGCATAGTAACAGCAATGGCCAACCAAATCGCACAGACCACCGCACAGCCGACGAATACCGTAGACAGCCCGCCATGCTGGAACAGCCAGCCACCGAGGATGCCGCCTACGGCTGCGCCGAGGAACTGGCTGGTGGAGTAGACGCCCATTGCCGTGCCCTTGCCGCCGGCCGGGGCGACCTTGCTGATTAGCGAGGGCAGCGAGGCTTCCAGCAAGTTGAAGGCGGTGAAGAATACGATGGTGCCAAATACCAGCGCACGAAGGCTCTCGCCGAACTGCCAGAAGAACAGTTCGCAGACACACAGCACCGCAACGGCCCCCACCAGCACACGTTTCATCTGACGCTTTTTCTCGCCGTAGATGATGAAGGGGACCATGCCGAAGAAGCCCACCAATAGCGCGGTGAGGTAGACCCACCAGTGTTCTTCCCTGGGCAGTCCGGCCTTTTCCACCAATGCCAGCGGCAGGGCGACGAAGCTGGCCATGAGGACGGCGTGCAGGGCGAGAATGCCGAAGTCCAGGCGAAGCAGGTCTGGGTGTTTCAAGGTCGGAAGCAGCGCCTGGCGCGCTACACCGGACTCACGATGCTGCAGCGGGTGGGCCGCGCGCGGCACCATGGTGGCGATGATCACGATTCCGAGCAGTGCCATGATAGCGGTTGCCCAGAACAGCCCGGAGAGGCCAAAAGCACGGGTCAGCAGCGGGCCGACCACCATCGCCACGGCGAAGGACACGCCGATGCTCATGCCGATCATGGCCATGGCCTTGGTGCGGTGCTGCTCGCGGGTGAGGTCGGACAGCAACGCCATGACAGCCGCGGAAATGGCCCCGGCGCCCTGCAAAACACGCCCTGCAATCACGCCCCAGATGGAGTCGGCGTTGGCCGCCAGAACGGCGCCGGCGGCGAATATCAGCAGGCCGATGTAGATCACCGGCAGGCGGCCAATGCGGTCGGAAACGATGCCGAAGGGTATCTGCAGAATGGCCTGGGTCAGGCCATAGGCGCCAATTGCAAGGCCGATCAGGGCCGGGGTGGCGCCGGCGAGGTCCTGGCCGTAGGTGGCCAGCACTGGCAATACCATGAACATGCCGAGCATACGGAAAGCGAACACCAGGGCCAGGCTGCTGGCCGCGCGCGTTTCGCTGCCGCTCATGCGTTCAGAGTGGGAATCGTGCATAGGTGCCTCAAGGGAGAACGATCGGGGCCTGCGTCATGCGCCCCTGTCTGGCTGGTCACCCATTCCTGGGTGCCCGGCTGTTGCCGGAGCCCGAAAAATGCCGCGCATTCTAGCAGTCCCGGCCGTTTCCGTGACAGCCGTGACGCTTTGCCGCGTCGCCTTGGCGGGCCGTATAATCGGCGGTTTCCGACCGCCAAGTGAGGCCGTTGTGGACAAGATCCTGATCCGTGGGGCACGTACCCATAACCTGAAGAACGTCGACCTCACCCTGCCCCGCGACAAGCTGATCGTGATTACCGGCCTGTCCGGCTCCGGCAAATCGTCGCTGGCTTTCGACACACTCTATGCAGAGGGCCAGCGCCGCTATGTAGAGTCTCTGTCGGCATACGCCCGGCAGTTCCTGTCGATGATGGAAAAGCCCGATGTAGACACCATCGAAGGCCTTTCGCCGGCAATTTCCATCGAGCAGAAGTCCACCTCCCACAACCCGCGGTCCACTGTCGGCACCATCACCGAGATCTACGACTACCTGCGCCTGCTATACGCCCGCGTAGGTATGCCGCGGTGTCCGGATCACGATGTGCCACTGGAAGCCCAGACTGTCAGCCAGATGGTCGACCAGGTGCTGGCCCTGCCCGAGGGCCGCAAGCTGATGCTGCTGGCGCCGGTGATCCGCGAACGCAAGGGTGAGCACCTGGCGGTGTTTGAGGAATTGCGCGCCCAGGGCTTCGTCCGTGCACGCGTGGACGGCAAGCTCTACGAGCTTGACGAGCTGCCCAAGCTGGACAAGCAGAAGAAGCACTCTGTCGACGTGGTAGTGGACCGTTTCAAGGTCCGCGGCGATCTGCAGCAACGTCTCGCCGAATCGTTCGAGACCGCAATCAACCTCGCCGACGGCATCGCCCTGGTGGCACCAATGGACGACGAAGAAGGAGACGAGAACATCTTCTCGGCCCGCTTCGCCTGCCCCCATTGCGGCCACTCCATCAGCGAGCTGGAACCCAAGCTGTTTTCCTTCAACAACCCGGCCGGCGCCTGCCCCACCTGCGATGGCCTTGGGGTCAAGCAGTTCTTCGACGCCAAGCGCCTGGTCAACGGCGAGCTGACCCTCGCCGAAGGCGCGATTCGCGGATGGGACAGGCGTAACGTCTACTACTTCCAGATGCTTGGCTCGCTGGCCTCGCACTACGGTTTCAGCCTGGAGAAACCCTTCGACGAGCTGTCCGCCGAACACCAGAAGGTGATCCTGTTCGGCAGCGGCCGCGAGGATGTGGACTTCCGCTACCTCAACGATCGCGGCGACATCGTCAAGCGCTCGCACCCCTTCGAGGGGATCATCCCCAACCTTGAACGCCGCTACCGCGAGACCGAATCGGCAACCGTGCGCGAAGAGCTGGCAAAGTTCCTCAGCACCCAGCCCTGCCCCGACTGCCGAGGTACCCGTCTGCGCCGTGAAGCGCGCCATGTATGGGTCGGTGACAAGACACTGCCTGCGGTAACCGGCCTGCCGGTGGGCGATGCAGCGGACTACTTCGGCGGGCTCAGCCTCACCGGCAGGCGCGGCGAGATCGCCGAGAAGATCCTCAAGGAGATCCGCGAGCGCCTGCAGTTCCTCGTCAACGTCGGCCTCGACTACCTGACCCTGGACCGTAGCGCCGATACCCTGTCCGGGGGCGAAGCGCAGCGCATTCGCCTGGCCAGCCAGATCGGCGCCGGCCTGGTGGGGGTGATGTACATCCTCGACGAGCCCTCCATCGGTCTGCACCAACGCGACAACGAACGCCTGCTGGCGACCCTCACCCACCTGCGCAACCTGGGCAACACGGTAATAGTGGTCGAGCACGATGAGGATGCTATCCGCCTCGCCGACTATGTCGTGGACATCGGCCCGGGTGCCGGCGTGCATGGCGGCCAGATCGTCGCCGAAGGAACACCGGACGAGGTCATGGCTCATCCAAACTCGCTTACAGGCAAGTACCTGTCCGGCCGCGTGAAGATCCAAGTGCCGGCCGAGCGTACCCCGCGCGACAAGAAAAAGTCCCTCAAGCTCAAGGGTGCCAGCGGCAACAACCTGCAGCAGGTGAACCTGGAGATTCCAGTGGGCTTGCTGACCTGCGTTACCGGCGTATCCGGCTCGGGCAAGTCGACCCTGATCAACAACACGCTGTTCCCGATCACCGCCACTGCACTCAACGGCGCCACCTCCCTTGAGGCATCCGCCCACGAGAGCTTCGATGGCCTCCAGCACCTGGACAAAGTAGTGGACATCGACCAGAGCCCAATCGGTCGTACTCCCCGTTCCAACCCGGCGACCTACACCGGCCTGTTCACGCCAATCCGTGAACTGTTTTCCGGCGTGCCGGAGTCCCGCTCCCGTGGCTACGGCCCGGGGCGTTTCTCCTTCAACGTCAAAGGTGGCCGCTGCGAGGCCTGCCAGGGCGATGGCGTGATCAAGGTGGAAATGCACTTCCTGCCGGACATCTACGTGCCCTGCGATGTGTGCAAAGGCAAGCGCTACAACCGCGAGACCCTGGAAATCCGCTACAAGGGCAAGAGCATCCATGAAGTGCTGGAGATGACCATCGAAGAGGCCCGCGAGTTCTTCGATGCGGTACCGGCCATTGCCCGCAAGCTACAAACCCTGATGGACGTCGGCCTGTCGTACGTCCGCCTGGGTCAATCAGCGACCACACTTTCCGGCGGGGAGGCGCAGCGGGTGAAGCTGTCTCGCGAGCTCTCCAAGCGCGACACAGGGAAGACGTTGTACATCCTCGACGAACCTACCACCGGCCTGCACTTTGCCGACATCCAGCAATTACTTGACGTGCTGCATCGCCTGCGCGATCACGGCAATACGGTGGTAGTGATCGAGCACAACCTCGACGTGATCAAGACCGCTGACTGGCTCGTGGACCTCGGACCCGAAGGCGGCTCCAAGGGTGGCCAGATCATCGCCACCGGCACCCCGGAAGAGGTCGCAGACATGGCGCAGTCCCACACCGGGCGGTTCCTCAAGCCCTTGCTGGAGCGTGATCGCGCCTGATCCAACGGTCTGTAAAGAAAAGGGCCGGGCAGCGATGTCCGGCCTTTTTTGTGGGGGGGCAATGTACCTGCGCGAATCCAGCCCAGAGCGAACGGCATTGCCGAAATGCGGAAGCACTGATCGAAGTGCGCCCAGTGCAGGTCAGCAATGAACCGCGGAACACACGTCATAACCCCGGTGATGTCGAAAATGCCCTGTGTATCTGCCCTACTCGCACAAGTGGAACAGCGCACAAGGCTGGTTTCCTGGCTCTTTAAGCCTCACCCACATGATCTGTTTCATTTCCTTCGCTGGGCGAAAAAGGAGTGTCGATCTACCCGTCACACCGCAGTCGAATTGTTAAAAGAACCGAATCGGTAGACACAGGTTAAATTTCAGACATAAAAAAACCGGGCACTAGGCCCGGTTTTTCATGCAACGACCGACTTACTCGGCAGCAGCTTCGACTTCACCAGCGACCGGACGGTCAACCAGCTCGACGTAAGCCATGGGAGCATTGTCGCCAGCGCGGAAACCGCACTTCAGGATACGCAGGTAGCCGCCCTGACGGTTGGCGTAGCGCTTGCCCAGATCGTTGAACAGTTTGCCTACAGCGGACTTCGAACGGGTACGGTCGAAAGCCAGACGACGGTTGGCAACGCTGTCTTCCTTGGCCAGGGTGATCAGCGGCTCGGCAACGCGGCGCAGTTCCTTGGCTTTAGGCAGGGTGGTTTTGATCAGTTCGTGCTCGAACAGCGACACCGCCATGTTCTGGAACATGGCCTTGCGGTGTGCGCTGGTGCGGCTGAGGTGACGGCCACTTTTACGATGACGCATGGTTCAATTCCTTACCAAACTTCTACGTTCGGTGATTACGACGATCAGGCAGTCGCCTTGTCGTCCTTCTTGAGACTTGCCGGCGGCCAGTTGTCGAGGCGCATGCCGAGGGACAGACCACGGGAGGCCAGGACGTCCTTGATCTCGGTCAGGGACTTCTTGCCCAGGTTCGGAGTCTTCAACAGCTCTACTTCGGTGCGCTGAATCAGGTCACCGATGTAGTAGATGTTCTCCGCCTTGAGGCAGTTGGCCGAACGTACGGTCAGCTCGAGGTCATCAACCGGACGAAGGAGGATCGGGTCGATCTCGTCTTCCTGCTCAACTACTACCGGCTCGCTGTCGCCCTTCAGGTCGACGAACGCAGCCAGTTGGTGTTGCAGGATGGTAGCGGCACGACGGATGGCCTCTTCAGGGTCCAGGGTGCCGTTGGTTTCCAGATCGATGACCAGCTTGTCCAGGTTGGTGCGCTGCTCCACACGGGCGTTTTCAACCACGTAGGCAACACGACGGACGGGACTGAACGAGGCGTCGAGCTGCAGACGACCAATGCTGCGGCTCTCGTCTTCGTCGCTCTGGCGCGCATCGGCGGGCTCATAGCCACGACCGCGAGACACCTTGAGCTTCATGTTCAGGACGCCGTTGTCCGCCAGGTTGGCGATCACGTGGTCGCCGTTGACGATTTCGACATCATGATCCAGCTGAATATCGGCAGCAGTGACCACGCCCGAACCTTTCTTCGAGAGGTTCAGCGTTACTTCGTCACGGCCGTGCAGCTTGATAGCCAGGCCTTTGAGGTTCAGGAGGATCTCGATGACATCTTCCTGAACACCCTCGATGGCGCTGTACTCGTGGAGTACGCCATCGATCTCGGCCTCGACTACTGCACAGCCAGGCATGGAGGACAACAGGATGCGACGCAGCGCGTTGCCCAGGGTATGGCCGAAACCACGCTCGAGAGGCTCGAGCGTGATCTTGGCGCGGGTCGGACTAACCACCTGCACATCAATGTGGCGGGGGGTCAGGAACTCATTTACCGAACTCTGCATGGATGCACCTATTTTCTAGCCCTTACTTGGAGTAGAGCTCGACAATCAGGTTTTCGTTGATGTCGGCGGACAGATCGCTGCGAGCCGGCACACTCTTGAACACGCCGGACTTTTTCTCTGCGTCAACTTCAACCCACTCCACACGGCCACGCTGACCGCACAGTTCGAGGGCTTGGGCAATACGCAGTTGGTTCTTCGACTTCTCGCGAACGGCAACCACGTCACCAGCTTTGATCTGGTAGGACGGAACGTTCACAGTCTGACCGTTGACGCTGATGGCCTTGTGGGAAACCAGCTGACGGGACTCGGAGCGAGTAGCGCCGAAGCCCATGCGGTACACGACGTTGTCCAGACGGCACTCAAGGAGTTGCAGCAGGTTTTCGCCGGTAGCGCCCTTGCGAGCAGCAGCTTCTTTGTAGTAGTTGCCGAACTGACGCTCCAGAACACCGTAGATACGGCGCACTTTCTGCTTTTCACGCAGCTGGGTGCCGTAGTCGGACAGGCGGCCGCGACGGGCGCCGTGCTGACCAGGAGCGGATTCGATGTTGCACTTGGATTCGAGCGCGCGAGCACCACTCTTCAGGAAGAGGTCGGTACCTTCACGACGGGACAGTTTGCACTTGGGACCAATGTAACGAGCCATTTCTCACTGTCTCCTATTACACGCGACGCTTCTTCGGCGGACGGCACCCGTTGTGCGGGATAGGCGTCACGTCGGTGATGCTGGCGATCTTGTAGCCGCAGGCGTTCAGAGCACGCACAGCGGATTCGCGACCCGGACCCGGGCCCTTGACGTTCACGTCGAGGTTCTTCAGGCCGTATTCCAGAGCGGCTTGACCAGCGCGCTCGGCTGCAACCTGGGCAGCGAACGGGGTGCTCTTACGGGAACCGCGGAAACCCGAACCACCGGAGGTAGCCCAGGAAAGAGCGTTACCTTGACGGTCGGTGATGGTCACGATGGTGTTGTTGAAAGAAGCGTGGATATGGGCGATCCCATCCACAACTGTCTTTTTGACTTTCTTACGAGGACGAGCAGCAGGCTTAGCCATGACTTAATTCCTGTCGATTCGCGGGCGCAATTACTTGCGGATCGGCTTACGCGGGCCCTTACGGGTACGCGCGTTGGTCTTGGTGCGCTGGCCATGAACAGGCAGACCGCGACGATGACGCAGACCGCGGTAGCAGCCCAGGTCCATCAGACGCTTGATGTTCATGTTGATTTCGCGACGCAGGTCACCTTCAGTGGTGAGCTTCGCGACTTCGCCACGCAGCTGTTCGATCTGCTCGTCAGAGAGATCCTTGATCTTTGCCGCCGGATTAACACCGGTGGTAGCGCAGATGCTCTGCGCAGTGGTGCGACCAACACCGTAGATGTAGGTCAGCGAGATAACAGTGTGCTTGTTATCTGGAATGTTGACGCCTGCAATACGGGCCATTCAGTGAAACTCCAGTTGACAGCTACCTACGCCCCGGAAGCCAAGAAAAGGGCGCGAGATATTAGCGCTGTAGAAACGAATAATCAACCCGGCAGCGCACTAGCTGCCGGGTTCATAACGCGTGAATCACACTCAGCCTTGGCGCTGCTTGTGACGCGGTTCCGCGCTGCAGATCACGCGAACGACACCGTCGCGACGAACGATCTTGCAGTTGCGGCACAGCTTTTTCACCGATGCACGAACTTTCATCAGTAACTCCTAGAACCTTACGGAACTGGGTCAGCGGAGCATGCCGCTGCCGTAGCCCTTCAGGTTGGCTTTCTTCATCAGGGATTCGTACTGGTGCGAAACGAGGTGGGATTGTACTTGGGCCATAAAGTCCATAACAACCACTACCACGATCAGCAACGAGGTCCCGCCAAGGTAGAACGGTACATTCGCTGCAACCACCAGGAACTGGGGCAGCAGACAAACAGCCGTCATGTACAGAGCACCGAACATGGTCAAGCGGGTCAGTACGCCATCGATATAGCGCGCCGACTGCTCACCCGGACGGATACCCGGAATAAAGGCACCGGACTTCTTCAGGTTCTCCGCCACGTCTTTCGGATTGAACATCAAAGCTGTGTAGAAGAAGCAGAAGAAGACGATCCCTGCACTAAACAGCAGAATGTTCAACGGCTGACCAGGAGCGATAGACTGCGAGACATCCTGCAGCCAGCCCATGCTTTCGGACTGACCGAACCAGGCACCCAGAGAGGCCGGGAACAGCAGGATGCTGCTGGCGAAGATAGCCGGAATAACGCCCGCCATGTTCACCTTCAACGGCAGGTGGCTGGTCTGCGCAGCGAAGACCTTGCGGCCCTGCTGACGCTTGGCGTAATGCACAGCGATACGACGCTGGCCACGCTCAATGAACACCACGAAACCGATGATCGCTACTGCCAGCAGACCGATGGCGACCAGAGCGAAGATGTTGATATCGCCCTGACGTGCAGACTCGAAAGACTGCCCGATCGCTCTCGGCAGACCGGCCACGATGCCAGCAAAAATCAGCATCGAGATACCGTTGCCGACACCGCGCTCCGTGATCTGTTCGCCCAGCCACATCATGAACATTGCACCAGCCACGAAGGTGGTGACAGCCACGAAGTAGAAGCCGAAATCAGACGAGAAAGCGACACCCTGACTGGCCAGACCAACGGACATGCCGATGGCCTGAACCAATGCCAGGGCTACAGTGCCGTAGCGGGTGTACTGGCTGATCTTGCGACGGCCAGCCTCACCTTCCTTCTTCAACTGCTCCAGCTGCGGGCTGATCGCGGTCATGAGCTGCATGATGATCGATGCCGAGATGTACGGCATGATCCCCAACGCGAAAATGCTCATCCGCTCCAGCGCACCGCCGGAGAACATGTTGAACAGGCTAAGAATGGTCCCCTCGTTCTGCCGGAACAGCTCGGCCAGCCGGTCAGGGTTGATACCGGGCACTGGGATGTGCGCGCCGATCCGGTAGACGATGATCGCCAGGAACAGGAAACGCAGTCGAGCCCAGAGCTCGGACAACCCGCCATTGCTGAGCGCGGAGAGAGCACCTTGCTTAGCCATTTAGTCCTCGAACTTACCGCCAGCTGCTTCGATAGCCGCACGCGCACCTTTGGTGGCGGCGATACCTTTCAGGGTGACCGCGCGAGTAACGTCGCCGGACAGCATGACTTTCACACGCTGTACGTTCTGGTTAATCACGTTGGCATCCTTCAGCGACTGCAGAGTTACGACATCGCCTTCCACCTTGGCCAGCTCGGAGGTGCGCACTTCAGCGCGATCCATGGCTTTCAGGGAAACGAAGCCGAACTTCGGCAGACGACGGTGCAGCGGCTGCTGACCGCCCTCGAAGCCCGGAGCAATGGTGCCGCCGGAGCGAGAGGTCTGACCCTTGTGGCCACGGCCACCGGTCTTACCCAGGCCGCTACCGATGCCACGGCCCGGACGGTGCTTTTCGCGACGGGCACCCGGCGCGGAACGCAGATCGTTCAGTTTCATGGATTAACCCTCGACGCGCAGAAGGTAGTAAGCCTTGTTGATCATGCCGCGGTTCTCAGGAGTGTCCTGAACCTCTACGGAATGACCAATGCGACGCAGGCCGAGACCTTTGACGCAAGCCTTGTGGTTAGCCAGACGGCCGTTAACGCTCTTGATCAGCGTTACTTTGACAGTTGCCATGATTAGAGAATCTCCTCGACGCTCTTACCACGCTTGGCCGCAACCGACTCAGGGGACTGCATGTTCTTCAGACCCTTGAAAGTGGCGTAAACCACGTTCACCGGATTGGTGGAGCCGTAGCACTTGGCCAGAACGTTCTGCACACCGGCCACCTCCAGAACGGCACGCATGGCGCCGCCGGCGATGATACCGGTACCTTCGGAAGCCGGCTGCATGAACACCTTGGAGGCGCCATGGGCGGACTTGATCGGGTACTGCAGGGTGGTGCCATCCAGATCTACCTGGATCATGTTGCGGCGTGCAGCTTCCATCGCTTTCTGAATGGCAGCAGGCACTTCGCGGGACTTGCCGCGACCGAAGCCAACACGACCTTTACCATCACCAACTACGGTCAGCGCAGTGAAGGTGAAGATACGACCACCTTTTACGGTCTTGGCAACGCGGTTAACCTGAACCAGCTTCTCGATGTAGCCTTCGTCGCGCTTTTGCTCGTTATTTGCCATAACTTAGAACTCCAGCCCGCCTTCACGAGCAGCATCAGCCAGCGCCTTGACGCGGCCGTGGTACTTGAAGCCAGAACGATCGAATGCCACCTGAGTGACGCCAGCGGCTTTCGCGCGCTCGGCAACCAGCTGACCAACCTTCTTGGCCGCGTCGACGTTGCCGGTGGCGCCGTCACGCAGTTCTTTGTCCAGGGTCGAGGCGCTGGCCAGGACCTTGGCGCCGTCGGCCGAAATGACCTGGGCGTAGATGTGCTGGGAGGAGCGGTACACGCAGAGGCGTACGGCTTCCAGCTCGCGCATTTTCAGGCGTGCCTTGCGAGCGCGACGCAGACGAGTTTCTTTCTTTACGCTCATTTGCTATGCCCTACTTCTTCTTAGCTTCTTTACGACGGACGACTTCGTCGGCGTAACGTACACCCTTGCCTTTGTAAGGCTCCGGCGGACGGAAGTCGCGAATCTCAGCGGCCACTTGACCGACCAGCTGCTTGTCGATGCCCTTGATCAGGATATCGGTCTGGCTGGGGGTTTCAGCGGTAATGCCTTGCGGCAGTTCGTAATCCACCGGATGCGAGAAGCCGAGAGCCAGGGACAGAGTCTGACCTTTGGCCTGAGCCTTGTAACCAACGCCCACCAGCTGGAGCTTGCGCTCGAAGCCCTGGCTAACGCCGATTACCATGTTGTTCACCAACGCACGGGTGGTGCCCGCCATGGCCTTGTTCTGCTGGTCGCCATTGCGAGCGGCAAAACGCAGCTCACCGGATTCCTGCAGTACTTCCACAGACGAGTGCACTTTCAGTTCCAGAGCACCCTTGGCACCCTTCACCGAAAGCTGCTGGCCGGCGATCTTGACTTCAACGCCAGCGGGCAGCTTGACGGGGTTCTTAGCAACGCGAGACATGCTTCAACCCCCTTAGAACACAGTGCAAAGCACTTCGCCACCAACACCAGCAGCGCGAGCAGCACGATCAGTCATCACACCCTTGTTGGTGGATACGATCGATACGCCCAGGCCGCCACGTACTTTCGGCAGCTGATCGACGGACTTGTACTGGCGCAGGCCAGGACGACTTACGCGCTTCAGCTCTTCGATGACCGGACGGCCTTCGAAATACTTCAGCTCGATGGACAGCAGAGGCTTAATGTCGCTGCTGACTTGGTATCCCGTGATGTAACCCTCGTTCTTCAGAACGCTGGCTACCGCCACCTTCAGTTTGGAGGACGGCATGCTTACGACAGACTTTTCAGCCATCTGGGCATTACGGATACGAGTTAGCATGTCCGCTAACGGGTCCTGCATACTCATGGGCTAGATGCTCCTGATACAAAAAGAAATAGCCTTGCGGCTAGAGTCACACGCGAGCACTGGACGGACTAATGCCAGGCCCGGGCGAGCCGGACATTCTAGAGATACTCCAGAAACGAATCAAGCCCCAAAAGGGGCTTGATTCTGATGACCTGGGCTGGGCCGACCAAAGCCGGCCCCACCGACGATCATTACCAGCTGGCTTTCACCAGGCCGGGTACATCACCGCGCATGGCAGCTTCACGCAGCTTGTTACGGCCAAGGCCGAACTTGCGGTAAACGCCGTGCGGACGACCGGTGATGCGGCAGCGGTTACGCAGGCGGGAGGCGCTGGCGTCACGGGGCTGCTTCTGCAGAGCTACCTGCGCTTCCCAACGAGCTTCCGCAGTGGAGTTCGGGTTGGCGATGATAGCTTTCAGCTCAGCACGCTTCTTGGCGAACTTAGCAACCGTCTGCTGACGCTTCAGCTCGCGGTTCTTCATGCTCTGTTTGGCCATGTTCCTACTCCAATCAGTTGCGGAACGGGAATTTGAAGGCGCGCAGCAGAGCACGACCTTCTTCATCCGTACGGGCGGTGGTGGTCAGGGTGATGTCCAGACCACGCAACGCATCGATTTTGTCGTAATCGATTTCCGGGAAGATGATCTGCTCTTTGACACCCATGCTGTAGTTACCACGACCGTCGAAGGACTTGGCATTCAGGCCGCGGAAGTCACGCACGCGCGGCAGGGAGATGGAGAGCAGACGATCCAGAAACTCGTACATGCGATCGCGGCGCAGGGTGACCTTGACGCCGATCGGCCAGCCTTCACGAACCTTGAAGCCTGCAATGGATTTGCGGGCGTAGGTCACGACGGCTTTCTGGCCGGTGATCTTTTCCAGGTCAGCAACAGCGCTTTCGATGACTTTCTTGTCGCCGATAGCTTCGCCCAGACCCATGTTCAGAGTGATCTTGGTGATGCGCGGAGTTTCCATCACGTTGCCGAGCTGAAGTTCTTCCTTCAGCTTCGGCGCGATTTCTTTCCGGTAAATCTCTTTTAGTCGTGCCATGGTTTTCTACCTAGCAGTGCTCAAGCATCAACCGGCTTTTGGGTCGACTTGAAGACACGAATTTTCTTACCTTCCTCAACCTTGAAACCAACGCGATCAGCCTTGTTGGTCTCGGCATTGAAGATGGCTACGTTGGAGAGGTGCATGGGCGCCTCTCGCTCGACGATACCGCCCTGGACACCGGCCATGGGGTTCGGCTTGGTGTGGCGCTTGATCAGGTTTACACCGCTGACCAGCACACGACTGTCAGCGAGAACCTTCAGCACCTTACCGCGCTTGCCCTTGTCCTTGCCGGCGATGACGATGATCTCGTCGTCACGACGAATCTTTTGCATGACGGCTTCTCCTTACAGCACTTCGGGGGCGAGCGAGACGATCTTCATGAACTTCTCGGAACGCAGTTCACGGGTCACGGGCCCGAAGATACGGGTGCCGATCGGCTCCTGCTTGTTGTTCAGCAGGACGGCGGCGTTGCCGTCGAAGCGGATGATCGAGCCATCAGGGCGACGAACGCCATGCTTGGTACGAACCACAACAGCGGTCATTACCTGGCCTTTCTTCACCTTGCCGCGCGGGATCGCTTCTTTAACGGTCACTTTGATGATGTCGCCGATACCGGCGTAACGACGGTGCGAACCACCAAGGACCTTGATGCACATAACGCGACGAGCACCGCTGTTATCAGCGACGTCGAGCATGGATTGAGTCTGAATCATATCTTTCTCCGACCCTTAGTCCTTAGACTTCCACGGCACGTTCGACGACTTCCACCAGGGCCCAGGACTTGGTCTTGGCCAGCGGACGGGTCTCACGAATGGTGACCTTGTCGCCGATACGGCACTGGTTGGTTTCGTCGTGGGCGTGCAGCTTGGTCGAGCGCTTCACGTACTTACCGTAGATCGGGTGCTTAACGCGACGCTCGATCAGAACGGTGATGGTCTTGTCCATCTTGTCGCTGACGACGCGGCCGGTCAGCGTGCGGACGGTTTTCTGAGCTTCAGCCATGATTACTTACCTGCTTGCTGGTTGAGCACAGTTTTCACGCGAGCGATGTCGCGCTTCACTTGCGAGAGCAGGTGAGACTGCCCCAACTGGCCAGTTGCCTTCTGCATGCGCAGATTGAACTGGTCGCGCAGCAGGCCGAGCAGTTGCTCGTTCAGCTGCTGTACGGATTTTTCACGAAGTTCATTCGCTTTCATCACATCACCGTCCGCTTAACAAAGGAGGTGGCGAGCGGCAGCTTTGCAGCGGCCAGGGCGAATGCCTCACGCGCCAGCTCTTCGGAAACACCCTCGATCTCGTACAGGACCTTGCCCGGTTGAATCTGGGCTACCCAGTACTCGACGCCACCCTTACCTTTACCCATACGAACTTCGAGGGGCTTCTTGGTAACGGGCTTGTCCGGGAATACGCGGATCCAGATCTTGCCGCCACGCTTCACGTGACGGGTGAGGGCACGACGTGCGGCCTCGATCTGACGGGCAGTGAGACGACCACGGCCAGTAGCCTTCAGCGCGAACTCGCCGAAGCTGACCTTGCTACCGCGCTGAGCCAGACCACGATTGTGGCCGGTCATCTGCTTGCGGAACTTCGTACGCTTTGGTTGCAGCATTTGGCGTACCCCTTACTTAGCAGCTTTTTTACGAGGAGCGGGCGCTACGGGCTTCAGTTCTTCCTGGCGGCCACCGATGACCTCACCTTTGAAGATCCAAACCTTCACACCGATCACACCGTAGGTGGTGTGCGCTTCGTAGGTTGCGTAGTCGATATCGGCGCGCAGGGTGTGCAGGGGCACACGACCTTCGCGATACCATTCGGTACGGGCGATTTCAGCGCCACCGAGACGACCGCTTACCTGGATCTTGATGCCCTTGGCACCAATGCGCATGGCGTTCTGTACAGCGCGCTTCATGGCGCGACGGAACATCACACGACGCTCCAGCTGCTGAGCTACGCTCTGCGCAACCAGCATACCGTCGAGCTCCGGCTTGCGGATCTCTTCGATGTTGATGTGCACAGGCACACCCATTTGCTTGGTCAGGTCCTGACGCAGCTTCTCAACATCCTCACCTTTCTTGCCGATCACGATGCCGGGACGAGCGGTGTGGATGGTGATGCGTGCGGTTTGAGCCGGACGATGAATATCGATACGGCTTACGGACGCGCTTTTTAGTTTGTCTTGGAGGTACTCACGCACCTTCAGGTCGGCAAACAGATAGTCGGCATAAGTGCGCTTATCTGCGTACCAAACGGAGGTGTGCTCCTTGACGATTCCCAGGCGAATGCCAGTGGGATGTACTTTCTGACCCATCTGATCGACTCCGTTACTTGTCCGCAACCTTGACAGTGATATGGCAAGACCGCTTGACGATGCGATCAGCACGGCCCTTGGCACGCGGCATGATGCGCTTCAGCGAACGCCCTTCGTTGACGAAAACGGTGGAAACCTTGAGGTCATCCACGTCTGCGCCTTCGTTGTGCTCAGCGTTGGCCACGGCCGATTCGAGCACTTTCTTCATGATTTCAGCGGCTTTCTTACTGCTGAAAGTCAACAGGTTGAGCGCTTCGCCCACCTTCTTCCCGCGGATCTGGTCGGCGACCAAGCGGGCTTTCTGGGCGGAGATTCGAGCGCCCGACAGCTTAGCGGCTACTTCCATCGTTCCTTACCCCTTAACGCTTGGCTTTCTTGTCCGCAGCATGACCGCGATAGGTGCGGGTGGCAGCGAACTCGCCCAGTTTGTGACCGACCATGTCTTCGTTCACGAGAACCGGGACATGTTGACGACCGTTGTGTACAGCGATGGTCAGACCGACCATTTGCGGCAGAACGATGGAACGGCGCGACCAGGTTTTCACCGGCTTGCGATCGTTCTTTTCCACCGCCACTTCGACCTTCTTCAGTAGGTGAAGATCGATAAAAGGACCTTTTTTCAGAGAACGCGGCACTGTCGTATCCTCAGTTATTTACGGCGACGGACGATCATGTTGTCGGTGCGCTTGTTCGCGCGGGTCTTCGCACCCTTGGTCGGGAAGCCCCACGGAGACACCGGATGACGGCCACCAGAGGTACGACCTTCACCACCACCATGCGGGTGGTCTACCGGGTTCATCGCCACGCCGCGAACGGTCGGGCGAACACCACGCCAGCGCTTGGCACCGGCTTTACCCAGCGAACGCAGGCTATGCTCGGAGTTCGAGACTTCGCCCAGAGTCGCACGGCATTCAGCCAGGACTTTACGCATCTCGCCGGAGCGCAGACGCAGGGTTACGTAGGCGCCTTCACGGGCAACCAACTGAACGGAGGCACCGGCGGAACGGGCGATTTGCGCACCCTTGCCAGGCTTGAGTTCGATACCGTGAATGGTGCTACCAACCGGGATGTTGCGCAGCGGCAGGGCATTACCGGCCTTGATCGGTGCATTGACGCCCGAGATCAGCTGGTCGCCAGCGCTCACGCCTTTCGGCGCGATGATGTAGCGACGCTCGCCATCGGCGTACTTCAGCAGAGCGATGTGAGCAGTACGGTTCGGATCGTACTCGATGCGCTCAACGGTGGCAGGAATGCCATCCTTGTTACGACGGAAGTCGACCAAACGATAGTGCTGCTTGTGACCACCACCGATGTGACGAGTAGTGATACGACCGTTGTTGTTACGACCACCGGATTTCGATTTTTTCTCGACCAGCGGTGCGTAAGGAGCGCCTTTGTGCAGCTCCTGATTGACGACCTTGACCACGAAACGGCGGCCAGCGGAGGTCGGTTTGCATTTAACGATTGCCATGATGCACCCCTTTACTCAGCGCTGCTGGCGAAATCGAGATCTTGGCCCGGCTGGAGAGCGATGTACGCTTTTTTCCAGTCGTTACGCTTGCCCAGACCGCGAACGGTACGCTTGGTCTTGCCCTTGACTACGAGGGTGGTGACACGAGCGACTTTCACGCTGAACAGGCTTTCTACGGCCTTCTTGATTTCCAGCTTGGTTGCATCAGTGGCAACCTTGAAAACGAACTGGCCCTTGCTGTCAGCCAGCATGGTGGCCTTCTCGGAGACGTGCGGACCAACCAGCACCTTGAATACGCGTTCCTGGTTCATGCCAGCAGCTCCTCGAATTTCTTCACGGCGGACACGGTGATAAGCACCTTGTCGTAGGCGATCAGGCTGACCGGGTCGGAACCCTGAACATCACGAACGTCAACGTGCGGCAGGTTGCGAGCAGCCAGGTACAGGTTCTGATCAACGGCGTCGGAAACGATCAGCACGTCGGTCAGGCCCAGGCCATTCAGCTTGCCCAGCAGAGCTTTGGTTTTCGGGGCATCGACAGCAAAGTCTTCAACCACAACCAGGCGCTCTTGGCGAACGAGCTCAGAGAGGATGGAGCGCATGGCAGCGCGGTACATCTTCTTGTTGAGCTTCTGGGAGTGATCTTGCGGCTTGGCAGCGAAGGTGGTACCACCGGAGCGCCAGATGGGGCTACGAATGGTGCCAGCACGAGCACGACCAGTGCCCTTCTGACGCCACGGCTTCTTGCCACCGCCGGAAACTTCGGAACGGGTCTTCTGCGCGCGAGTGCCCTGACGGCCACCGGCCATGTAGGCGACAACAGCCTGGTGAACCAGGGTCTCGTTGAACTCACCACCAAAAGTACGCTCGCTGACTTCGATAGCCTGAGCGCCATTTACATTCAATTGCATCTCAGCTTCCCCTCTTAACCACGAGCCTTGGCTGCCGGACGCACAACGACATCACCACCGGTAGCGCCAGGAACGGCACCTTTGACCAGCAGCAGATTGCGTTCTGCATCGACACGCACAACTTCCAGGGACTGCACGGTTACACGCTCAGCACCGAGGTGACCGGACATTTTCTTGCCCTTGAAGACACGACCAGGAGTCTGGCACTGGCCAATAGAACCCGGGGCGCGGTGGGAGACGGAGTTACCGTGGGTGTTGTCCTGGCCGCGGAAGTTCCAGCGCTTGATGGTACCGGCATAGCCTTTACCCTTGGACTGACCGGTAACATCTACCAGCTGACCAGCTTGGAACAGCTCAGCAGTCAGTTGATCGCCAGCCTGGTACTCGCCTTCTTCAAGACGGAATTCCCAAACACCGCGACCAGCAGCCACGCTTGCCTTGGCGAAGTGACCGGCTTGCGCCTTGGTCACGCGAGAGGCACGACGCTCACCGACAGTTACCTGCACGGCGCGATAGCCATCGCTTTCTTCGTTTTTGAATTGGGTCACGCGATTCGGCTCGATCTCAATGACCGTAACCGGAATGGAGACGCCTTCTTCGGTGAAAATGCGGGTCATGCCGCACTTACGACCGACTACACCAATAGTCATGTTGTAAACCTCATGAGTGTACGGGGCTTTCACCCGCTATGGCCGCCCATTTCAGAGCGTTACACGACTAAAACCCGAAGGTTATTAGCCGAGGCTGATCTGCACTTCCACGCCTGCCGCAAGGTCGAGCTTCATCAGCGCATCGACGGTTTTATCCGTCGGCTGGACGATGTCCAGAACACGCTTGTGGGTACGAATTTCGTACTGATCACGCGCGTCTTTGTTGACGTGCGGAGAGATCAGAACGGTGTACCGCTCTTTGCGAGTAGGCAGAGGAATAGGACCACGCACCTGAGCACCAGTACGTTTCGCGGTTTCCACGATTTCCTGGGTGGATTGATCGATCAGGCGATGGTCAAAAGCCTTCAACCGAATACGGATTTGTTGGTTTTGCATTTTGACCTCAGACTCTATCTCTGCTTTCCCCAACGGACGGACTACGCCCGTTAAAAGGAGGCGTGATTGTACGGATGCGCCGAGGGGGTGTCAACTTTTGACCAGACAAAAGAAAAGGGCCCCGAAGGGCCCTCTCCTCTTAGCGAGATCTTCGATTACTCGATGATCTTGGCTACAACGCCGGCGCCAACGGTACGACCGCCTTCGCGGATCGCGAAGCGCAGGCCGTCTTCCATGGCGATCGGAGCGATCAGGGTGACAACCATCTTGATGTTGTCGCCCGGCATTACCATCTCAACACCTTCCGGCAGTTCGCAGTTTCCGGTCACGTCAGTGGTACGGAAGTAGAACTGCGGACGGTAGCCCTTGAAGAACGGAGTGTGACGACCACCTTCTTCCTTGGACAGCACGTACACTTCGCACTCGAACTTGGTGTGCGGCTTGATGGTGCCCGGCTTGGCCAGAACCTGACCACGCTCTACGTCATCACGCTTGGTGCCGCGCAGCAGGGCGCCAACGTTCTCGCCAGCACGACCTTCGTCGAGCAGCTTGCGGAACATTTCAACACCAGTGCAGGTGGTCTTGGTGGTCGGACGGATACCGACGATCTCGATCTCCTCGCCCACCTTGACGATACCGCGCTCAACACGACCGGTCACCACGGTGCCGCGACCGGAGATGGAGAACACGTCTTCGATCGGCATCAGGAACGGCTGATCGATAGCACGCACCGGCTCCGGAATGTAGGAGTCCAGGGTCTCTACCAGCTTACGAACGGCGGAAACGCCGATTTCGTTGTCGTCCTTGCCTTCCAGGGCCATCAGAGCGGAACCGACCACGATCGGAGTGTCGTCACCCGGGAAGTCGTAGGTGTTCAGCAGGTCGCGAACTTCCATCTCGACCAGCTCCAGCAGCTCGGCGTCATCAACCATGTCGGCCTTGTTCAGGAACACGACAATGTAAGGAACGCCTACCTGACGAGACAGCAGGATGTGCTCACGAGTCTGCGGCATGGGGCCGTCAGCAGCCGAGCAAACCAGGATCGCGCCGTCCATCTGCGCAGCACCGGTGATCATGTTCTTCACGTAGTCAGCGTGACCGGGGCAGTCAACGTGAGCGTAGTGACGAATGGCGGAATCGTATTCAACGTGGGAAGTGTTGATAGTGATACCACGAGCCTTCTCTTCCGGCGCGTTATCGATCTGGTCGAACGCACGAGCGGAACCGCCCCAGGTCTCGGAGCAGACCTTGGTCAGAGCAGCAGTCAGAGTGGTCTTGCCATGGTCAACGTGACCAATGGTGCCGACGTTGACGTGCGGTTTGTTACGTTC
>NZ_SSOF01000025.1:0-4249 GCF_029873115.1 Pseudomonas sp. BN606 | reverse complement strand
TCCATGCTCGGCCCCTCGGGCTCGGGCAAGACCACCTGCCTGCGCCTGATCGCCGGCTTCGAGCAACCCACCTCGGGTTCCATTCGCATCCACGGTGAAGAGGCCGCCGGCCTGCCGCCCTACGAGCGCGACGTGAACACCGTGTTCCAGGACTACGCCCTGTTCCCGCACATGAACGTGCGCGACAACGTCGCCTATGGCCTCAAGGTGAAGGGCGTAGCTCGCGCCGAGCGCCTGGCACGTGCCGAAGAAGCGCTCGGAATGGTCGCCCTGGCCGGCTACGGCGACCGCAAGCCCGCGCAGCTTTCCGGCGGCCAGCGCCAGCGCGTGGCCCTTGCTCGCGCATTGGTCAATCGCCCGCGCGTGCTGCTGCTTGACGAACCCCTCGGCGCATTGGACCTGAAGCTGCGCGAGCAGATGCAGAGCGAGTTGAAGAAGTTGCAGCGCCAGCTCGGCATCACCTTTATCTTCGTCACCCACGACCAGGGCGAGGCGCTGTCCATGTCCGACCGCGTGGCGGTGTTCAACAAGGGCCGCATCGAGCAGGTGGACACCCCGCGCAACCTCTACATGAAGCCGGCCACGCCTTTCGTTGCCGAATTCGTCGGCACCTCCAACGTGCTGCGCGGCGACCTGGCCCGCCAGCTCTCCGGTGTAGAGCAACCTTTCTCCATCCGCCCCGAGCACATCCGCTTCGCCCAGGGCGAGGTCGGCAGCCACGAGGTGGAAATCAGCGGCCTGCTCCACGACATCCAGTACCAGGGCGCCGCCACCCGCTACGAAATCCGCCTGGATAACGGCCAGAACCTCTGCGTCAGCCTGGCCAACAGCCAGTGGCAGGACGCCGCGCCGCTGCACCAGCAGGGCCAGGTGGTCACCGCTCGCTGGGCCCGCGATGCCATGGTCCAGCTGACCGAGGGTGCGTGACATGGAACTGACCCTCAACGCCGAGCGGCCGCGCGCCGCCAATGGCTTGATGCGCAGGTTCTCGGGCCTGCTCTATCGCCGTCCGACGCTGTACCTCTCGCTGCTGCTGGTGCCGCCGCTGCTGTGGTTCGGCGCTATCTACCTGGGCTCGCTGCTGACGCTGCTCTGGCAGGGTTTCTACACCTTCGACGACTTCACCATGACGGTGTCGACGGACCTGACCCTGGTCAACTTTGGCGCACTGTTCCAGGCCGCCAACTTCGACATCATCGTGCGCACGCTGAGCATGGCCATCGCCGTGTCCATCGCCAGTGCCGCACTGGCCTTCCCCATCGCCTACTACATGGCGCGCTACACCACGGGCAAGACCAAGGCGTTCTTCTACATCGCGGTGATGATGCCCATGTGGGCCAGCTACATCGTCAAGGCCTACGCCTGGACCCTGCTGCTGGCCAAGGGCGGCGTAGTGATGTGGTTCGTCCAGGCGCTGCATCTGCAGCCCGTGCTGGAACTGCTGCTGGGCGTGCCCGGTGTCGGTGGCAGCACCCTCTCCACCTCGCACCTGGGGCGCTTCCTGGTGTTCGTGTACATCTGGCTGCCGTTCATGATCCTGCCGATCCAGGCCTCCCTGGAGCGCCTGCCGCCGTCGCTGCTGCAAGCCTCTGCCGACCTCGGCGCGCACCCGCGCCAGACCTTCATGCAGGTGATCCTGCCGCTGTCCATTCCGGGTATCGCCGCCGGCTCTATCTTCACTTTCAGCCTGACCCTGGGCGACTTCATCGTGCCGCAGCTGGTGGGCCCGCCCGGTTACTTCATCGGCAGCATGGTGTACGCCCAGCAGGGCGCCATCGGCAACATGCCCATGGCCGCCGCCTTCACCCTGGTGCCGATCGTGCTGATCGCCGTTTACCTGTCCATCGTCAAACGTCTGGGGGCCTTCGATGCACTCTGAGAAAGCGTCCTGGGGCCTGAAAGCGGCCGCCTGGGGCGGGCTGGCATTCCTGCACATCCCGATCCTGATCATCTTCATGTACGCCTTCAACACCGAAGACGCCGCCTTCAGCTTCCCGCCGCAGGGCTTCACCCTGCACTGGTTCAGCGTCGCCTTCGGCCGCGCCGACGTGGTGGAAGCGATCAAGCTGTCGCTGCAGGTCGCGGTCGTCGCCACGCTGATCGCCATGGTTCTGGGCACCTTGGCGGCCGCCGCGCTGTATCGCCACAGCTTCTTCGGCAAGGAAGGCATCTCGCTGATGCTGATCCTGCCGATCGCCCTGCCCGGCATCATCACCGGTATCGCCCTGCTCTCGGCGTTCAAGGAGTTGGGCATAGAACCCGGCCTGCTGACCATCGTCATCGGCCACGCCACCTTCTGCGTGGTGATCGTCCACAACAACGTGATCGCGCGCTTCCGCCGCACCTCCCATAGCCTCATCGAAGCCTCGATGGACCTGGGTGCCGACGGTTGGCAGACCTTCCGCCACATCATCCTGCCGAACCTGGGCTCGGCCCTGCTGGCGGGCGGCATGCTGGCGTTCGCGCTGTCGTTCGACGAGATCATCGTCACCACCTTCACCGCCGGCCACGAGCGCACGCTGCCGATCTGGCTGCTCAACCAGCTCAGCCGCCCGCGTGATGTCCCGGTCACCAACGTGGTCGCCATGCTGGTGATGCTGGTGACCATGCTGCCCATCCTCGCCGCCTACTACCTGACCAAGGGTGGCGAGAGCGTGGCGGGTAGCGGGAAGTAAACAGTTTCAGGCCGGCTCCCTCTCCCTCGCTTTCTCCCCTCTCCCTCCGGGAGAGGGGCCGGGCGTGAGGGCGGTCCGAGCCACACCGATTTTCCCTCACCCCAACCCCTCTCCCAGGGGGAGAGGGGCTAGAACCGAACGAGGACCTACACCATGCAAACCAAACTCCTGATCAACGGCCAGCTCGTCGCTGGTGAAGGCCCCAGCCTCGCCGTGCTCAACCCGTCCCTGGGCACCGCCCTGGTGGAAATCGCCGAGGCCAGCCCGGCCCAGGTCGATGCCGCCGTGCGCGCCGCCGACGCCGCCTTCCCGGCCTGGTCGCAGACCTCGCCGAAAGACCGCTCCACCCTCCTGCTCAAGCTCGCCGACCGCATCGACGCCCACGCCGAAGAACTGGCCCGCCTGGAATCGCAGAACTGCGGCAAGCCCTACGCCGCCGCGCTGAACGACGAACTGCCGGCCATCGCCGACGTGTTCCGCTTCTTCGCCGGCGCCAGCCGCTGCATGAGCGGTTCCGCCGCCGGTGAGTACCTGCCCGGCCATACCTCGATGATCCGCCGCGACCCGGTCGGCGTGGTCGCTTCCATCGCGCCGTGGAACTACCCGCTGATGATGGCCGCCTGGAAACTCGGCCCGGCCCTGGCCGCCGGCAACACCGTGGTACTGAAACCCTCCGAGCAGACCCCGCTGACCGCCCTGAAGCTCGCCGAGTACATCGCCGAGATCTTCCCCGCCGGCGTGGTGAACATGGTCTTCGGCCGCGGCCCGAGCGTCGGTGAACCGCTGACCACCCACCCGAAGGTGCGCATGGTCTCCCTCACCGGCTCGGTCGCCACCGGCTCGCGCATCATCGCCGGCACCGCCGACAGCGTGAAACGCATGCACATGGAACTGGGCGGCAAGGCCCCGGTGATCATCTTCGACGACGCCGACATCGACGCCGCCGTGGAAGGCATTCGCACCTTCGGCTTCTACAACGCCGGCCAGGACTGCACCGCCGCCTGCCGCATCTACGCGCAGAAAGGCATCTACGAGAAGTTCGTCGCCAAGCTCGGCGAAGCCGTCGGCAGCATCCGGACCGGCCTGCAGGACGACCCGAATACCGAACTCGGCCCGCTGATCACCGAGCAGCACCTGGAGCGCGTCGAGGGCTTCGTCCAGCGCGCTGCCGCCGTGCCGCACATCCAGGTGGTCACCGGCGGCAAGCGTGTCGACGGCCCGGGTTTCTTCTTCCAGCCCACCGTGCTCGCCGGCGCCCGCCAGGACGACGAGATCGTCCGCCGCGAAGTGTTCGGCCCGGTGGTCTCGGTCACCGAGTTCGATAGCGAGGAGCAGGTGCTGGAGTGGGCCAACGATTCCGACTACGGCCTGGCCTCTTCCCTCTGGACCGCCGACGTCGGCCGCGCCCACCGCCTGTCCGCGCGCCTGCAGTACGGCTGCACCTGGGTCAACACTCATTTCATGCTGGTCAGCGAAATGCCCCACGGCGGCGTCAAGCACTCCGGCTACGGCAAGGACATGTCCATGTATGGGTTGGAGGACTACACCGCCATTCGCCACGTGATGTTCAAGCA
>NZ_SSOF01000024.1:0-75232 GCF_029873115.1 Pseudomonas sp. BN606 | reverse complement strand
GACGTACCCAACGCCACCCCGGACAGCCGTGGCCTGACCGAAAACGGCAGCCCCGCGAGTGTCAGCGGTAATGTGCTGGACAACGACGTCGGCGGTGCCGACCAGCCGAAGACCTTCACCAGCTGGAACGGCGTGGTAGGTGCCACACCTGGGGATAACGGCAGCCTGCTGGTGAACACCCCCTATGGCGTGGTCACCCTGCATGCCGATGGCAGCTACAGCTTCGCGCTGGCCAACGGCTCGGCCGCGGTGGAGGGTCTCGACCAGGGCGAGCAGGTGACCCTGCAGTACGCCTACTCCATGCGGGACGCCGACCAAGACCCGAGCAGCTCGACGCTGACCATCACCATTACTGGCAGCAACGACATCCCGACGGTCGATGTCAGCACGCCCAGTGCTGGCGGCGACCTGGCCAAGGTCTATGAGAAAGGTCTGCCGGATGGTTCCAGCGCCGGGGATGGCAGCAACATCACCACCGGCAGCTTCACCGTCGCCGACTCCGATGGCCTGGCCAACCTGAAGACTCTCAGTGTCGGCAGCCTGACCGTGGACCTCACCACCAGCAGCTTCAGCAGCCTGGTCGGTCAGAGCTTCAGTACCGACCACGGCACGGTGCAGATCACCAGTTACAGCAACGGCACTTACAGCTTCAGCTACACCCTGACCGAAGCCACCACCGATGCAGCTGGTCCGGAGACGGATGGCTTCCAGGTCAGCGTGAACGATGGTCTGGCCAGCGCCTCCGCCACCGCGACTATCGAGATCGTCGACGATCTGTCCAAGGCTAAGGCTGACAGTGCATCGGTCAGCGAGGGCGGCAGCGTCAATGGCAACGTCGTCAGTGGTGCCGGTCTGGGATCGGTGGCCGATGTGTTCGGTGCCGATGGGCGTCCGTCGCCGACCACGGGCGTAGTGGGGGTGCGTACCGGTGGCGATACGACGACCGCGGCCTCCGGCAGTGTCGGCGTGCCCATCGATACTGGCCTGGGTACCCTGGTGCTGCATGCTGACGGCAGTTACACCTACACCAGCCATGCCAACTCGGTGGGCCAGGCTGGCGCAGTGGATACCTTCACCTACACCATCGTCGATGCCGATGGCGATCTCAGCACCACGACTCTGACCATCAATGTGTCCAACTACACAGTGGTCGGTAGTGTTCAGGCCGCCTCGGATCAGGATGTGCGTGAAGCCGCTCTGAGCTTTGGCAGCACGCCGTCGAGCAATGACGAATTTGCCAGTGGCACTCTGGTGGGCAGTGGCGGCAACGGGCCCTACAGTTTTAGCCTGGGTGTCGGGGCGGGCACCGGGCAGTACGGCCAGTTGGTGCTCGACAGCAACGGCTCGTACACCTATAGCCTGCTCTCCGCGCCCAAGGTCAATCCGGGCGATAACGGCAACAACCTGCAGTTCACCGAGACCTTCACCTTCCAGGTGACCGACGCCAACGGCAACACCGGCACTGGCATCCTGACTGTCAGCATTGTCGACGATGTACCTGATATCAGCGTGGAAGGGCTGGGTGCGCTGGGCGTGCAGGTGGACGAGACCGTCCTGAACCTCAATGCCAGCACCAGCTTCGCCGGGGCCTTCACGGCGGTATTCGGCGCTGACGGTGCGGCCGCCAGCAACGCCACCACCTATAGCCTGGACGTTAAGTTGCCTGGCGTGGACAGCGGCCTGCGGGACACCGCGACGGGCAACAGCATCCTGCTGTCCAAGGTTGGCTCGGACATCGTCGGCGTGGTCAGCGGCGGAGGACAGGTCGCCTTCCGCCTGAGCGTTGCCGCCGACGGCACGGTAACCCTGGACCAGCAGCGCGCAATCGTTCATTCGCCGGACAGCGGCCCTGACCAGGTGGCTGGCCTGTCCAGTGCCGACCTGATTACCCTGACCGCCACCATCACCGATGGGGACGGCGACAAGGACAGCGCGACCCTCGATCTTGGCAGCGCCATCAGTTTCCGCGACGACGCACCAGCCGTGTCCAGCAACGTCGTGGTCCAACTGGACGACGACGCCCTTCCTGGCGGCATCGCAGATGGCTCCGGCGACGACCCGGATTCGGCGAATACCACAGGCAGCGTCGGGTTCGACTTCGGTGCCGATGGTGCCGGCGATGTTCAGTGGCTGACCATGGGGGCTCCCGACGGCTTCACCTATGTGAAGTCCGGCACCACGTTGCTGATAAAGCAGGGCACCACCACGGTCATCGAGGTGACCCTGAACAGCTCCACTGGTGCTTATGGTGTGACCCAGCTCGCGCCGATACAGCATGCACCGGCTGGCGAGGAGAACGACCAACTGTTCACCCTGACCTACAAGGTCACCGACAAGGATGGTGACTCCACCAACGGCACCCTGGACATCAAGGTCGACGACGATACGCCGCAGGGTAAGAGCGACAGCGCCGATGTGGCCGAGGGCAGTGGCCAGGACTTCAACGTGGTATTCGTGCTGGACTTCAGCGGCAGCATCGACAACACCGAGCTGAACACCATGCTGAATGCGGTGCGCAATGCCGGGCAGGCGCTGTTCGGCACCACCGATGGCGATGTGCGCATCCAGCTGGTGGCGTTCTCCGGTACCGCCGCGTCCTACCCGGTGGTGACTGATGTCACTGCCTTCACTAATCTGGTGAACAGCCTGAATCCGGCGGAAGGCGGTGCACGTCCGTTCTCCGGCAACACCGACTTCACTGCGGCCATCCAGCAGACCATGGCGGTCTATACGCCCTTGTCGAGCTGGAGCAACCAGGTCTTCTTCATCAGTGATGGCAATCCGAACGAGCAGACCGGTCCGGGCGACACATCCCTGACCTCGGCGGTGGCGACCCAGTGGAACAGCTTCGTCGATAACAACGGCATCAACGTCACGACCATCGGTGTGGGCAACGGTATCAATACCCCGCGACTGCAGGATGTGGACGTCGATGGCTCCGGCGCTCCCATCATGGTGAGCGCCTTCGAGGACCTGGTCGAAACCCTGGCCAGCCAGATCGTCGGCGGGGTGGTGTCCGGCAACGTCCTGCTGGGTAGCGACAACGCAGTGGGTGGCGGTGATGACGATGCCTTCGGTGCTGATGGCGCGGGCCGTATCCAGTCCATCCAGATCGGCGCCACCACCTACACCTGGAATGGGGCCAGTACGATCAGCCTGAGTACGGGAGGTACGCTTTCCGGCAGTCTGCTGAATGCAATCACCACACCCGGTGGCGGCAAGCTGAGTTTCGATTTCACCACGGGTGCGTGGACCTACGTCGCACCGAAGAACGTGGCCGCCGACACCAGTGAGAGCTTCACCTACAACATCATCGACAAGGACGGCGACCCGTCGAGCGCCTCGCTGACGGTGCGGATCGAAGACGCTTCGCCGGTAATCGGTCGAGTAGACGAGGATGAGCTGCCCAGTGGCATCACCGACGGTGACGCCCAGGCCACGGTGGTCACCGGAAACCTCGGCGAACTGCTGGTCGGCACTCCGGTTGGTGCGCAGTTCAGCGTGGCCGCGACCCCGCAAGCAATGCCCGTGCTGACGTCCGATGGTGTTGCGATCACTTACTCACGCGTGGATGACACCTTGGTTGCCAAGGCGGGTGCCGATACCGTGTTCACGTTGCAGGTGGCCAGCAATGGTGTTTACACCTTCTCCCTGTTGGGTGCGCTCGATCATCCCAGCGGCGCAGGTGGCGATGACCAGATACTGACTCTCAACCTGACGGGGGCGCTGCAGGCCAGCAACGGCAGCGGCAACCTGCCGTTGGCCGGCGACCTGCTGATTCAGGTGGAGGACGACATCCCCGCCATCCTGCAGACCTCGAATCTGGTGTTCTCCAACGGCGACAGCGTAGCCGGTGCTTCGGGTGTGTTCGTCTACAGCACTGGTGGAGACACCCGTGGCAGTGGGCCCTTCTCGGCATCTGACTCGGACTTCACAGCCATCAGTCTGAGCGGCACAGTTGGGGGCGTGGCGATTTCGTCCAGCGCAGTGACTTGGGTGTCCGAGTCGGCCACCAGTGCATCCTTCGACATTACCTTCAACTACGCTCCGAACCCGGCCAGTCCGGGAACGCTGGAACAGGCCAATGGCACGCTGACTTTCGACAAGGTCAACGGCACCTACAGTGTCGCGATGGATGAACCGATCCAGGGGTTCACCATCTTCAAGACCAGCACCTCATTGAGCATTACGGGCTATGAGGTCAACAGCACGGTTCCGGATTCGACGCAGCCGGCGGTCGCGGTGGTGGAGCTGGATAACGACTTCTTCGTGCAGTACACCAGCTATGCCGAACCTGGCGGCGGTACCGGCAGCAACAATCTGCTTGCCGGGACATCCACCACCTCGACCTTCACCGATGGTGAGCTCTTCAGCCAGGCCGCTTCCTGGGTCAGCGTGAGCAATTCGGACAACGGCGTGGCCGGGGACACGCTGGGCAAGGGTGAAGTCCTGGACCTCAACTTCTACACCAGCAACCCAAAAGGGAACCTGGGTGTGGAACCCAGCGCCCGGGCCGAAGGTATGTTCCTCAAGTTCGATGGGGTGAACGGAGAAGACCTGGTCGTGGTGCTCAAACTGGTCGGTGCCGGTGGTGCGAAAACTACCCGCGCGCTGGTGGTGAGCAGTGCTGACATCATGACGGCCAACAGTGTGGCGCTGGCGGCCTATGGCATCGTGCTGGACAACAATGACGGTGCCATCGTCATCGAGAAGAGCGACTTCAATGCTCCGGGCGAAAACTGGCAGATCTACGGCGCGCAAATCCTCACCAGTGTCGAAGGCATCAGCTCGTCGGCCGCCATCAACTTCAACTCCACCATCGGCGCGGGTGGTGCGTCGGATGTGAGCGACCGGGTGACGTTCACCTCGTCGGCAACTGACAACGATGTGCTCAAGGTGTCCGACGTGGGCTTCATCACGGCGGAAGCCAATACGCTGGATACCAGCCTGAACTTCCAGGTGGGCGTTCGCGATGCCGACGGTGACACTTCGCCAACCCAGGCACTGCAGGTGGACCTCGAGGCCAGTACAACCTTCGTCGGTACGGCCAGCGACGATGTGATCCAGGGTACGAGTGGTAATGACCATCTGACTGGGCTGGCAGGGAACGACGTGCTGGTTGGAGGTGCCGGCAATGACATCCTCGATGGCGGCTTGGGTACCGACACCGCGTCGTACTTCAATGCGGCCTCCAGTGTAGCGGTGAACCTGGCTCTGACCGGCCAGCAGAACACCGGCGGCGGTGGCCTGGATACGCTGATCGATGTCGAGAACCTGCTCGGCTCGCGCTTCGATGACGTGCTAGCCGGGAACAGCGGCAACAACGTGCTTGCGGGGAACGGCGGCAATGACCAACTGAGTGGTGGCGCCGGGGCGGACACCTTCAAGTGGCTGCCTGGCGAAACCGGCATCACCACCATCAACGATTTCACGCCGGGGGTGGACAAGCTGGACCTGTCGCAGCTGCTGACCGGTGAACACAGCAATGTGGGTAGCCTGGACGACTACCTGACCATGGCCTTCGGTGCCAACACCACCATCACGGTGGACAGCAACACTGCCGCAGCCGCAGGCGGCACCGGCCAGACCGTCGTGTTGCAAGGCGTGAACCTGATGGCGGCCTATGGGGCGCCGGATGCTGCGTCGGTGATCTCGCACATGCTCGATGATGGCTCGCTGAAGGTGGACGCCTGAATGTAATCGGGGCCCGTCTCGGGGCGGGCCTGAATCTGGAGTGGAACAGGGGAGGGACCTATGGTTTTCGTACAGCGTGATGAGAAGGGCCGGGTGCTGCGGGTGGAGCACGAACCCTTCGACAACATGACCCAGAGCATGCCGGCGAACGATCCGGAAGTGCAGAGCTGGTTCGCCAGCCGCAGCCTGCACGACCATCTGCTGTCCTTGCAGCACTCCGACCTGGAACTGGTACGGGTGGTCGAGGACCTTGTGCAGGTGCTGGTGACCCGCGGGGTGATGAGTTATATCGACTTGCCCGAAGCCGCGCGTCGCAAACTCCAGCAACGTGCATACGCCCGTTCGCAGGTGGTGGATCTGGGGGCGCTGGTGCCGGACGATTCGCTATTGCCGTATTGAGCGGTCGCCGCCGAATTTGTAGGAGCGAGCTTGCTCGCGAACAGTCCGAGCGCGATCTTTCGCGAGCAAGCTCGCTCCTACAGAAACACCCACTCACTCATGCCATGGAGCCGGTGCGCCGATCAGGCGGCCCATGGCGCCCTGGATTCCCAGTTCCCGCAGCACATCCAGTTCGCCCTGCGTTTCCACCATCTCCGCTATCAGCGGCAGGTCGATGCTGTTGGTGGCGCGGAACAGGGCTTCGATGAACAGGCGCTTGTCGCTTTCCTGATCGATGGCGCGGATGTAGGTGCCGTCGATCTTCAGGTAAGCCAGGCCCAGGTGGGCGAGGTTGCCGATCAGGCTGAAGCGTCCGCCGAAATGCTGCAGACCGACGCTGTAGCCGGTTTCACGGATCGCCTGGCAGACCTGGCCGAGTTCGTTGGCCGGTGGCAGGTGGCGTTCGTCCAGCTCCAGGGTGAGCAGTGTCGCCTGTTGTGGGTGGGCCTTGAGCAAGGCGAGCAGGCGTTCGCGGTGTTCTCCCGGCTGCAGGCTGACAGCGGACAGGCTCAGGGCGATGGGCGATTGCGTTTGCTGAAGGTGTGCCAGGCAATGCTCCAGCATCGCCAGGTCGAAGCGCGCGGCCCAGCCGAGGCGTTCGATCCAGGGCAGGAAACGACCTGCGGGCACCGCTTCACCCTGAGGGTCGAGCAGTCGCGCCAGCACTTTGTGGTGCAGGCTTTCAGCGGTATTGGCGCACAGGCTCACGGGTTGGAAGTAGAGGCGCAGCTTGCCCTTGTTCAGCGCCTCGTCGATCCACGCCCGCCAGTCGTGAAGGCTCTGTCCCGGCGCGACGTCGAAATCGTCCAGGCGCACCCAGGGGCGTTCCGTGCTCTGCGCTGCCTGGGCCAGGGCCTGGTCGGCGCGGCCCATGACGCGCTGGATGTCTTCTCCCGGCCGGTAGGCGGCGATGCCGAGCAGGGCGACCGGGCTGCGGTCACTGGCGCCGATCGCATGCAGGTTTTCCAGCTGGGCGGCGAGTGTTGCGGCCAGTTGCTCGGTGTCTTCGCCGGTGACGCCGGGAGAGAGCAGGGCGAATTCGCCGCCCCGGCTGCGCGAGGCCAGCCATTCCGGATTGCCTCGCTGTTGCACCAGGTTCTCGAGGATTTCCCCGACATCGCGGATAAGCGCGTCAGTACGCTGGCCACCGAGGCGCTGGTTGAGCCCACCAAGGTCGTTGACCCGCAGCAATAGCAGGTAGCCAGCGGCGTTCTGGTCATTGGGGACCAGTTGGTTGGCCAGGCGGATATCGAACTGCCGACGGTTGGCCAGGCCCGTGAGGCTGTCCTGATAGGCTTCTTCGCGAAGGCGTTCACTGCGCGCGGCTTCTTCGGCGAAAAGGTTGCGCAGCTTGTCCACCATCTGGTTCATCGCCAGCACTACGCGGCGCAGTTCCGGCGTACGGGGCACCTTGGGCAGGGCGAGGAATTCGCGACGGCTGATGGCTTCGGCCTGCTGCACCATGTTGTCCAGCGGCCGCAACTGGGTGCGCAGCAGCCAGCCACCGGCCAATGCGCTGACCAGGCCGCAGAGCAGCAGCCAGGCCAGGCTGCCAATGGCGCTGTCCCAGAGTTTGGCCAGGGCGAATTGCGGGTGGCTCAGCACTTCGACCCGCGCCGCCTGCTGCCAGCCACGCATGATCAGCGCGTCGCCACCCTGCGGTCGCAGGTTGACCAGATGGGCGAACCAGTTGGGTACCTGATCGCTGCTGGTGGTGGTACGGCGCTCGGCGATCACACCTCCATCGGGAATACGCACCACGCGAATGCTGGCGAAGTAGCCGCTATCGAAAATCGAACTGACCATCAGCTCGATCATCGCCGGATCGTCTACATGGGGCGTCATCGACAGGCCGAGCGCGGTGGCAGCGTCCTGGGCATGGGAGCGCAACTGGCTGAGCAGCTGTTCGCGGGAGCTTTCGACTCCCGCGAGGAAACTGCCGGCGAAGGCCAGTGCCAGCAGCAGGCAGATGGCCAGGAACAGTTGCTTGAGTAACGACATGGGCTAACCCTCTCCTATGGCGAAGCCTTCGGCTCTCATTTTTTTCAGCAGGTCCTGCCAGCGCGACAGTTTCTTGGTGTCGCCGGCACGCTTGGCTCCGGTGTAGAGGCCTTCGGCGTTGAAGGCGTACACCGGCAGCAGGTCGGTGCGCTGGGACGCTGGACGTATCTCGCCGATCAGGTTGTCCAGTACCAGGGGATCGGCGGTGGGGGTCTTGTAATAGGTCAGCACCATGTGCGCCTGGTTCTGGCGCAATGCCTTGACGTAGGTGATGCGTAACTTTTCGGCGGGTATGCCGAGGCGGCGCAGGGTGAAGTACTTGGCGATGGAGTAGTCCTCACAGTCGCCGGCACCCTTGACCAGCGCCTCGACAGGGGTGGCCCAGTAGTCGTTCTCGCGCCAGGTGCGGATGTCGTCGCTGAAGCGGAGCTGGCGGTTGAAGAAGCGGTTCGTGGCCGTGAGCTTCTCGGCCTCGGGCAAGTCGACGCTGGCCTGGATCAGCTCGCTCCAGGCGACGATGCGGGCTTTCGCCGGGCCCAGGTCGCCATAGCGTTTGGTGGCGTTCTGCAGGATCAGCTCGAAGTCCCAGTTGGCCAGCACGCTGGCCAGGCAGAGCAGCAGGCCAACGAGCAGGCAGCTGCCTTGCCATGCCAGCCACGAGGGGTGCCGCAGTCCGATTGCCGCCCACCGTTGCCGCATCAGCCGTCTCTCCGCCCAGGATGCTCAGAGTCTAGGCGGGAATCGATGATTTGCCGGGGCTGGTGTCAGTGGCTGCGCAGGGTTTTCTGGCGAAGGATGTAGATGCTCACCAGCACTGCGCTGGTGAGCATGAAGCCGCGCGCCCAGGGCAGGGGCACGAGGAGGCAGGAGAGGGTGATGCTGACCCACATCAGAAGCAGGGCATAGACCTTGCCCTTGAGGGGTATGCCCTGGCCTTCCAGGTAGTCGCGTATCCAGGGGCCGAGCTTCGGGTGTTCCACGAGCCAGAGGTAAAACCGCCGCGAGCTGCGTACAAAGCAGGCAGCGGCGAGCAGCAGGAAAGGCGTAGTGGGCAGTACGGGCAGGAAGATGCCGATCACGCCCAGGACGACGCTGAGCCAGCCGATGATCAGGAGGATCATGCGCAGCGCCGGGTGGCGCTGCTGCTGGATATCGCTATGCGCCATCCGCGCGGCCTTAGTGGTGGCGGGGCTTGAGCAGGGCAGGCTTTTCTTCCGGGGCGTTGCAGAGCAGGAACAGGGCGGTCAGCAGTTCAGGAATCTGCTCGATCATCTCGTCCACCAGGTCGCGATCCTTGGCGATGTCGGCAAATTCGGGCTGCTCGTCGAACAGGCCGGAACCCACCATGATCGGCAGCAGCAGTTCGCTGACTTCTTCCTCGGCGCTTTCGAACCAGGTTTCCTCGCGCAGGAACACACCTTCCATGAAGCCGATGCACCAGCCGCGCAGGTCGGAGTCGTCCGGGTCCTCGCCCAGGTCCAGGTCGCAGGGCATCTCGGGGTCTTCATCGCTGGCCAGTTGACGGGCGATGTGGGCCTTGAGGGCCAGCAGGGTGGATTCGATCTCTTCGCGCTCGGCGTCGCTGCGGTAGTGCGGCGGCTCGGCGAACAGGGCGTCGATCCACTCGCGCTCGGGCACCTGGTCCGGGCAGATACACAGGGCGGTCAGGTAGCCATGGGTGGCCACATAGTCCAGAGCCTCCTCGTGCAGGTCATCGGCGTCGAGAAAAGCTTGCAGGCGGGACAGTTGCTCAGCGAAGGACATCGTGGGACTACCTTGAGGAATAAACGACGCTGGATTCTAGTCTAGTGCGAGGTTGGCGGCAAAAGGCGTGGGCGATGGGCGTGGCCATCTTGCCGGCGTGGCTGACGTATAATGCGCGGCTTGTTCCGGAGACCCCCATGCTCGACCAGGCACTGCGCATACTCAAAGACGTATTCGGCTACGACGCATTCCGCGGCAACCAGGCCGCGATCATCGAACGTGTGGCCTCGGGTGGCGATGCCCTGGTGCTGATGCCGACCGGCGGTGGCAAGTCGCTCTGCTTCCAGGTGCCGGCACTGCTGCGCGAAGGCCTGACGGTGGTGGTGTCGCCGCTCATCGCGCTGATGGAGGACCAGGTCGCCACCCTCGACGAACTGGGCGTGCCGGCCGTGGCGCTGAACTCCATGTTGTCGGCCGAGGCCCAGCGGGATATTGCCGAGCGTATTCGCCGCGGCGAGATCAAGCTGCTCTATCTCGCCCCCGAGCGCCTGGTGCAGCCGCGCATGCTGGCGTTCCTGCAGCGCCTGCAGATCGGCCTGTTCGCCATCGACGAAGCTCACTGCGTGTCCCAGTGGGGGCATGACTTCCGTCCGGAATACCTGCAACTGGGCCAGTTGGCCGAACTCTTCCCCAATGTCCCGCGCATGGCGCTGACCGCGACGGCCGACATGCGTACCCGTGAGGAGATGGTCCAGCGGCTGCACCTGCAGAACGCCGAGCGTTTTCTCTCCAGCTTCGACCGGCCGAACATCTTCTATCGCATCGTCGCCAAGGATCAGCCGCGCAAGCAGTTGCTGGGATTCCTCGCCGAACGTCGCGGCGATGCCGGCATCGTCTACTGCATGTCGCGCAAGAAGGTGGAGGAGGTGGCCTCCTTCCTCTCCGAGCAGGGCTTCCCTGCGCTTCCTTATCACGCGGGGCTGTCCAACGACCTGCGGGCTTATCATCAGAAACGCTTCCTCAATGAGGAAGGGCTGATCATGGTCGCTACCATCGCCTTCGGCATGGGCATCGACAAACCCAACGTGCGTTTCGTCGCCCACCTGGACCTGCCCAAGTCCCTGGAGGCCTATTACCAGGAAACCGGCCGCGCCGGTCGCGATGGCCTGCCGGCTGACGCCTGGATGGCTTATGGCCTGCAGGACGTGCTGTTGCTCAAGCAGATGCTGAGCAACTCCGAGGGCGACGAACGTCACAAGCGCATCGAGCAGCACAAGCTGGATGCCATGCTGTCCCTGTGCGAGGAAACCCGCTGCCGCCGCCAGGCGCTGCTGACCTACTTCGATGAAGTGCTGCCACAGCCCTGCGGCCACTGCGACATCTGCACGGACGGCGTACAGACCTGGGATGCTACCGAGCCGGCACGCATGGCCCTGTCGGCCATTCACCGCAGCGGCCAGCGCTATGGCGTCGGCCACCTGGTGGACCTGTTGCTGGGGCGTGACAACGAGAAAGTGCGCTCCTCCGGCCATCAGCATCTGTCCGTGTTCGGCATGGGCAAGAACCTCTCCGAAGGCGAATGGCGCACCCTTTACCGTCAGTTGGTCGCCCGTGGTTTGGCGGATGTGGATCTGGAGGGCTTCGGTGGCTTGCGTCTGACCGAGGCATGCCGCCCGCTGCTGCGCGGTGAAGTACAACTGGAACTGCGCCGCGACCTGTCGACCAAAGCTCCCAAGCCGGCTGCCAGTGCCGCCAGCCAACTGGTGCGTGGCGAAGAGCGCGAGCAGTGGGAAGCCCTGCGTGCGCTGCGTCGCAAGCTGGCGGAAGAGCACAGTGTGCCGCCCTACGTCATCTTCCCTGATGCGACCCTGCTGGAAATGCTCCGCAGCAAGCCGCGCAGCCTGTCCGACATGGCACAGGTCAGCGGCGTTGGCGCGCGTAAGCTGGAGCGCTACGGGGAGGCTTTCCTCGAAGTGCTGAACGGTGTCGCCGAAGCCCCGCGGGCTGTCACCGACCTGCGGCATGAGCTGGTGAGCCTGGCGCGTGCGGGCATGACCCCGGCGCAGATCGCCCGCCAACTCAATTGCAGCGAAAAGAATGTCTACAGCCTGCTGGCAGAGACCATCGGCAACCAGCAATTGAGCCTGGAGCAGGCGCTGGACCTGCCGGAGGACCTGCTGGGTGAGATCCAGGACGCCTTCCTCGACGGCGAGGGCGAGCTGCCGCCAGTCGCGGAAGTGGCACAGGTGTTCGCCGGTCGCGTGCCCGACGGCGTGCTGCATTGCGTGCGGGCAGCCTTGCAGGCGGAATTCGAGAACTGAGTCGAGCGGGCAAGGCGAACCGTGGGGCCGGTCACGGTGCGCCGAAAAACTGGCGGTGCAAAACGACGAACTTGTGACGCAGTGCACGACCGGCTAATGTGCGTCAGAGGCCTCCGACAGAAGAGGTAGTTGTGTCCTACAGCAATACTGCCTGGCTAAATGACGTTCGCCCCAATCCCTATGCCGATCAGCTCGAGCTGGGGTTTCGGCATCTGCGCTTCACGCGCTCATTGGAGCGCGAGTATCGCGACTATTTCCTCGAAGAGAATTTCGATCTCAAACGCATTGCCCTCAGCGTCGGACTGTTGATCTGGCTGGCGTTCGCCGTGCTCGATTTCTACCTGATCAGCAGCGAGGAACGCTGGTGGATGCTGGCGGTTCGCCTGGGTGTGCTGGGATTGCTTCTGGTCTGCGGCGTGCTGATGCTCCAGCGTCGCCAGCGCCACCTGCTGGCGCCACTCAGCCTGGTCTGCATCGGCTCCCTTGGCATAGGTGCGGCGGCGGTGGTGGCCATCGCCCATCGCAGCGATCCGTCCTTTCCTTATGAGGGCTTGCTGCTGGTTTGCATGGCGGCCTATTTCCTCGTGGGGCTACGTCTCGTGGAGGCGCTGGGGGTTTCCCTGGTGATACTGCTGGCCTATGTCGGGCTGGAGCTCTGGGCCGGGTTGCCCTGGCCAAGACTGGTGAACAATCTGCTGTTCCTGCTGTTCGGCAATCTGGCCGGCGCCGTCGGTTGCTACCTGCTGGAGTTCAAATCTCGCGAGCATTTTCTCATCAGCCGCCTGATGCGGGTGTTGGCCGACCACGACAGCCTCACCGGCCTGTACAACCGCCGTAGCTTCAATCGCCAGCTCGAACGGTTGTGGCGGCAGGCCCAGCGGGAGCAGCACGGGTTGGCGCTGCTGCTCTGCGACGTCGATCACTTCAAGGCCTACAACGATCGCTACGGCCACCAGGCTGGCGACCAGGTGCTGCAACAGGTGGCGCGCGTACTTGAAGAAACCGCGCGTCGTCCGCTCGATATGGCGGTGCGCCTGGGGGGAGAGGAATTCGCCGTGCTGCTCTACGACATCGACGAACAGGACGCGCGTCGCTGCGCCGAAAAGCTGCGTGCGGCCCTGGAGGGTCAGTCCATCCGGCATGAAGCCTCTCCTACCGCGCCGGTGCTGACCATGTCCATTGGCGTGGCCTGCATTCATCCGCTGCCGGGTATGCCATTAGGCAAGCTCTACGAGCTGTATGAGTATGCCGATCGGGCACTGTACGAGGGCAAGGCATTCGGCCGTAATCGGGTCGTGGCATAGATAGTCGCTTCCGATGGCGCGCGTCGTGACTGTCCGGCGCGGCGGCCGGTGCTAGCATCGCCGCTCCTCTCGCTTCGAGCGATCCGCATGGACAAGCTGATCCAGGCCGACGGCCAACCGCACTACGGCATCTTTTCCGCTGCACCGGACCTCATCAACTACCGCGATTTCGACTTCCGCTCGCCCATGGGGCGTCGCCTGGGAGCTCTGGCGAAATGGCGGCGCTTCCACCAGTTCCAGTACTTCGGGTTGCTCAGCGACGAGCTGATCGGCGGGTGTGCCCTGGCCAATCTGAGCCTGGTGGGCGTTGGTTTCGTCTATCTCTTCCACCCGGCCAGCGGACGCATGATCGAGCGGCAGTTCAAGTTGCCGCTGGGGTTCGGGACCACCTTTTCCCAAACGCCGGATGACGGCGTGTGCGAACTGCGCCAGGGACGCAACTTGCTGCGCCTGGAGAACCGCGGGGATTCGGCACAGAAGCGCCTGCTGGTGGAGCTCGACGACGGCACCCGCATCGACGCCTGGTTCAGTGAGCGGGAGCCTGGCTTCCAGCCCATGTGCATCTGCACGCCGACGGCTGCGAATGGTTGGGTCTATGCGCAGAAGGTGGCGGGTGTCGCCTGCCAGGGTCAGGTGAGCAGCACCCTGGGCAACTTCGATCTTGCGCAGATCGGCGCCTTTGCCCATCACGACTGGTCGGCGGGCTACATGCGCCCGGAAACCAATTGGAACTGGGCCTGCCTGTCCGGGCTGGCCGATGGGGTGCGGGTCGGTCTGAACCTCTCCTGTGGGGTGAACGAGACCAGCTTCACCGAGAATTGCTTCTGGTTGGACGGGGAAATGCTCAAGGTCGATACGGTGCGCTTCAGCTTCGATCGCGAGCGGCCGCTAGGGACCTGGAGCATGACCTCTCACGATGGTCAGGTCGAGCTGACTTTCGAGGGCGAGGGGCTGCACGAGGAGCGCTTGAATCTGGGTTTCATTGCAAGCAATTTCAAGCAGGTCTTCGGTCGCTTCAGCGGCACCCTGCGCCCGGCGGGGCGCGCGCCAGTCCAGATCGAAAGAATGTGGGGATTCGTCGAGGACCAGTATGTGAAGTGGTAGGGGCGGGGGGCTTGCTCGCGGCTTTCGGCTATGGTTAGCTGGCTAATTATTAGTATAAGAAGTCCGAGTCATAATCGATGTCCTACCCCGATCAACACCGTTTCGCCATGCAGCTCGCGCAGATGTCCCGCGCATGGCGCGCAGAACTCGACCGCCGTCTGGCTGGCATGGGCCTATCCCAGGCGCGCTGGCTTGTGCTGCTTCACTTATCCCGTTTTGAAGAGTCCCCGACCCAGCGCGAGCTGGCCAAGAGCGTCGGCGTCGAAGGCCCGACCCTGGCCCGTCTGCTGGACAGCCTTGAGGCCCAGGGCCTGATCCAGCGCATGGCCGTCGTCGAAGACCGGCGGGCGAAGAAGATCGCCTTGTGCCCACCGGCCCGCCCCCTGATCGAGAAGATCGAAGCCATCTCCAGCCAATTGCGCCAGGAGCTCTTCGACGGCATCGACGATGAAGAGCTGCGCCATTGCCAGCAGGTTCACGCACGGATTCTGGCGAACCTGGACCGCCTCTGATGGGGCAGGATCTGGAAGCGCTGCACCAGCGCTTCGGCGCACGCTATCCGCAATGGCTGTTGGGCCTGTTGATGCTCGGCAGCATGGCGATGATTCTCGCTTCCACCAGCATCAACGTCGCACTGCCGGCGATCATGTTCGACTTCAACGTCGGACGGCCGCTGGCTCAATGGCTTTCAACCGGGTTCCTCGCCGCGATGACGGCTGGTTTGCTACTGGCCGCCTGGTGCCAGTCTCGGCTGGGCGCGCGGCGTACCGTGCAGCTCGGGCTTGGTCTGTTCAGCGTAGCGTCATTGCTGGCGCTGGTTGCGGATGCGGCCTGGCAGCTGATTGCCCTGCGCATTGTCATGGGCGCCTGTGCCGGCATCATCCAGCCGTTGGCGATGGTACTCATCTTTCGCGTCTACTCCGAAGGCGGTCGTGGCCTGGCGCTGGGTATCTATGGCTTGGGCATCATGGTGGCGCCAACCCTCGGACCAACCGTCGGTGGCTATCTGATCGATCACTTCGGCTGGGGGGCGGTGTTCTGGCTTCCCTTGCCGCTGTGCCTGTTGGCCTTACTCGGGGCCCAGTGGCTGATGCCCAGCGTGCGCGACCGCAATACGCCTGGCGTGGATCTCCGCGCCTTCATCTTGCTCAGCGTTGCGCTCTTCGCCCTGCTTGGAGCCTTGGCCGAGGCTCAGCGTTTCGGCTGGATGGCGCCTAGCGCCTGGGTGCCAGGACTTCTAGGCCTGGGATGCGCTGTGGCCTTCCTGCGGCGCAGTCGTGCCTGCGAGCGGCCGCTGCTGCCATTGCAGCTTTGGCGTCATGCCGCGTTCCGCAAGGCAAGCTGGGTCGCACTGGTGCTCGGGCTGGGGTTGTACGGCTCCACCTACCTGATTCCTCTCTTCCTGCAGACGGTGGAAGGGTACAGTGCCGGCAAGGCGGGTCTGCTCCTGCTACCAACCGGCGTGGTGCTGGGGCTGGCGTCTTTCGTCGGTGGCTGGGCCAGCGACCGCCTCTCGGCAGCCTCCATGCTGGTATTCGGCCTATTGGTGTTCGCGGTTTCGTCAGCTGCCTTGGGACTGGCTGGGCAAGGTGCTGCATTCCTGGAGCTGTGCGGGTGGGCCTGTGTCGGCCGCCTCGGCCTCGGGTTGCTCCTGCCCGCCATGAGCACGGGAGCGTTGGATGTCCTGAATGCAGAAGAGCTGGCGCTGGGCGCCGGCGCGATCACCTTCGTCCGCCAACTGGGTGGCGCCTTCGGGGTCAACCTGCTTACCTTCTTCCTGGAGTGGCGCCATGCTGCCGAGGGGGGGAATGCCGCGGCTGAGGCACTGGCGTTTGAACAGAGCTTCTGGCTGGTTGCGCTACTCTTCCTGTTGGCGGTGGTGCCTGCCTGGGGCGTGCGCTCTGCAAGGGTATGAGCGTGCAAATCGCACGATAAAATTTTTGTCAAGACCCTCGCGAATTCTTTCCTATAGTGGAGTAAGCTACAGAATAAGTTTGTGGCCAGCTGCCATTATGCTGGGTGAGGGAGCAGGACGCCCGTCATGTCTGGTGTTGCGTGGGATGGATAAGGAGTAGCATCCCGCTATCATTGTGGTTTGAGGTCAACGAGTTTTCGCGTCACTTCGAGGATGCCCGGGCGGGACATCAGAGGTGCAATTCGCGGATGTGCGTGACCGGGGAGGACGTATGGCGAGGGTTCACAAGCTCCTGCTGACACTTGCTTCAGGCTCTGCACTTTATTCAGGCCTGGTGCCAGCACTGGGGCTAGGCGAAATCACCTTGCATTCCGCCCTGAACCAGCCACTGGATGCCGAAATCGAATTGCTCGAAGTCGGCGATCTCAACGACAGCGAAATCAAAGTCAGACTGGCCTCGGCCGATGACTTCGAGCGTGCCGGTGTCGACCGCTTCATCTTTCTCAACGACCTTCGCTTCAGCCCGGTGATCCGTGGCTCGGGCAGCCGCATCCGCGTGGTTTCCAACCAGCCGGTTCGCGAGCCCTACCTGAATTTCATCGTCGAAGTGGCTCGCCCCAATGGCAAGTTGCTGCGCGAATACACCCTGCTGCTGGATCCGCCCGGTTCGGCCTACACTGCAAGCACCGCACCGGTTACACCGGTCCGTGAGGCAGTTTTCGCAACTGCTCCGGTCGCAAAGGCACAACCCAAGCCAGCACCCGCCGCCACCCAAGGCAGGCAATACAAGGTTGTACGGGGTGACAGTCTCTGGGCGATCTCCAAACGCCTCAGTGCGGGCAGTGGCATGAGCCAACAGCAAATGCTGGATGGCATCTACTCCCTCAATCCTCAGGCATTCCCGGATGGTGATCTTAATCGCCTGCATGCCGGCCAGTCCTTGCTGCTGCCGGATAGCGTTGTGCAGGCCAGCGTTCCTGTTGCAGCAGCGCCGGTCGCTGTGCCGAACCAGGCTCAGGCACCGGAACCGGTGGTCGCCGCTCCGTCCGGATCGACACTGGACGAACTGACCCAGGCCCAGCAACGAGTGGATTCCAGCATCGCCCAGGGCGAAGCCGAACGCGCAGAACTGCGCCAGCACATCGCCGAACTCCAGGCCAAGCTGGATGCTATGCAGCAGCAATTGAGCGGCAGCGACCAGCAGATGACCTCGCTGCAGCAGCAAGTCCAGCAGATCACTACTGCCCCGGTGGCAGGTGAGGCTCCGCAAGCTCAGCCAGTACCCGCTCCTGCGATCATTCCTGCCGCCCAGGCCACGGAACGGACTGTGCTGGCGCCGGTGCAAACAGGCAGTTCCGGTATCAGTCCAGTCTGGTGGGCGATCATGGTGTCCGGGCTGGTGCTGTTGTTCCTTCTGGATTGGGTGCTGCTGCGCCGCTCCCGTCGCGAGGCCCAGGAGCAGGAGCTGGAAGAAGCCCAGACCACCGGAAAGGCCAAGGTGGCCTTCCAGCATCGCCACGAAGAGGTACAGCCAGTTGCCCCGGTAATGCCGAAACTGGTGCCGGTCGCAGCCGTCGCAGCATCGCCGATGGTCGTCGCGATGCCCGCTGCCAAGCTCAATCCCGATGCACTGGAAGGCGCCAACATCTATATCGCCTATGGCCGCTGGCGCGAAGCCCTGGCCGTGCTGCGTCCGGCCGTTGCGCTGGAACCCCAGCGCCTGGATCTGCGCTACCGCCTGCTGGAAGTGCTGGGCGAGTTGCGTGACACGGTTGCCTTCACCCTCGAAGAAGCTGCCCTGCGAGACCTGCATGCCGATGCAGGGCGCCTGGCTGCTATTTGTGCCCGTTATGCAGACTTGGGTGCGGTGGCTCCGAGCGAGCCGGTGTTCGTACTGGATGAAGCAGCTCCGGCTCTGGCCGAGGCCAGCAACGCGCACATCGAGAGCGCGCAATCCGATTTCGATGGCTATCCGCTGGATGCCGATTGGGAGCAGGTCAGCCCGTTCAAGACGGCCGAGCCCAAGCGCAAGGCAACTGTGGTCCAGGCCTTCGCGACCGTGGAGGACGACCTGGGCTTCCCGACCAATCTCCAGGAGCTGCCGGAAGTCTTCGAGTTGACCCTGGACGCAGATACCCTGAGCCCCTTCGGCGAGCTGCCAGAGCTGCCACAGGCCGAGAACCTGGACGAGCTCACGGCCGAGTTCGTCGATCCGATGGTCAGCCTGGAAGAACTGGACATGCTGGATGCCCGTCAGGAGAACCTCACCAAGCTGAACCTGGCGCTTGCGTACATCAAGCAAGGCAATATCGAGGCGGCCTGCAGCATCCTCAACCAGGTCATCAGTGAAGGTGACGACCAGCAGAAACAGGAAGCGCGTGACTTGCTGGCGAAGATCGCCTGAAGCGTTTCAGAACCAATGAAAAAGCCCGGCCACAAGCCGGGCTTTTTCTTTTTGCGGCCGGCTCATCCAGCCAGGTTCCAGCTACAAGGTTCGCGACGGCGCAGGTTGTGCCAGCCCCATCATTCGCTTGGCCACCAGCACCAGCCAGCATGCAAGGATAAAGGGAGCGGTCATGGCTGGCAGGCCAAGGGCGGCGAAACCGGGTTGAAGGGCAATGCCCAGTAGGATGCCGGCCAGTGCGCACCAGGGGCGACGCAGATCTTTGCCCAGTGCAAGGGCGATCAGCGCTCCGTTGAGGCTGAACAGTCCAACCAGCACCGCCTGCATCGGCATTCCCTGGAGAAGCGCCAGGACCAGCGCAGTACTGGATCCCAGCAGCGCCCAGAGCCCCACTCGCCATCCCGCTAGGAAAAGAGCTCCCAGTACCAGCGCGCCGGCTGTTGGCTGGTCGAGAAAAATCACCTGGCCGATGCCCCGGATGATCGCCATAGGCGTGTCTATCCACCCGGAATGCAGCGTAGTGCCAGCGGTGGTAGTGGGTGTCAGTTCCAGCGGTCCTCCCAGGGCCAGCAGTATCCAGCCGAGACCGACGAAGGGTGCGGTATAGGCGGGAAGCCAGTTGTGCTGGCGGACTGCCTTGAGCAGGGCGTTGAGCAGCAGGCTGGACAAGCCGCTGGCGCAGAGGATCAGCAGCGCCAGGTAGAGCGAGGGTTCGAAGCGCGCACTCAGTAGCAGGCCAAGCAGCACACCGTTGTAGCCGTAGAGCCCGGCCTCGATGTCGTCGGGGGCATAGCGGCGGCGTACTGCGGTGAGCCAGGAAGCAGCTCCGCCGAGCAGGGCGCCGCCCAGCAAGTTGGGAGCGCCCACCGCGATGGCAAGCAGTATCAGCGCGCCGCAACCGGGGTGGCGCTGGAGGAATATCTGGCTGAAACCGTTCAACTGGGCAGAAGCCCAGCTACGGACTTCGGGTCGTAGGGGCAGTCGGTACATGGCAGCTTGAAAAAAAATGGGGCGCCCCGGTAGAGGGCGCCGATTAACTGGCGGTAGCCAGATGGGATTTCTGTTATCGCCCGGCATCGAAGCCGGTGCGTGGAGCGCGGGTTCTCTTCGGAAACCGTCGCTCCGGATGTTTCACATCAATTCAAGGTCTCGATCCGCAGGCTGTTGGTGCTGCCCGGCTGGCCGAAAGGCACGCCCGCGGTGATCACCACGGTATCGCCACGCTTGGCCATGCCTTGGGCCTGGGCAATCTCCAGTGCAGTGCTGGTGACTTCTTCGACCTTGTGCAGGCGTTCGTTGACGACCGAGTAGATACCCCAGGCCACGGTCAGGCGACGTGCGGTATGGAGATTCGGCGTCAGGCTGAGGATCGGCGCCTTGGGCCGCTCGCGGGAAGCGCGCAGGCTGGAACTGCCGGACTCGGTGTAGTTCACCAGTGCGACTACCGGCAGGATGCTGCTGATTCGGCGGATGGCGCAGCTGATGGCGTCGGACGCGGTAGCTTCGGCCTGCGGGCGGCTGACATCGAGCTGGTTCTGGAAGTCCGGGCCGTTCTCCACCTGGCGAATGATCTTGCTCATCATCTGCACGGTCTCCAGCGGGTAGTCGCCGGAAGCGGTTTCAGCGGACAGCATCACAGCGTCGGTGCCCTCGGCCACGGCGTTGGCGACGTCGGTCACCTCGGCGCGGGTCGGGGCAGGGGAGAAGCGCATGGATTCCAGCATCTGGGTGGCGACTACAACCGGACGGCCCAGTTGGCGGCAGGTGCGGATGATGTCTTTCTGAATGCGCGGCACATTCTCTGCCGGCACTTCGACGCCCAGGTCACCACGGGCGACCATGATGGCGTCACAGAGGCGCGCGATCTCTTCCAGATGCACGACGGCCGAGGGCTTCTCGATCTTGGCCATGAGGAAGGCGCGGCCCTTGATCAGCTCACGAGCTTCGATGATGTCTTCAGGGCGCTGTACGAAGGACAGGGCGACCCAGTCCACACCCAGGTCCAGACCGAAGTCCAGGTCGCGACGGTCCTTGGCGGTCAGCGGCGAGAGCTGCAGCACTGCTTCCGGCACGTTGACGCCCTTGCGATCGGACAGTTCGCCACCGGCGATCACAGTGGTTTCCACTGCATCGGCGTGACTGGCGGTCACTTGCAGGCGCAGGCGACCGTCGTCCAGCAGCAGGTTCATGCCGGGCTCCAGGGCTTCGATGATCTCCGGATGAGGCAGGTTGACTCGGCGAGCGTCGCCGGGAGTGCTGTCCAGATCCAGGCGGAAGGCCTGACCACGCTCAAGGTTGACCTTGCCGTCGGCGAAGCGGCCGACGCGCAGTTTCGGGCCTTGCAGGTCCATCAGGATGCCGATCGGGTAGTTCAGTTGGCGCTCGACCTCACGCACCCACTGATAGCGCTGGGCGTGATCGGCGTGCTCGCCGTGGCTGAAGTTCAGGCGGAACAGGTTGACGCCGGCTTCCACCAGTTGGCGGATGTCGTCGATGCCTTTGATCGCCGGACCGAGGGTGGCGAGGATTTTTACTTTCTTGTCAGGCGTCATTTTCAGGGCTCTCGAGAATCAGGATGGCGCGGAAGTCGTTCACGTTGGTACGGGTCGGTTCAGTGACGATGAGGTCACCGAGTGCGGCGAAATACCCGTATCCGTTGTTGTTGTCCAGTTCGTCGCTGGCGGACAGATCCTGCCTGGCGGCGCGGGCGTAGCTGCAGGGAGTCATGATGGCGCCGGCATTGTCTTCGGAACCGTCGATGCCGTCGGTGTCGCCGGCCAGGGCGTAGACGCCCGGCAGGCCCTTCAGGGCATTGGTCAGGCTCAGCAGGAACTCGGCGTTACGCCCGCCCCGGCCACTGCCGCGTACGGTCACAGTCGTTTCGCCGCCAGAGAGGATCACGCACGGCGGCTTGATCGGCTGGCCATGCAGTACGACCTGGCGGGCGATGCCGGCATGCACCTTGGCGACTTCGCGGGATTCGCCTTCCAGATCGCCGAGGATCAGCGGGGTGAGGCCGGCGGCGCGGACTTTCTCGGCGGCGGCATCGAGGGACTGCTGGGGGGTAGCGATCAACTGGAAGTGACTGCGGGACAGGCAGGGATCACCCGGTTTGACGGTTTCCGAGCGCGGGTCCTGCAGCCAGGCGTGCACGTGGCGTGGTACGTCGATTTCATAGCGGGCGAGGATCGCCAGGGCTTCGGCTGAAGTGGTCGGGTCGGCTACGGTGGGGCCGGAGGCGATCACGGTGGCCTCGTCGCCCGGTACGTCGGAAATCGCGTAGGTATAGACGGTTGCCGGCCAGCAAGCCTTCGCCAGGCGGCCCCCCTTGATCGCCGAGAGGTGTTTGCGCACGCAGTTCATCTCGGAGATGGAGGCGCCGGACCTCAGCAGGGCTTTGTTGATGGCCTGCTTGTCCTTGAGGGTCAGGCCCTCGGCGGGCAGGGCGAGCAGCGAGGAACCGCCGCCGGAGAGCAGGAAGATCACCCGGTCGGATTCGTTGAGGTTGCTCACCAGTTCGAGCACACGCTTGGCGGTTTCCAGGCCGGCGGCGTCAGGTACTGGGTGGGCGGCTTCGACCACTTCGATCTTCTTGCAGTTCGCGCCATGGCCGTAGCGGGTTACCACCAGGCCGGAGATTTCACCCCGCCATTCCTGCTCGATAACCTCTGCCATGGCCGCGGCTGCCTTGCCGGCGCCGATGACGATTACGCGGCTGGAACGGTCGGCGGGCAGGTGGTCGGCCAGGACCTGGCGTGGATGTGCGGCGGCGATGGCAGTGGCGAACAGGTCGCGCAGGAAGGCTTTGGGATCGAGGGACATGGCAGGCTCCGTGGCGCTGGATTCTTGTTGGAACTTGCTCAAGATCGGCTGCGCGTCGGAATAACTGCGTTGAGAGATGACTCCGGACTGCTCATTTACGGCTCGTAAACTCCGCGTCTCCAGCCATTCTCGCCTTGTTCTTCTCTAGCTCGCTCGATCTTGAACAGGTCCTTTGTAGTCTGTCTGCCAGGCATCTGCATACCTGGCCTTCAGGCCGATTACAGTCCCGAACCGCCGCACGCAGCGGTTCGGGACTGGAATCGACCTTCCTGGTCGTTGGCGCCGTGTCACCGCGGACCAGGAGGGTCGAAAGGGGGTCGTAGGACGGGGAAAGCGGGCGCTGGCCATCGCGGGAGCTGCCGGCTCGATGGGCAGCGCTGACGCTCAACCCGTCCTACGAAACATCACTCCTCGCGAATCGAGAAGTTGGACATGTGCTCCAGGCCCTTGATCAGGCCGGAGTGGTCCCAGTTGCTACCACCAAGGGCCGCGCAGGTGCTGAACACTTGCTGGGCATTGGCGGTGTTCGGCAGGTTCAGGCCCAGTTCGCGGGCGCCGGACAGTGCCAGGTTCAGGTCCTTCTGGTGCAGGCTGATGCGGAAGCCCGGATCGAAGGTACCCTTGATCATGCGCTCGCCGTGGACTTCCAGGATCTTGGAGCCAGCGAAGCCACCCATCAGGGCTTCACGTACCTTGGCCGGATCGGCGCCATTTTTGGCGGCGAACAGCAGGGCTTCGGCTACGGCCTGGATGTTCAGGGCAACGATGATCTGGTTGGCCACCTTGGCGGTCTGGCCGTCACCGTTGCCACCCACGCGGGTGATGTTCTTGCCCATGGCCTGGAACAGCGGCAGGGCGCGTTCGAAGGCATTCGGGCAGCCACCGACCATGATGCTCAGGGTCGCGGCCTTGGCACCTACCTCACCGCCGGATACCGGGGCGTCCAGGTAAGCGGCGCCAGTCGCCTTGATTTTCTCGGCGAAGACCTTGGTGGCGGTGGGGGAGATGGAGCTCATGTCGATCACGACCTTGCCGGCGCCAACGCCTTCAGCCACGCCGTCCTTACGGAACAGGACGTCGTCGACCTGGGGGGTGTCCGGCACCATGACGATGATGAATTCGGCTTCCTGGGCAACCTCTTTCGGGTTGGCCAGGGCGATGCCGTTGTCACCCAGCAGGTCGGCCGGAGCCTTGTCGAAGTGCTCGGAGAAGAACAGGGTGTGGCCGGCTTTCTGCAGGTTCTGAGCCATGGGCTTGCCCATGATGCCGGTGCCGATGAATCCGATCTTGGCCATGTGGATTACCTCTTTTTTAGATGGCGTTATGGGTTTTCAGCCAGCCCAGGCCGGCAGCGGTGGTGGTGGCCGGCTTGTATTCACAGCCGATCCAGCCCTGGTAGCCGATGCGGTCCAGGTGCGCGAAGAGGAAGCGGTAGTTGATCTCGCCGGTGCCCGGCTCGTTGCGGCCAGGGTTGTCGGCAAGCTGCACATGGTTGATCGCGGCGAGGTTGGACTCGACGGTACGCGCCAGGTCTCCTTCCATGATCTGCATGTGGTAGATGTCGTACTGCAGGAACAGGTTGGCGCTGCCGACCTTCTCGCGAATGGCCAGCGCCTGCTTGGTGTTGTTCAGGTAGAAGCCGGGGATGTCGCGAGTGTTGATGGCTTCCATCACCAGCTTGATGCCGGCTGCCTGGAGCTTCTCCGCGGCGAACTTGAGGTTTTCAACGAAGGTGTTCTCGACGGTCGCGCAGTCGTAACCCTGCGGACGGATGCCGGCCAGGCAGTTGATCTGGGTATTGCCCAGTACCTTGGCGTAAGCGATGGCCCTGTCCACGCCAGCGCGGAACTCTTCCACGCGGTCAGGGTGGCAGGCGATGCCACGCTCGCCTTTGCCCCAATCACCGGCGGGCAGGTTGAACAGCACCTGTTCCAGCTTGTTGGCGTCCAGACGTGCGCGGATTTCCTCTACCGGGAAGTCGTAGGGGAAGAGGTATTCGACACCGCTGAAGCCGGCTTCGGCGGCAGCGGCGAAACGATCCAGGAAGTCCACTTCGGTGAACAGCATGGACAGGTTGGCGGCAAAACGGGGCATGAATGTCTCCTTCTGGTTCCCCTCTCCCCTAGACGGGAGGAGGGGAGGTGAAAGCCCCTCTCCCACCACGAATAGGAGAGGGGAAGACGGCAATCAATCCAGCAGCGAGATGGCGGTCGGAGCGTCGGCGCCAGACTGGGCCAGCTCCTCGAACTCGTTGATGGCGTTGATCTCGGTACCCATGGAGATGTTGGTGACACGCTCCAGGATGACCTCGACCACGACCGGCACGCGGAACTCTTCCATCAGTTGCTTGGCCTTGGCGAAGGCTGCCTGCAAATCGTTGGCGTCGAACACGCGAATCGCCTTGCAGCCCAGGCCCTCGACCACTGCGACGTGGTCCACGCCGTAGCCGTTGAGTTCCGGAGCGTTGACGTTCTCGAAGGACAGCTGCACGCAGAAGTCGATCTCGAAGCCGCGTTGCGCCTGACGGATCAGGCCCAGGTAGGAGTTGTTCACCAGTACGTGGATGTAGGGCAGGTTGAACTGCGCACCCACGGCCAGCTCTTCGATCATGAACTGGAAGTCATAGTCGCCGGACAGCGCCACGACCGGGCGGGTCGGGTCGGCCTTGACCACGCCTAGGGCGGCCGGAACGGTCCAGCCCAGCGGGCCCGCCTGGCCACAGTTGATCCAGTGGCGCGGCTTGTAGACGTGCAGGAACTGGGCACCGGCGATCTGCGACAGGCCGATGGTGCTGACGTAGCAGGTGTCCTTGCCGAAGAACTCGTTCATCTCTTCGTACACGCGCTGCGGCTTGACCGGCACGTTGTCGAAGTGGGTCTTGCGCTGCATGGTGCGCTTGCGCTCACGGCAGGATTCGACCCAGGCGCTGCGGTCCTTCAGCTTGCCAGCGGCTTTCCACTCGCGGGCGACTTCCAGGAATGCGTCGAGTGCGGAGCCCGCGTCGGAAACGATGCCGAGGTCCGGGGTGAACACGCGGCCGATCTGGGTAGGTTCGATGTCCACGTGGATGAAGCGGCGGCCCTGGGTGTAGACGTCGACGGAACCGGTGTGGCGGTTGGCCCAACGGTTGCCGATGCCGAACACCAGGTCGGATTCCAGCACGGTGGCGTTGCCGTAACGGTGCGAGGTCTGCAGACCACACATGCCCGCCATCAGCGGGTGGTCATCAGGGATGGTGCCCCAGCCCATCAGGGTCGGGATGACCGGTACGCCGGTCAGTTCGGCGAACTCGACCAGCTTGGCAGAGGCGTCGGCATTGATGATGCCGCCACCCGCTACGAGCAGCGGGCGGTCAGCGTCGTTCAGCATGGCCAGGGCCTTCTCGGCCTGGATGCGGCTGGCGGACGGCTTCAGCACCTGCAGCGGCTGATAGGCGTCGATGTCGAATTCGATCTCGGCCATCTGCACGTCGAACGGCAGGTCGATCAGCACCGGGCCCGGACGGCCGCTGCGCATCTCGTAGAAGGCCTTCTGGAACGCATAGGGAACCTGGCCCGGCTCGAGAACGGTGGTTGCCCACTTGGTGACCGGCTTGACGATGCTGGTGATATCGACGGCCTGGAAGTCTTCCTTGTGCAGACGGGCACGCGGAGCCTGGCCGGTGATGCAGAGGATCGGGATGGAGTCGGCGGATGCCGAGTACAGACCGGTGACCATGTCGGTGCCGGCAGGGCCGGAAGTGCCGATGCAGACGCCGATATTACCCGCGTTGGTGCGGGTGTAACCCTCAGCCATGTGCGAGGCGCCTTCGACGTGACGGGCCAGTACATGGTCAATGCCGCCGATCTTGTTCAGGGCTGCGTACAGCGGGTTGATGGCGGCGCCGGGGATGCCGAACGCGGTGTCGATGCCTTCGCGACGCATCACCAGGACGGCAGCCTCGATTGCTCTCATTTTGGCCATGTTTTGTGCCTCTTTCTTGTGAAAATTGTATACAAGCGACGTGGCTCGATTCTATTCATCGTCTGACTGAAGGGTCAAGGCCATTTGTGAGGCTAAAGGTCGCAGGGCGACGACTCTTTTAAAACGCCCGTTTCATGGGCGTCTCCAGCCATAGTCAGAACGCTGATGGAAATACTGTATACAAAAAATGTTGTGATTGTATCTATCTATTGATTTTTTTGTGTTCGGTGGGATAGTGAGATACAGCTTTCGGATGCGTCGCAGGACGGGCTGGAAAATGCCCGCGTGGATACAGGAGTGCGCCAACCCTGGCCCGGACGACGCCGCACAAGGTTCAACCACTCACGAGGAACGCTTGAAAATGACCACCCTGACCCTGGAAACCGCTGTGAGCATTTCCAATCACGCCCTGGCCGTTGGTCGGGAGCTGCGCACCGCGCCGCTGACGATTGCCGTGCTGGATGCTGGCGGCCACCTGATCACCCTGCAGCGCCAGGACGGCGCCAGCATGCTTCGTCCGCAGATCGCCATCGGCAAGGCCTGGGGTGCTGTGGCCCTGGGCAAGGGCTCGCGCCTGATCGCTGCGGACGCTCAGCAGCGCCCGGCCTTCATTGGTGCGGTGAACAACCTGGCCGATGGCAATCTGGTTCCTGCGCCGGGCGGTGTACTGATTCGCGACGGCCAAGGGACCGTGATCGGCGCCATTGGCATCAGCGGCGATACGTCGGATATCGACGAGCAATGCGCAGTCAGTGCCGTGGAATCGGCCGGCCTGAAGGCGGACGCCGGCGCGGCCTGACCGTCAGCAGGGGGCTGCGGCGCAGCCCTCGGCGAATGAGTTCGCCCTCACAGGGTTGGTGCCAACCGGTACCTGTCCTGTGGGGGCGAAATGCTTTTTGTGGGGGCGAATTCATTCGCCAAGCAGTCCGAAGGACTGCCATATCCGGATTATCGGTGTGGAGCGGAGAGGGGTAGGGGGCCGCTGCGCAGCCCTTGGCGAATGAATTCGCCCCTACAGGGTTCCGGTGGTGTCGGTATCAGGCGCTCTTCGCCTGAACCTTCTCTTCCACTTCGCAGCCCTTTATCACCAGGCGGATGATGGTTTCCGCGGCGGCGTCGTAGTCGGCGTCGCTGAGGCTGGATTTACCGGTGACAGTGGAAATCTGCCAGTCGAAGTCAGCGTAGGTCTGGGTTGCGGCCCAGATGCTGAACAGCAAGTGGTGGGGGTCGACCTTGGCCATCAGGCCTTGGTCGATCCAACCTTGGATGCAATCGATGTTGTGCTTGGCCTGCAGGTTGAGCTGCTCGGTCTGTTCCGGCGAGAGGTGCGGCGCGCCATGCATGATTTCGCTGGCGAACACCTTGGATGCGTAGGGCAGGTCGCGGGAGATGCGGATCTTCGAGCGGATGTAGGCCGTGAGTACTTCGTGTGGATGGCCGGCCTGGTTGAAGGGCGCGGACGCCTGCAGGAGCGGCTCGACGATGCTCTCGAGAACTTCGCGGTAGAGGTTCTCTTTCGACTTGAAGTAGTAGTAGACGTTGGGCTTGGGCAGGCCGGCCTTGGCTGCGATGTCGCTCGTCTTGGTGGCGGCGAACCCTTTATCGGCGAATTCCTCGCTGGCCGCGCGCAGGATGAGGTCTCTGTTGCGCTCGCGAATGCTACTCACATCGGCTCCTTTATTGGCTCACCGAAGCGCCAGGAAGGCCGGTCGGAGAGAGGTCGCGCATGGTATCACCGGCATCAAAGGGCTCTCAAGCGAGCCACTGGATGAATTTCCTGTATACAAAATAACTTGATTCTGTTTCCATTCTGCATCCGTCCATGTCATCGGTACCCTGTCCGGTGCGTGTTGCGGCAGACTTCACCCATGCAAGACAACCACTTGCTCGACTCCTTCGGGCGTCGAATTTCCTATCTGCGCCTCTCGGTCACTGACCGATGCGACTTCCGGTGCACCTACTGCATGAGCGAGGACATGGTCTTCGCTCCCCGCGCGCAGATTCTCAGCCTCGAAGAGCTCTATGCGGTCGCCGATGCCTTCATCGGCCTCGGTGTGAAACGCATCCGAATCACTGGCGGCGAGCCGCTGGTGCGCAAGGGGCTGACATCTCTTCTGGCGCGGCTCGGTGCCCGCGAGGAACTGGAAGACCTGGCCATCACCAGCAATGGCTCCCAGCTCGCACACATGGCCGCCGACCTTCGTCGAAGCGGTGTCACCCGTCTGAATATCAGCCTCGACTCCCTGCAGCGCGAGCGCTTTGCCGCTTTTACCCGGCGTGACCGCCTCGACCAGGTGTTGGCAGGGATTGAAGCGGCGCGCAAGGCGGGCTTTCGCCGGATCAAGCTGAACACGGTGGTGCAAAAAGGCCGCAACGATGATGAGGTACAGGACCTCGTCGCCTTCGCGGTCGAGCATGGGCTGGACATCAGTTTCATCGAGGAGATGCCCCTGGGCAGCATCTCCAGCCACGAGCGCAAGGTCACCCTGTGCACCTCGGAAGAAGTGAGTGAGCGCGTTGGCGAGCGCTTCCAGTTGCTGCCCAGCAGCTATCGCACCGGCGGCCCGTCGCGCTACTACCAGGTAATCGGCACTGAAACCCAGGTCGGTTTCATTTCGCCCCATAGCCGCAACTTCTGCGGCGACTGCAACCGTGTGCGCGTTACAGCCGAAGGCAAGCTGGTGCTTTGCCTGGGCCACGAAGGCGCCCTGGACCTCAAGGCACTGATCCGTCGCCATCCCGGAGACCGGGAAAGGCTGCGTGTGGCGCTGATCGATGCCCTCAGGCTCAAGCCCGAACGGCATCACTTCGACGCCGCCGAGCAAGTGCAAGTCGTTCGCTTCATGAGCATGACCGGCGGCTGACCGGAACCCTTTCCCAAGCTCCAAGCTTTATGTACGCCGCGCGTAGGGTGCGCCGTGCGCACCGAAACCCCTCTGTCCGTATAACGGTGCGCATGGCGCACCCTACAAGGAGAGCCGAATGGCAAAGACACTCTTGATCAAGAACGCCGACCTGCTGGTGACCATGGATGGCCAGCGCCGGGAAATCCGGCAGGGCGGGATGTTCATCGAGGACAACCGCATCGTGCAGGTCGGGCCGAGCAGCGAACTGCCGCAGTCCGCCGACGAAGTGCTGGATATGAAGGGCAAGATCGTCATTCCCGGCCTGGTCAACACGCACCACCACATGTACCAGAGCCTGACTCGTGTGGTACCGGCAGCTCAGGATGGCGAGCTGTTCAACTGGCTGACCAACCTCTATCCGATCTGGGCGCGACTGACCCCGGAAATGATCGGCGTTTCTACCCAGACCGCGATGGCCGAGCTGATTCTTTCCGGCTGCACCACCTCCAGCGACCATCTCTATATCTACCCCAACGGCTGCAAGCTGGATGACAGCATCCACGCCGCCGGGGAGATCGGCATGCGCTTCCACGCGGCTCGCGGCAGCATGAGCGTCGGTCGCAGCCAGGGCGGTTTGCCGCCGGACTCCGTGGTGGAGAAGGAAGCGGACATCCTCAAGGAGTCCCAACGCCTGATCGAGGATTACCACGACGCCTCCCACGGCTCGATGTTGCGGGTCGTGGTGGCGCCGTGCTCGCCATTCTCCGTGAGCCGCGACCTGATGCGTGAAGCCGCCGTGCTGGCACGCCACTACGGTGTCTCGCTGCACACCCACCTGGCCGAGAACGTCAACGACATCGCCTACAGCCGCGAGAAGTTCGGTATGACTCCGGCCGAGTACGCCGAGGATCTGGGCTGGGTTGGTCACGACGTTTGGCACGCCCACTGCGTGCAGCTGGACGAACACGGCATCGAGTTGTTCGCGCGGACCGGTACCGGCGTTGCCCACTGCCCCTGCTCGAACATGCGCCTGGCCTCCGGTATCGCCCCGGTGCGCCGTATGCGTGATGCCGGCGTGCCGGTTGGTCTGGGTGTGGACGGTTCCGCCTCCAACGACGGTGCCAGCATGATCGGCGAGGTACGTCAGGCCCTGCTGCTGCAGCGGGTCGGTTTCGGTCCGGACGCCATGACTGCGCGCGAGGCCCTGGAAATCGCCACCCTGGGTGGCGCGAAAGTGCTCAACCGAGATGACATCGGTGCCCTGGCGCCGGGCATGGCGGCCGACTTCGTCGCCTTCGACCTCAATCACATCGCCTATGCAGGCGCGCTCCACGATCCGCTGGCGGCGCTCGTGTTCTGCACCCCGACCCATGTGTCCACCAGTGTGATCAACGGCAAGGTGGTCGTGCGTGATGGCCAGGTGGTGACCGTGGACCTGCCGCGCGTATTGGAGCGCCACAACGAACTGGCGCGCCAACTGGTGCTCGGCGAGTAACCCACAACCGGGAGCGGGCCATCCCGCTCCTGTCTTTCCCGCGCAATGGAAAACAAGGAGGAGGTCATGAAACCTCGGGTTTTCGGCTGGCTGGCTGCCGGCCTTCTGTCCGCGAATGGCGCCCTGGCGCAGACCTACGTGATCGGGGTCGAGCAGCAGTCCTTCCAACCCCACTACTGGGTCAGCGACCAGGGTGAGTACCAGGGCTTTGCCCGCGACTTGCTGGATCTGTTCGCGCGCAGTGCCGGGCTGGATATCCAGTATCAGGCGCTGCCGGTCAATCAACTCACCAAGCATTTGCTCAATGGCAGCATCGATCTGAAGTACCCCGACAACCCCAACTGGGCGGGCGATCTGAAGAACGGCAAGAGCATCAGCTACAGCCAGCCAGTGGTGGAGTACGTGGACGGTGTTCTGGTTGCGCCCAAACGCCAGGGGCAGGGTGTGGACCATCTGGCCAGGCTGGCGGTGGTGGACGGCTGGACGCCCTGGACCTATCAGGACCGCATAGGCGCGGGGCAGACCCAGGTGGTTCGCAGTACGGACCTGGGGCAGATGATCAAGCAGGCCATGAAGCAGGAAGCTGACGGTGCCTATTACAACGTGGTGGTGGCCACCTACTACCTGGACAACATACGTGCCCGACCCGGGGCATTGGTGTTCGACCCGAAACTTCCCCATACCCGCGGCACGTTCAATCTCTCCAGTCTCAAGTACCCGGAACTGATCGCACGCTTCGATCGCTTTCTCGCAGAGCACCGCCAGGAAGTGGATGCACTCAAGGCCCGCTATCAGGTGGAAGCCAACCTGGACTCCGAATACCTCGGGATGGAGCAGTGGAAGATCGATTTCCTGAAGCGCCAGAAAGAGAAGGGAAACCCCTGACGCCTTCCGAACCGGAAGCACCATTCCAGAGGCGCTCCGTGTCTTCTGCGCGAAGATCGCCTGAAATTTTGTACACAATGCTGAAAGAAACTGTTGTTTGAGATGTTCACAGAGTGTATATAATTCGGAAAACCTGACCGCCAGATCAGCTTTTCCTGATGAAGCAACTGCATGAGGGGGCTCACCGCCACCCTGTAAGCCCACGACCGACAAAAACAATAGGCAGGCTTTACCCATGAGTTCATTCGACCTCCGCGAGGTTCGCTACAACCTCAGATGCGGTCCCGACCGCCAGCCGCAGGCGTGGCGATCCCGTTTTTCAAGTCCACACCCTTTGCTTGCGCATCCGTCCGCTATCAGTGCCCTGGCAGCTGACCTTGGCAGCCTGTTCGGCGTCGGCCAGTCGCCCACGTATGCGGGCGTAGACGAACTCGCACTCCTGTCCTCGATTGCCGAGGCCAGACGGAACTCCCTGGACGTAGCCAAACAGCGCAACGCTGAAGACAGCCCGTCCGGCATCGCCCGCCAATACCGCCTCGGCCTGATCGGCTGACGCACGGCGCGCGCAACTCCCTCCAATCCCGAACCTGCCTGCAGCCTGCCCGGAAACCGGGGCGGGCTACGGGTGGGTGCGGGGCGGAAAAACCTGAAACCCACTAAAACAAGGGAAAAACCATGAATGCCAAGTATCTGCCGCACTGCCTCGCCCTCTCGACCGGCCTGCTCGGGGGCGGCCAGGCTATCGCCGGTGACCTTCTGTTCTGGCAGAACAACAGCCTGACCTACCTCTACGGTCAGAACTTCAAGGTCAATCCGGAAATCCAGCAAACCGTCACCTTCGAGCACGCGGATGGCTGGAAGTACGGCGATAACTTCTTCTTCGTGGACAAGATCTTCTACAACGGCGAAAAGGATGCGCAGGTGGGCGACAACACCTACTACGGCGAATTCCAGCCGCGCCTTTCCCTTGGCAAGATCTTCGATCAGAAGATCCAGTTCGGTCCTGTAACCGACGTACTGCTCGCCATGACCTACGAGTTCGGCGAAGGCGATGTCGAGTCCTACCTGATCGGCCCAGGCTTCGACCTCGCCATTCCCGGCTTCGATTACTTCCAGGTCAACTTCTACAACCGCACCACCGATGGCAGCCGTCCCGGCGACAACGTCTGGCAGATCACTCCGGTCTGGAGCTACACCATTCCGGTGGGCAACTCCGACATCCTGATCGACGGTTTCATGGACTGGGTCGTGGACAACGACGAAAACAGCCGCGGCACTTACCACGCGAACCTGCACTTCAATCCGCAGGTGAAATACGACCTGGGCAAGGCCATGGGCTGGGGTGAGAAGCAGCTGTACGTCGGTTTCGAGTACGACTACTGGAAGGACAAGTACGGTATCGACAACGACAGCTTCCTGGGTGACGTCATCCTCGATGGCACCGACCAGAACACCGCCAGCCTGCTGGTCAAGGCGCACTTCTGATTCACCGGGAAAAAGACCGGGGGAGGCGCAATGCGCCATCCCCGCGGTTGAAAGGGGAGGAGAGCCAATCCATGGCACAAGCCTTTCGCAGCAGTGTGGGAGCCGGATCGATCGCGATGCGGGTCTGCGGATTTCCCGGTGTAACGGACCGGGAGCCGCTGTACAGCCCGTCGCGAATCAACTGGCCCTCACGGCGACTGGCCTCCCTCCGGGTCGCAAAGGGGATTGAACGCCTTACGGCGAGACTCGGTTCAGAAAGTGAATTCCAGATTCACCGTCGGCGTCGAGGTGCGGCTGCCACGCCCACCGTCGACGCCGAACTTGTTGTGCCAATACTCGTAGCCGACACCCAGCCACAGGTTCGGCTTGCGCTTGGCGCCGGGCATCGCGGCGACCATGAGCGAGGTACGCATAAGGGTCTCCGGGGCCGTGTCCTTGTCGAAGTAGTCTTCGCCCTTTTCGCCGACGTAGTTGACGAATCCCTGGAACTTGGCGTCGTGGTCGCCGAGCTGGAAAGGCTTGAGCCAGGTCAGGTTGACCATGTAGGTGGCGTCGAAAGTGTGGTCAGGATGCTTGGCGCTGGGGATGCCCGAGTGGTTCTTCTCGCGGTAGTACATCAGGCTCAGGTCGAGAACGGCGGCGCCGTTGAACTTGAGCGTCGGGCCGAACACCAGGGCTCGCTTATTGGCCGAGGCCAGGTTGTTGTTGCGGTTGGCGTCGAAGCCGAAGGTGACGGCGTAGTCCTTGATCAGACCCGTGCCCAGCGGCTGGTCGAACACCCGTGAAGCGTATAGCTGGTGACGATAAACCGCGTAGACCTCACTGCCGCCATGATCGGTGCCTTTGCGCGGGTCGCGGCTGTCGGAGAGAAACACATCCAGGTTGAAGAAGTTGCTGCCGTATTTGTAACCATCGGCGTGGGTAAAGCTGTAGATGCGTTTGGCGAACTTGTTCGGGTTGTTCGGGTTGGTGAACTGCTGGCCATAGCGGAAACCAACGCTGTTGTTCATCCATTCGAAGATCTTGCCGTCCTCGGCGGCGAAGCCGGTCTGGCCAGTGGCCAACAAGGCGGCGCCAAGCGCCAGGCTGGTGTAACGACGCATTCGGGTACTCCTTCTTTTTGTTGTTGAGCTGAAAGCGGAAAAGACCTGTCCTTAACGGCAGCGCGCGAACGCGGCCGTCACCGGGGTTAGGGTTAAAAGAGCCCGCCGGGTAGGCGGGCTTTGGAGTTCCGGCTGCACCTCATGGGGACAGCCGGATGGGAGCAAATTCAGTGCGCAGCGCAGTGCCGGCTACGTTCCTTTTCACCCAGGATGTTGAACAGCAGGTTCAGGGTGAGGGCACTGACAGTGGCCATGGCGATGCCGCTGTGCGTGATGGGCTCCATCCAGTGGGGAAGTTGGGCGAAGAGCTCGGGGCGTACCACCGGTGCCATGCCCATGCCCATGCTCACCGCGACGAGCAGTTGGTTTCTCCGGTCGCTGATGTCCGCCTCGTGAAGGATCTTGATGCCGGTAGCGGCCACCATGCCGAACATCGCCAGACCGGCACCACCCAGTACCGCAGGCGGGATCGATGCGACCAGGAAGGCGGCTTTCGGCAGCAGGCTGAGGCCGATCAGGAAGGCACCGGCGGCGACCGTCACGTAGCGACTGCGTACACCCGTCATCTGCACCAGGCCGATGTTCTGGGCGAACGAAGAATGGGTGAAGGTGTTGAAGAAGCCCGCCAGGAAGGAGGCGCCGGCGTCGCACATCAGGCCACGGCGCAGGGCATTGGGACAGACTTCGCGACCGGTGATCTTGCCCAGGGCCAGGAACATGCCGGTGGACTCGACGAAGATGATCACCACCACCAGACACATCGACAGCACTGAGGCCAGCTCGAACTTCGGCATGCCGAAGTGCATGGGTTCCACGAGCTGGAACCAGGGCGTTTCCTCCAGCCCGTTCAGGTCGACCATCCCGCAGGCGCCGGCAAGGGCATAACCCAGGGCCATGCCGATCAGTACCGAGACATTGACCCAGAAGCCCTTGAGGAAACGGTTTACCAGCAGGATCGTCCCCAGCACCAGAGCGGCGATGGAGAGGTATTCCAGGGCACCGAAATGGGTTGCCGCGTTACCGCCGCCGGCCCAGTTGACTGCTACCGGGAAGAGCGTGAGGCCGATGGAGGTGATCACGGTGCCGGTCACCAGGGGCGGAAAGAAACGCACGATGCGTGACATGAAGGGGGCGAGCAGCAGGCCGAAGAAACCCGCAGCGATGGTGGCACCGAAAATCCCCTGGATACCGACGCCGGGCATTCCGGCCATCACCACCATGCTGCCAACGGCAGCGAAGCTGGCGCCCATCATCACCGGCATGCGGATACCGACCGGGCCGATGCCGATGGACTGGACGATGGTGGCGATACCGGCGACCAGCAGGTCGGCGTTGATCAGGAAGGCGATTTCTTCACGGGAGAGGCCGGCGGCCTGGCCGACGATCAGGGGCACGGCAACGGCGCCACCGTACATAAGCAGGACATGCTGGAAGCCGACAAGCAGCAATTGCATCAGGGGCAGGCGCTGGTCAGCGGGCGAAAGGGCGATTTCTCGCTCTGTCGGAGTGGTCATGCAACACCTCGGGCGCTTTTGTTCTTGTAAGTCGCTTGGCAATGCAGCACCTCGTGGGGGCGGCCTGCCGGGGTATTCATGTTGCAAGCCGGGAGGGTGACTCCCGGCCGGGGTCGTGCGGGTACTGCGAGGAAGAAAAAAAGCCCGCCTGGGGGCAGGCTTGAAAGCGGGTAAAGCTTGGGGCATCACCCGCCGTGGTCGTGCGCGAGGTCCCGGGTTATCAGGAACCTCGCCGTTGCTCAGTTGGTCTTGGCGCCCTGGGCGATCCAGCGGCCGATCAAGTCACGCTCTTCCTGGGTCATCTGAGTGATGTTGCCCAGCGGCATGATCTGGCTGGCGACTGCCTGAGCCTGGATCTTCGGTGCGAGCATCTGGATCTGTTGCGGGGTGTCGAGCATCACGCCGCCCGGCGCCGAGGTGAACATCGGGCTGCTGGGCTTGGCGGAGTGGCAGACGGCGCAACGTTCCTGGATCACGCTGTGGACCTTGCCGAAGTCATTGCCGGTAGTGCTGGCCTGGGCCGGTTTTTCAGCCGGTTGTGCAGGAGCGGCGGCGGTGCTGGTGGTGGGAGCGGCTTGTTCCTGATGGGCCGGCTCAACAGCCAGGCTCGGTTCGGCGGCCTTGTAGTTCGGCGCGGTGACGAACGCCAGGCAGATCATGCCCAGGGCACCGGCCGGCAGGGTCCAGGCGAACTTGTTGCTGTCGTGGCGGGTGTTGAAGTAGTGGCGCACCAGTACCGCGATCACCGCGATCCCGGCCAGGATCAGCCAGTTGTACTGGCTGCCGTAGGTGCTCGGGAAGTGGTTGCTGATCATGATGAACAGCACCGGCAGGGTGAAGTAGTTGTTGTGGCGCGAACGCAACAGGCCCTTGGCCGGCAGGACCGGGTCCGGGGTGCGGTTTTCTTCGATGGCCTTAACCAGGGCGCGCTGTGCGGGCATAATGATGCGGAACACGTTGCCGACCATGATGGTGCCGATCAGGGCGCCGACATGGATGTAGGAGCCACGGCCGCTGAACACATGGGTGAAGCCCCAGGCAGCGCCGATCACCAGCAGGAACAGGACGAGGCCGAGCAGGGCAGGGGTCTTGCCCAGCGGCGAGTCGCAGAGGAAGTCGTAGATGAACCAGCCAGCGATCAGCGAGCCGATGCCGATGGCGACGGCGGCAGCCGGGGCGATGTCCACGCCGGGTGCGATCAGGTACAGGGTCGGGTTCATATAGAACACCACGGTCAGCAGGGCGACGCCCGACAACCAGGTGAAATAGGCTTCCCATTTGAACCAGTGCAGGTTGTCCGGCATTTTCGGCGGAGCGAGCTTGTATTTCTCCAGGTGGTAGATGCCGCCACCGTGGATGGCCCAGAGGTCACCCGACAGACCGTCGCGCGGATTGGCGCGATTCAGGTTGTTCTCCAGCCAGACGAAATAGAAGGATGCGCCGATCCAGGCGATACCGGTGATCATGTGAACCCAGCGAATGCTCAGGTTCAGCCATTCGGTCAAATGTGCTTCCACAGTGTTTACCTCTTTTCCCGCTGACCAGCACGCTGATCATTGGGCTTCTCTTATTAGTGGTGGGGGTCGAGGAGGAGCTGCTCGTCCTCAGTGAAGAAATGCTCATCGCAGTTGTTGCCAGAACCGCTGCGATCAACCACCAGGAAGTCATCCCGCTTTTCGATCGTCAGCACCGGGTGGTGCCAGACGCCGCGATGGTAATTAACGCCCTGCCTGCCATTGGAGAGGAAGGCACGGACCAAACCCGGTACAGGTACATCGCCAAGTGGCGCGACCACGACCAGAAAGGAGTTGCCGAGCAGCGGAATGAAGGCCTGGCTGCCCTGCGGATGTCGTTCCAGCATGCGGATGCGCAGAGGCATCTCAAGGGATTCGGCACTGAAGATGCTGATGATTGCCTTGTCTTCCGGCTGGGCGGTTTCGACCGTCGCCAGCTTGTGATAACGGCGGGTGGAGCCGTTGTTGATCATGAAGTACTCGCTGCCATCGGTTTCGATCACATCTCCGAACGGGGCGAAGGCTTCTTTGGTCAGGGGCTCGATCTTCAGGGTTCGCATGGCTGTTCTACTTGTTCGTTGCTGGTTCCCATCCCCCGAGAGGGAGGGGCCGGTAGGGGAGGTGGTGATTCCATCCTCCCCCCTGGCTCTACTCTGCGGCGGAGAGCCGATGGGCGGGCCGTGGCCTGCCCGGTCTTGAATAGGGGCGGTGCGACTGCGGCTTACATTTGCTGCAGGCGGAACAGCGCGATCTTGTTGATCTCGGCCAGCGCCCTGGAGAATTCGGCTTCGGGAGAGTTGTGGATTCGCTCCTCGAAGGCCGCCAGGATCTGGTGCCGATTGCTGCCTTTCACCGCCATGATGAAAGGAAACCCGAACTTGGCCTTGTAGGCGTCGTTCAGCTCGGTGAAGCGTGCGAACTCTTCAGCCGTGCATTCGTGGATTCCGGCACCGGCCTGTTCGCTGGTGCTGGCTTCGGTCAGCTCGCCTCGGACCGCTGCCTTGCCGGCCAGGTCCGGGTGAGCGTTGATCAGCGCCAGCTGGGCTTCATGGCTGGCACTGAGCAACAGGTCGGCCATGCGCTGGTGCAGGCCATCGATTTCGTTGATGCGGTCGTCCCGGCCGAGGTCGAAGGCTTTCTCGGCGACCCAGGGCGAGTGCTCATAGATGTCGGCGAAGGCTTCTACGAAGGCATCGCGGGACAGGCTGGATGGAGTCAGGGTCTGGAAGCGGCTCATTTCGCTTGCTCTTTGAAAGGGTGGGTGGCGTGCCAGTGGCGTGCGATGTCGGCGCGGCGGGCGAACCAGACTTGATCGAAGCCTTTCACGTAGTCGATGAAGCGTGCCAGGGACGCGAGGCGCGCCGGACGGCCCAGCAGGCGGCAGTGCATGCCGATGGACAGCATCTTCGGCGCGCCGGCGGCACCTTCTGCGTAGAGCACGTCGAAGGCATCCTTGAGGTATTCGAAGAAGTCATCGCCCTTGTTGAAACCCTGCACCTGGGTGAATCGCATGTCGTTGGTGTCCAGGGTGTAGGGAATGACCAGGTGCGGTTTTTCCGCGGTGCTGGCGGCGTCCCAGTAGGGCAGGTCGTCGTCGTAGGTGTCGGAGTCGTAGAGGAAGCCGCCTTCCTCCATCACCAGGCGACGGGTGTTCGGGCCAGTGCGGCCGGTGTACCAGCCTACCGGGCGTTCACCGGTCAGTTCGGTGAGAATGCGGATGGCCTCGAGCATGTGTTCGCGCTCCTGGGCCTCGTCCATGTACTGGTAGTCGATCCAGCGATAGCCGTGGCTGCAGATCTCGTGGCCGGCCTCGACCATGGCGCGGATCACATCCGGATGACGCTGGGCAGCCATCGCCACGGCGAAGATGGTCAGCGGGATGTCGTGTTTCTTGAACAGGTTAAGCAGGCGCCAGACGCCAGCGCGGCTGCCGTACTCGTAGAGGGATTCCATGCTCATGTTGCGCACGCCCTGCAACGGTTGGGCTGCCACCATTTCGGACAGGAAGGCTTCGGATTCCTTGTCGCCATGGAGCACGTTGCGCTCACCGCCTTCTTCGTAGTTGAGAACGAAGGACAGGGCGATGCGGGCTTCGCCAGGCCAGTGCGGATGGGGTGGGTTGTTGCCGTAACCGATCAGGTCGCGTGGGTACTCAGCGCTCACTGCAGTCTTCCTTCTCGTCTGTTGAATCGATCAGCGACAGCCCGGGAAAGTGGTGCGCGACCGTGGATGGGGTGATTGTATACAAACTGTCATGCGTTTTGTAAATCAAAAATTCGCTGAATTCGTCAACCGGGGTGGTAGCAAGAAACCTGCCCATATGGTCAGGTGTCGAGGAGCAAAGGCCCAGAGGACGGTGGCTACATGAAAATCCCCTGCTAGCGCGGATCGGCAATGGTTGATCCGAATTTGATGTTATTATTGTGTACAATTTTTTTGATTTATGTCTTACATTCTGTGGGGCGCATGTTATTCTGCGCACCGTACAGGGGCCTAGGCCCCTGACCACGCACCTATATGAACAAACAGAGGAGGTGTGGCGTTCCGATCGCGGCCAGAGCAACGGCCCGGTGGACGCCCAGCGAGCAATGGGACGTTTGACCACGCATGTACTGGATGCCGCCCACGGCTGCCCTGGCCGTGACATCAAGATCGAGCTCTACCGCGTCGAGAGCGCAGGCCTGGAGCTGGTTGCCACTACCACTACCAACGATGATGGCCGCTGCGACGCGCCCCTGCTGCAGGGTGCCGATTACCAGAGCGGCGTCTACCAGATCCATTTTCACGCTGGCGACTATTACCGCGCCCGTGGCGTGAAGCTGGCCGAGCCGGCTTTCCTGGATGTGGTCGTCCTGCGCTTCGGCATTTCCTCCGAGCAGGATCACTACCACGTCCCGCTGCTGATCTCCCCCTATAGCTACTCCACCTACCGCGGTAGCTAGTTCACCTTTCTCGTTACCCTCGACTCACTGGAGTCTTTACGGCCCGTTCACACTGCGGGCCTTTTTTATGCCTGCAAGAAACTGCGGCGTAAAAAAAAAGCCCGGCACAAGGCCGGGCTTAAGCGCATCACGGGGAGATGCGCAAGGGAGCAATAAACGACAAGACAGAAGCGGTGCGCCAGCCCCGAAGGGGGCTGCGCAGGTGCATGGGCGAATGTCGGATCAGGGAAGAGTCTAGACGGCAACTGGCATGTTGTTGGCCAGTGGTCGTAAATCGCTTCGCTCCGTCGCCGTCAGACAACGCGGCGGTCCCGCGTCGAGCTCTGGAAGCCAGCACTCCGGGATGGCGCTGCATGAGTCCCCTTTGGTCGCGCTATCGATTGCCCTGCAGGAGCGCGCTCGTCATACACGGCTCGCGCTCGAACTGTTCGCGAGCAGAGCTCGCTCCTACGGGAAGTATCGGGGGGTAGCGAGTAGGGTAGCTGGCACATGACTGCGCCTTCTCTATACAAATGAAAAGGCCCTGGCGCAGAGCGACAGGGCCTGGTGAAGCGGTGCCTGTGATTACAGGAAGATGAACTTGGCCACGAAGATGGCGCACAGCGCATACAGGCTCACCGACACATCCTTGTACTTGCCGGTGAAGGCCTTCATTGCCACGTAGGTCACGAAGCCCAGGGCGATGCCGTCGGCGACCGAGAAGGTCAGCGGCATCATGATCACAGTGACGATGGCCGGGATGGTCTCGGTGTGTTCCTTCCAGTCGATGTGGGCCATGCCGCCCATCATCAGCATCGCAACGTAGATCAGGGCACCCGCGGTGGCGTAGGCGGGGATCATGCCGGCCAGGGGCGCGAAGAACATGGCGGCGACGAACAGGATGCCCACTGTCACGGCGGTCAGGCCGGTGCGGCCACCAGCGGCCACGCCTGCGGCACTTTCCACGTAGCTGGTCACCGGCGGCACACCGAGCACGCCACCGAACACGCTGGAGGCACTGTCCGCCTTCATGGCCCGGGAGAGGTTCTCGATGCGCCCGTCTTCCTGCACCAGGTTGGCACGTTGGGCCACACCCATCAGGGTGCCGGCGGTGTCGAACATGTGTACGAAGAGGAAGGCGAGGATCACGCTCACCATGGTCACATTGAACGCGCCGGTGATGTCCATGGCCATGAAGGTCGGGGCCAGGCTCGGGGGCATGGAGAACACGCCGCCGAACTTGACGATGCCCAGGCCAACACCGATCAGGGTAACGGTGAGGATGCTGATCAGGATGCCGCCGAACACGCGGCGGTACTCCAGTACGGCGATCATCAGGAAGCAGATGGCGGCCAGCAGCGGACCGGGGGAGGTCAGGTCGCCGATGTGCACCAGGGTCGCCGGATGGGCGACGACGATGCCGGCGGTCTTCAGGCCGATCAGCCCGAGGAACAGGCCGACACCCGCGCCCATGGCAAATCGCAGGCTGCTCGGAATGCTGTTCAGCAGCCATTCACGAATGCGCGAGAAGGTCAGGATCATGAACAGCACGCCGGAGAGGAACACCGCCCCGAGGGCGATTTGCCAGCTGTAGCCCATGGTGTTGACGACGGTGTAGGTGAAGAAGGCGTTCAGGCCCATGCCCGGGGCGAGGCCTACCGGCCAGTTGGCATAGAGGCCCATGAGGAGGCAACCGAAGGCTGCGGCAAGGCAGGTGGCAACGAAGGCTGCGCCATGATCGATCCCGGCATCGGCCATGATGTTCGGGTTGACGAAAATGATGTAGGCCATGGTGATGAAGGTGGTCAGTCCGGCAGCCAGTTCGGTCTTCACGGTGGTGCCGTGAAGGCTGAGCTTGAATAGACGTTCAAGCAGACCGTTGGCGGGCGGTGTTGCGGCGTACGTTCCTTGTTCTTGTTGTTTGATGCTTTCCACAGCGTGGTACTCCTCATCTCTTTTGTTTTGTTCACCCAGAGCCTGGAGTTGGCTCCGGACTAACTGAGGCGGATGGCGTGAGTGGTGCACTTCCTCCAATACTTGACCGCTGGGTCAGGAAGTCACGGCGCGATTATGCCTTTGTATACAAAAAAAACAAATAATGTTTTCAATGTTCGAAAAAACGCACCAATCCGTAAAGCTGACTCATTGGTTAGGTTTTGTTGCGACAATTTGCAGCCTAACGAACTAATCAAGTCGTTTAAAAACAAAGAGTTATGAGAATTTTCGAATGAGGGATGGCTGCCTGACGATGGCGTCGAAAGCACGAAATGGCACCGTGCGAGACGTGCTTATGACAAAAAAATGTAGGGAAACCGCTGTATTGAGGCTCTAGCCGATCCTCGACACGCAAATCGAGAACTGCTGGAAAAACCTGTGCAACCGGTCAGGAATGGGGTTCGAGCTGCGGCGAAACTGTTCAAGGTGCGATGATTGTGTACAATATCATTCGCTTTTTCCCTGATTTCCCTCGCTGATCCACCCGTTCAGCCCGGCGGAAAGGGGCAAAAAGGGCCCTGGAAGACCGCCGACCCCCTTTGACGCGAGCCCCCATGAACGAACAGTTGCAGCCACTCAAGAAGCAGCCGCGCACCGCCAAAAGCACCCGCAGCGGCACCCAGGACGACATCGTCTACGCACATATTTTCGATGCCATTCTCGAGCAGCGCCTCGCGCCCGGTACCAAGCTGAGCGAAGAAGCCTTGGGAGAGATTTTCGGCGTCAGCCGCACGATCATCCGTCGTGCCCTCTCGCGACTCGCCCATGAAGGCGTAGTGCTGCTGCGGCCGAATCGTGGCGCCGTAGTGGCCAGTCCCAGCGTCGAGGAAGCCCGGCAGATTTTCTACGCCCGCCGTCTGGTGGAGCGTGCCATCACCGAGCTCGCGGTAGAGCACGCCACTGCCGAGCAATTGCAGGAACTGCGGCAAATGGTCCTCGAGGAGCAGGCCTGCTTCTCCCGTGGTGATCGTGGCGCCGGTATCCGTCTTTCCGGCGAGTTCCACCTGAAACTGGCCGAGGCGGCGAAGAACGCCCCGCTGGTGAGCTTCCAGCGCAGCCTCGTGTCCCAGACCTCGCTCATCATTGCCCAGTACGAAAGTGGCAGTCGTTCGCACTGTTCCTTTGATGAACACAATCGCCTGATCGACGCTATCGAGTCCCGCGACGCAGAGCGCGCCGTGATGCTGATGATGCATCACATGGATCACATCGACGACAAGCTGAACCTGGACGAAAGCGGTGCTTCGGACGACCTGCACGCGGTGTTCTCGCACCTGTTGCAGACCAAGAAGAAGCCCGGTCGCGGCACGCCCCGCAGCGCCTGATTCCGGCTCGGAAAAGAAAGCCCCGCAGATGCGGGGCTTTTTGTTTTGGGGGCTGGCGGGCAATGAATTGTGCCGTTTTCGTCGCGAATGAATTCGCTACAGGATTACGCGCCAATGCCACGCTGTTGGAGAGCGAATTCATTCGCGAATCCGGAGCCCAAAAGAAAACCCCGCCGAAGCGAGGTTCTCTCATCGCGCTGCCCCTCAGCTGCGTTGATGCACGCTGCGGCCGGCTGCAAAGGTTTCCTTCACGGTACGGTCGTCACCGAGGATGGTCAGGGCAAACAGCTTTTCCGGAAGGCTCCGGGCCTGCTGCATGCGGTAATCCAGCAGCGGGGTGGCCTTGTAGTCGAGGACCACGAAATCCGCGTCCTTGCCGGCCTGGAAGTTGCCGATCTTGTCGTCTAGGTAGAGCGAGCGGGCGCCACCCAGAGTGGCCAGGTAGAGGGATTTGAACGGGTCGAGCTTCTTGCCCTGGAGCTGCATAACCTTGTAGGCCTCGTTCAGTGACTGCAGCTGGGAGAAGCTGGTGCCGGCGCCGACATCGGTGCCCAGTCCCACACGTACGCCGTGCTCTTCGAGTTTCTGCAGGTCGAACAAGCCGCTGCCGAGGAACATGTTGGAGGTGGGGCAGAAAGCTACTGCCGAGCCGGTTTCCGCCAATCGTTTGCACTCGTCGTCGCAGAGATGCACGCCGTGGGCGAACACCGAGCGCTGGCCTATCAGCTTGTAATGGTCATACACATCGAGGTAGCCCTTGCGCTCGGGGAACAGCTCCTTGACCCATTCGATTTCCTTGCGGTTCTCGGACAAGTGGGTGTGCATGTACAGGCCCGGGTACTCAGCGTACAGCTTGCCGGCCAGCTCCAATTGCTCCGGGGTGCTGGTGGGGGCGAAGCGCGGGGTTACCGCATAGTGCAGTCGGCCCTTGCCGTGCCAGCGCTCGATCAGCTCCTTGCTGTCGGCGTAGCCGGACTCGGCGGTGTCGGTGAGGTAGTCCGGGGCATTGCGGTCCATCAGCACCTTGCCGGCGATCATCCGCAGGTCGAGCGCTTGCGCAGCCTCGAAGAAGGCGTCCACCGATTCCTTGTGCACGGTGCCGAACACCAGCGCAGTGGTAGTGCCGTTGCGCAGCAGTTCCTTGATGAAAATGCCGGCGACGTCAGCGGCATGGGCCTTGTCGGCGAACTGTTTCTCGGTGGGGAAGGTGTAGGTGTTCAGCCAGTCCAGCAGTTGCTCGCCGTAGGAGGCGATCATGCCGGTCTGCGGGAAGTGGATGTGGGTATCGATAAAGCCGGGAGTGATCAGGGCATCGCGGTACTCGTGCACCTCGACGCCGGCGTCCAGGCCCGGCAGCATGGACTTGGCGTCGCCCAGGGCCTTGATGCGGCCGTCTTCCACCACCAGCAGGCCGTCCTCGAAATACTGATAGGACTGCTCGACGCCGACCAGGGCGGGGTCGGCGATGCTGTGCAGGATGGCGGAGCGGTAGGCGGTTACGTGGCTGGTCATGTCAGTCTCGTTCGTTAGCGTTGCGATTCTTGCGTTCTCGCCTGAGGGAGGGGCCGGAGTAGGGGGCGCCTTGTCACGCGGCTCCCCCTACCCGGCATTACGCGTCACCTTCTCCCGATGGGCGAAGGAAAATTTCAGGCCTGTTCCCGGCGCGAGGCGGGGACCAGCTTGGCGACCGTTTCGCCTTTCTTCACTTCGGCACCGAAGTTGGCGTTATAGGTGGCGACGACTTCTCCGGCGATCGATATGGCGATCTCCACCGGCAGTTTGCCTTTGACCTCTTGTATGCCCATCGGGCAGCGCATGCGTTGCATGGTTTCGGCGGCGAAGCCGCGTTCGCGCAGCCGATGCTCGAACTTGACGCGCTTGGTCTTCGAGCCGATCAGGCCAAAGTAGGCGAAGTCATCGCGCTTGAGGATCTCGGCGGTCAGTTCAAGGTCCAGTTGGTGGTTGTGTGTCATGACGATGAAGTAGCTGCCCTTGGGCATCTCGTCGATCTCGTCGATCACTTCCTCGTTGACCACTTTCTCCACGCCAGACGGAATCTGCTCGGGGAATTCGTTTTCCCGCGAGTCGATCCAGCGCACTTTGCAGGGCAGGCTGGCAAGCAGCGGAACCAGCGCACGGCCGACATGGCCGGCGCCGAATACGGCGATATGTGCCTGGGGCTGGCCCATGGGTTCGAACAACAGTACGGTGGCGCCACCGCAGCATTGGCCGAGGCTGGCGCCCAGGCTGAAGCGCTCCAGGCGCGTGTCCTGGCTGCGATTCTCGAGCATCTCGCGGGCGATCTCCATCGCCTTGAACTCGAGATGACCGCCACCGATGGTCTCGAAGATCCGCTCGGCGGTGACGACCATCTTCGAGCCGGCGTTGCGCGGAGTCGAGCCACGCTCTTCGATGATGGTCACCAGCACGCAGGGTTCACCACGGTGCTGAAGGTCGGCGAGGGCGCTGATCCAGCTCATTTGCTCAGTCTCCAGCTACGCAGTGGCCTGGTGGTCCGCGACAGCCTCCAGTCGTCCTTGGGACGAACCGGGGCCGGCAGCGTTTCCAGCAGCACGGCATCGCCGTCCTGCTGTTTGGTCTTCGTTTGATCGGTGGATGTTGTCATTGTTCTGCACCGTTTTTTCTATGTAGGAGCCAGCTTGCTGGCGAATCGCTTTCGCCAGAAAGCCGGCTCCTGCGGGTTACGCGAGCTCGGTCTCCGCCTGGGCGGCGGCCTGAGCCGGCTGTTGGAGTTTGCGCATCTGCTCGACGCCCCAGAGAACCCGCTCGGGAGTGGCCGGCGCATCGATGTTCGGCTGCACCTTGTAGTCCCCCAGGCTCGCCACGGCGTCCTTGATGGCGCACCAGACGGCAATGCCGAGCATGAAGGGCGGCTCGCCCACGGCCTTGGAGTGGAACACCGTCTGTTCGGGGTTCTTGCGGTTTTCCACCAGTTTCACCCGCAGGTCGATGGGCATGTCGGCGATGGCCGGGATCTTGTAGCTCGCCGGGCCGCTGGTCATCAGCTTGCCCTTGGCGTTCCACACCAGCTCTTCCATGGTCAGCCAGCCCATGCCCTGGACGAAGGCACCTTCAACCTGGCCGATGTCGATGGCCGGGTTCAGCGAGGCGCCCACGTCATGCAGGATGTCGGTGCGCAGCATCTTGTACTCGCCGGTCAGGGTGTCGACGATGACCTCGGCACAGGCCATGCCATAGGCGAAGTAATAGAAGGGGCGGCCGGAAGCTTTATCGCGGTCGTAGAAAATCTTCGGCGTGCGATAGAACCCGGTGCTGGAGAGCGAAATCTGGTTGAAGTAGGCGAGCTGGATCATTTCCTCGAAGGAGAGGAAGTGGTCGCGAACGCGTACCTGGTCGTTCTTGAACTGCACGTCCTCGGTGGTCGCCTTGAAGTAATTGGCGAGGAACTCCACCAGACGACCCTTGATGGTTTCAGCGGCGTTCTGCGCTGCCTTGCCATTCAAGTCAGTGCCGCTGGAAGCGGCGGTCGGCGAAGTGTTAGGCACTTTGTCGGTGTTGGTCGCGGTGATCTGGATGCGCGAGATATCCACCTGGAAGACTTCGGCCACCACCTGGGCGACCTTGGTGTTCAGGCCTTGGCCCATCTCGGTCCCGCCGTGGTTCAGGTGGATGCTGCCATCGGTGTAGATGTGCACCAACGCACCGGCCTGGTTGAGGAAGGTGGCGGTGAAGCTGATACCGAATTTCACCGGGGTCATCGCCAGGCCTTTCTTCAACACCGGGCTCTTGGCGTTGAAGGCGCGGATTTCTTCGCGGCGCTTGGCGTACTCGCTGCTGGCCTCCAGCTCCTCGGTCATCTCGGCGAGCATGTTGTGCTCAACGGTCTGGTAATAGTGGGTGACGTTGCGCTCGTCCTTGCCGTAGTAGTTCAGCTTGCGGACTTCGAGCGGGTCCTTGCCCAGATGGCGCGAGATCGCATCCATGATCTCTTCGATCGCGACCATCCCCTGCGGGCCGCCAAACCCGCGATAAGCGGTGTTCGAGGCGGTGTTGGTCTTGCAACGGTGACCATTGATAGTGGCGTTTTCGAGGAAATAGGCGTTGTCCGAATGGAACATCGCGCGGTCGACGATGGAGCCGGACAGGTCGGGCGAATAGCCGCAGTTGCCCGCCAGTTCCAGCTGGATGCCGCTGAGCAGACCGTTGTCGTCGAAGCCCACGTCGTATTCGACATAGAAGGGGTGACGCTTGCCGGTAATGGTCATGTCTTCCATGCGTGGCAGGCGCATCTTGGTCGGGCGACCGGTCAGGTGTGCGATCACTGCGCACAGGCAGGCCGGGCCGGCAGCTTGGGTCTCTTTGCCGCCAAAGCCACCGCCCATGCGGCGCATGTCGATGACGATCTTGTTCATCGGCACGCCCAGTACCTCGGCCACCAGCTTTTGCACTTCGGTGGCGTTCTGGGTGGACGTGTAGACGATCATGCCGCCGTCTTCGGTGGGCATGACGGAGGAGATCTGGGTCTCGAGGTAGAAGTGTTCCTGGCCACCGATGTGCAAGGTGCCCTGGATGCGGTTCTTCGCCCCGGCCAGCGCGGTGGCGGAATCACCACGCTTGTGTTGGTGGCTGTCCAGCACGAAATGCTTTTTGCGCAGCGCGTCGACTACGTCCAGTACGGGTTCCAGGTCCTCGTACTCGACAATCGCGGCCATGGCCGCCTTGCGGGCGGTTTCCAGGCTGTCGGCGCCTACGGCCAGTACTACCTGGCCAACGTACTCGACCTTGCCGTCCGCCAGCAGCGGGTCGCCGGCGACCACCGGGCCGATGTCCAACTGGCCGGGCACATCTTCGGCAGTGATAGCGATGGCCACGCCCGGGAACTGGTAGCAAGGGCTGGTATCGATGCGGGTAATGCGCGCATGGGCGCGATCGCTCATGCGTGCATAAACGTGCAGCTGGTTGGGGAATTCCAGGCGGTCGTCGACGTACACGGCTTCACCCGAGACGTGCTTGGGCGCGCTCTCGTGCTTGACGCTGCGGCCCACGCCGGTGGTGATGTCGGCACGGAACAGCTCCGCCAGTTCTTCCTGGGTCTTGTGATGGAAATGGTTAGACATAAGCGGTCACCCGGGTTTCGACTTCTGGGGATTGCAGCTCGAGGAAGAACTTGCGCAGCAGGTTCTGGGCGGTCAGCAGGCGGTATTCCTTGCTGGCGCGGAAGTCAGAGAGCGGGGTGAAGTCCTTGGCCAGGGCCTCGCAGGCGCGCTCGACGGTACCCGGGTACCAGGCGGCGCCGATCAGGGCCTGCTCACAGGCGCTGGCGCGCTTGGGAATGCCGGCCATGCCACCAAAGGCGACGCGGGCCTTGCGCACGACACCGTTTTCGATCACCAGATTGAAGGCTGCGCAGACGGCGGAAATGTCGTCGTCCAGGCGCTTGGACACCTTGTAGGCGCGGAAAGCCTGGTTATTGCGGGCGCGCGGCACGCGCACTTTCTCGATGAATTCGGACTCCTGGCGGGCGGTGACCTTGTAATCGAGGAAGTACTCGTCCAGCGGCAGGATGCGGGTCTGGTTGCCCTTGCGCAGGACGATCTCGGCGCCTAGGGCGATCAGCAGCGGCGGGGCATCACCAATGGGCGAGGCGTTACCGATGTTGCCGCCCAGGGTGCCCTGGTTGCGGATCTGCAGGGAGGCGAAGCGGTGCAGCAGTTCGCCGAAGTCCGGGTACTCGCGGGAGAGCGTTTCGTAGCAGTCGGACAGCGGGGTAGCGGCGCCGATCTCGATGAAGTTGCCGTTCTCCTCGATGCGCTTCATGGACTCGATATGGCCGACGTAGATCATCACCGGCAGTTCACGGTGGAACTGGGTGACTTCCAGGGCCAGGTCGGTGCCGCCGGCCAGCAGGCGGGCCTGCGGGTTGGAGACGTAGAAGTCGGCCAGGTCGGCGACCGTCAGCGGAACCAGGCAGCGCTTGTCACCGCTGTTCAGTTCAGCGGTATCGCGCGGTGCAATGGACTTCAGCTGGGCAACGGTCTGGGCTTCGGCGGCATCGAACTGGTCGGGCTGCTTCTGGCAGCAGGCCTGTTCGGCGGCGTCGATGATCGGGCGGTAGCCAGTGCAGCGGCACAGGTTGCCGGCCAGGGCTTCCATGGTCTGGGCCTTGTCGAAGCCATCACTGTTCTTCTGCAGGGCGAACAGCGACATGACGAAGCCAGGGGTGCAGAAACCGCACTGGGAACCGTGGCAATCCACCATTGCCTGCTGCACGGAGTGCAGTTGACCACGGTGCTTGAGGTCTTCGACGGTAATGAGTTGCTTGCCGTGCAGCGAGGATACGAAAGTCAGGCAGGAGTTGAGCGTGCGGTAACGGACGCGATCACCGTCAAGCTCACCGACAACCACGGTGCAGGCGCCGCAGTCGCCCGAGGCGCAGCCTTCTTTGGTACCGGGTTTGCCGACATGCTCACGCAGGTAGTTGAGCACCGTGACATTAGGATCGAGGGCATGCTCGGTGCGCAGCTCCCGATTGAGTAAAAACTGGATCAAGGACGACCTCCAGGCACTTTATTGTTTTTACGAGGGCTCGTATGACGGCAAATTTAGAGAGGTCTGACTTTTGGGTCAATAAATATTTGACTCGAAAGTCAGGAAATCTTCATCTGTTTCGGTTATTAGCACGCTGCGTCCGCTCTGTCTCAGGGCGCAGGCGCATTTCGTGCCACCTGTCTTAAGTGTAGGTAAGGGCCGGCAGGGTGCTTTTCGTAGGGGCGAATTCGTTCGCCATGCAGGCAGGAGGCCCGCCCTTGAGTCGGGTGGGGCCGGTCGGTGGCGATTGGTGAGTGAATTCGCCGCTGCGAGAGCTGCTGTCTCCTTGTGATAGACTGCGGGCCCTGTCCGCGTCCTGCGGCAGAGTCGGAAATTTCCCCTGTTCGCTCTTGCACCCACTGCCCGTACCCGTAGTACTGTCAGCGCCTGAGCTTTGGCGCGGGAAAGCTCCAGCGCAGCGCACAATGTTCCCCAGTTCAAAGGAAAACCATGACGTTCAAGGCACCGGACAGCCTCTCCGAGCAGATTGCCCAGCATTTGGCCGAGCGCATCATTCGCGGCGAGCTGAAAGAACGTGAGCGCATCCAGGAACAGAAAGTCACCCTGGCCATGAATGTCAGCCGAGGGTCGGTACGCGAAGCGCTGCTGATCCTGGAGCGCCGTCACCTGATCACCATCCTGCCGCGTCGTGGCGCCCAGGTGTCCGAGTTGACCCAGCAGCATGTGCGCAGCCTCTATACCCTGGTGATGGAGCTTTACATCCTCCTGGGCTACGCGGTTGCCGAGCACTGGCGTAGCGAGGAAGACCTCGCGCCGTTCCGAGCGATCCAGCAGCGCCTTGTCGAAGCGCGTCAGCGGGAAGACATCCTCGCGTTCGTCGACTCCAGCTTCGCCATCATGCAGGCGGCTTATCCCTTCGCCGACAACCCGTACCTGCAACAGACCCTGGACAACCTGCAGCCGGCCATCGCCCGCACCTACTACATGGCCCTGGAGCGTCGTCGCGGCCAGATGGGCAACCTCGGCGCGGTGTTCGATGACCTGCTGCTGGCAGTGATCGCCCGCGACCAGGCGAAGATCCGTGAAGTGCTGCTGGGTTACGGCAAGCAGAACTGTGAGCTGGTGCTCGCAGCCCTGGCCGAACGTTGAGCGGAGCACACCGATGCGGCTGAAGTGCATCAAGCTAGCCGGATTCAAGTCCTTCGTGGACCCGACCACCGTCAGCTTCCCCAGCAATATGGCCGCCGTGGTGGGGCCCAATGGTTGCGGCAAGTCGAACATCATCGATGCTGTTCGCTGGGTAATGGGTGAGAGTTCGGCGAAGAACCTTCGTGGCGAATCGATGACCGACGTCATCTTCAATGGCTCCAATACGCGCAAGCCCGTCGCCCAGGCCAGCATCGAGCTGATCTTCGACAACTCCGACAACACCCTGGTGGGCGAATACGCCGCCTTCGCCGAGATTTCCATTCGCCGCCGCGTCAGCCGCGACGGCCAGAACACCTACTTCCTCAATGGTACAAAGTGCCGCCGCCGGGATATCACCGATATCTTCCTCGGCACAGGTCTCGGCCCCCGCAGCTACTCGATCATCGAGCAGGGGATGATCTCCAAGCTGATCGAAGCCAAGCCTGAGGACCTGCGCAATTTCATCGAAGAAGCCGCCGGCATTTCCAAATACAAGGAGCGCCGTCGCGAGACAGAAAGCCGAATTCGCCGCACCCAGGAAAACCTCGCTCGCCTGACCGACCTGCGCGAGGAGCTGGAGCGCCAGCTGGAGCGCCTGCACCGGCAGGCCCAGTCCGCCGAGAAGTACCAGGAGTACAAGGCCGAAGAGCGCCAGCTCAAGGCCCAGCTCGCCGCCTTGAAATGGCGGGCGCTGAACGAGCAGGTTGGCCAGCGCGAAGCGGTAATCGGCAACCAGGAAATCAGCTTCGAGGCCTTGGTGGCCGAGCAGCGCAACGCAGACGCCAGCATCGAGCGCCTGCGCGATGGACACCACGAACTGTCCGAACGCTTCAACCTGGTGCAGGGGCGCTTCTATTCCGTGGGCGGCGATATCGCCCGTGTGGAGCAAAGCATCCAGCACGGCCAGCAGCGCCTGCGGCAGTTGCAGGACGACCTGCGTGAGGCCGAGCGCGCCCGCCAGGAAACCGAATCCCATCTGGGCCACGACCGCACGCTGCTCGCCACGCTGGGCGAAGAGCTGGACATGCTTGGCCCTGAGCAGGAAATGAGCGCTGCCGCGGCCGAAGAGGCTGCCGCCCAGCTCGAAGAGTCCGAAACCGGCATGCACGCCTGGCAGGAGCAGTGGGATGGCTTCAACCAGCGCAGCGCGGAGCCGCGTCGCCAGGCGGAGGTCCAGCAGTCGCGCATCCAGCAACTGGAGCACAGCCTGGAGCGCCTGCTGGATCGCGAACGTCGCCTGAATGACGAAGCTTCCCAACTGGCGGCCGACCCGGAAGATGCCGCAATCCAGGAGATGCTCGAGGAGCTCGCGGTAGGCGAGATGCGCCTGGAGGAGCTCCAGGCTGCCGAGCAAGGTTTGATGGAGCGCCTGGAGGCTCTGCGCGAAGAATTGCAGCAGGCCAGCCAGGCCCAGCAGCAGGCCCAGGGTGAACTACAGCGCCTGAATGGCCGTATCGCGTCGCTGGAAGCCCTGCAGCAAGCCGCGCTCAACCCGGGAAAGGGCGCCGCCGAATGGTTGCGCGAGCAGCAACTGGCAGAGCGCCCGCGACTGGCTGAGGGCCTGCGGGTGGAGCAGGGCTGGGAGCTGGCGGTGGAAACCGTACTCGGCGCCGATCTACAGGCAGTGCTGCTGGATGATTTCAATGACCTCGACCTGTCCGGCTTCAGTCAGGGCGAGTTGCGTCTGGCCAGCGCTGGCAAGGGCGGGGCACGAGTGCCTGGCAGCTTGCTGGACAAGGTCGAGACGTCGGTGGACCTGGCGCCTTGGCTGGCAAAGGTCCTGCCGGTGGAAACTCTGGAGCAGGCACTCGCCCGTCGCGGCAGTCTGGGAGACGGCGAAAGCCTGATCAGCCGCGATGGTTACTGGGTCGGGCGCAACTTCCTTCGGGTACGCCGAGCCAGTGAGGCAGAGAGTGGCCTGCTGGCGCGTGGCCAGGAACTCGAGCGTCTGCACGCCGAGCGCGAAGAGCGTGAAGCCGCCCTGGAACAATTGGACGAGCGCCTGCAGCAGCTTCGCGACGGCCAGCGCCAACAGGAAGAGTCCCGCGAGCAGCAGCGCCGCCAGTTGCAAGACGAATCTCGCAGTCTGGGTGAGCTCAAGGCTCGACTGTCCGCTCAGCAGGCGAAAGTCGAGCAGTTGGCGCTGCGTCGCCGCCGCCTGGAGGAAGAACTTCGCGAGCTGGGTGAACAGCGCGCCCTGGAGCACGAGCAACTGGGTGAGGCTCGCCTCACCTTGCAGGATGCGCTGGACGCCATGGCCAGCGACACGGAACAGCGGGAAAAATTGCTGGCCGAGCGCGATGGCCTGCGTGAACGCCTCGACCGTATCCGCCAGGAGGCGCGTCAGCACAAGGATCACGCTCACCAGTTGGCAGTGCGCGTCGGCTCGCTCAAGGCACAACACGACTCCACGCGTCAGGCCCTCGAGCGCCTCAGCCTGCAGTTCGAGCGCCTCAATGAGCGTCGCGAGCAACTCAGCCTCAATCTTGAGGAGGGCGCCGCGCCGCTGGAGGAGCTGCGTCTGAAACTGGAGGAGCTGCTGGAGAAGCGGCTGGGCGTTGAGGAAGAACTGAAGCTGGCCCGGCTGGCCCTGGAAGATGCGGATCGCGAACTGCGCGACGCCGAGAAGCGCCGTACTCAGGCCGAGCAGCAGTCTCAGCTGCTGCGCGGCCAACTGGAACAGCAGCGTTTGGAGTGGCAGGCGCTGACGGTCCGTCGCAAGACTTTGCAGGACCAGCTCCATGAGGATGGCTACGACCTGCATGGGGTGCTCGCGACCTTGGTTGCCGATGCCAGCGAAAGCGCCTGGGAAGAGGAGCTCGAGCGACTTGCCGCGCGTATCCAGCGTCTCGGCCCGATCAACCTCGCCGCCATCGACGAATACCAGCAGCAATCCGAGCGCAAACGCTACCTGGACGCGCAGAACGATGACCTGGTAGAGGCCCTGGAAACGCTGGAAAACGTCATTCGCAAGATCGACAAGGAAACCCGTAACCGCTTCAAGGAAACCTTTGACCAGATCAACGCCGGGCTGCAGGCGCTTTTCCCGAAGGTATTTGGCGGCGGCCATGCCTACCTGGAGCTGACGGGCGAGGACCTGCTGGATACCGGGGTGGCGATCATGGCGCGTCCACCCGGCAAGAAGAACAGCACCATCCATCTGCTGTCCGGCGGCGAGAAAGCGCTCACCGCGCTGGCGCTGGTGTTCGCTATCTTCCAGCTCAATCCCGCCCCCTTCTGCATGCTGGACGAGGTGGATGCGCCACTGGATGACGCCAACGTGGGTCGTTACGCGCGTCTGGTGAAGGAAATGTCCGAGAAAGTGCAGTTCATTTATATCACCCACAACAAGATCGCCATGGAAATGGCCGATCAGCTGATGGGTGTGACCATGCACGAGCCCGGTTGCTCGCGCCTGGTGGCGGTGGATGTGGAGGAGGCAATGTCGATGGTAGAGGCCTAGTTGCCCGGCGGATGCGAACTCCGGGTACGACCGGAGATCAAATTCGCGTTGGCTTCGGAGTAAGCCTCTATCAGAGGTTTCTCTGCTGGGCTGGTCGTGCTAGCTTTATGCCCAATTTTGTCGCACGTGGAAAACGCCATTCAGAACATGGAGTTGGGCGCCACGTTTCAGGGGACGGGATGTCCTTTCTTCACCATCGTTTGTTTGCATTTTCACTAGGGGACACAGGACTACATGGATATCGGTCTGCGCGAGTGGCTGATCGTCATTGGCATCATCGTAATTGCCGGCATTCTGTTCGATGGCTGGCGCCGCATGAGTGGTGGTAAGGGGAAACTCAAGTTCAAGCTGGATCGCAGCTTCTCCAATGCCGCGGATGACGATGAAGATCCGAACCTCCTCGGCCCGTCACGGGTCAAGGATCGCTCACATCAGGAGCCTTCCCTGGATGAGGAAGACCTGCCTTCCCTGAGCGCCCGCGAGGCCGGGAAACGCCGCGGCGAGCCGCAGCAGGGCGACCTGAACCTCGACGAGCCGGTGCCGACCCTGCTCAACCCCGTCGATGAAGGCAAGAAGAACGGCAAGGCCCATCCGCAGATGCAGGCTCAGGAAGTTCCGGTCGAGGAAGTCCTGGTCATAAACGTCGTTGCCCGCGACGAAGCTGGCTTCAAAGGCCCGGCCCTGCTGCAGAACATTCTGGAAAGTGGCCTGCGCTTCGGCTCCATGGACATCTTCCATCGCCACGAAAGCATGGCCGGTAATGGCGAGGTGCTGTTCTCCATGGCTAACGGCGTCAAGCCCGGCACGTTCGACCTGGATGACATCGACCACTTCAGCACTCGCGCCGTGAGCTTCTTCCTCGGCCTGCCGGGTCCACGGCATCCGAAGCAGGCCTTCGATGTAATGGTTGCCGCCGCGCGCAAGCTCTCCCAGGAGCTGAATGGCGAGCTGAAGGATGACCAGCGCAGTGTGATGACTGCGCAAACGATTGAGCATTACCGCCAGCGCATCGTCGAATTCGAGCGCAAGCACCTGACCCAGAAGCGCTGATCCGTCGCGCAGTCAACGAAAGAGCAGCCCCGGCTGCTCTTTTTGTTTCAAGAGAAAGAGCTAGAACCATGACCGATGCCCAAACCGCCGCCGAACGCATCCTCGCGCTGCGCGCCGAGCTGGATGCGCACAACTACCGTTACTACGTGCTGGACGAGCCGAGCGTGCCCGATGCCGAGTACGACCGTCTGTTCCGCGAACTGCAAGCCCTGGAGGCTGAACATCCCGAGCTGGTGACGCCGGATTCCCCGACCCAGCGGGTCAGCGGCGCGGCCTTGTCGGCCTTCGGTGAAGTGCGCCATGAGGTGCCCATGCTCAGCCTGGGCAACGCATTCGAAGAGCAGGATCTGCAGGATTTCGATCGCCGCGTGCGCGAGGGGCTGGGTGAGCTCCTGCCGGGTGGCGACCTGTTCGGGGATGGTCCGCAAGTGGAGTACACCTGCGAACCCAAGCTGGATGGCCTGGCGGTGAGCCTGCTCTACGAGAACGGCGTGCTGGTGCGTGGCGCGACCCGTGGCGATGGCACCACGGGAGAAGACATCAGCAGCAACGTGCGCACCATCCGCAATGTGCCGCTAAAGCTGCAGGGAACTGGCTGGCCGGCCGTCCTGGAGGTGCGTGGCGAGGTCTACATGTCCAAGGCCGGCTTCGATGCGCTCAACGCACGCAACCTCGAACTGGGTGCCAAGACCTTTGCCAACCCGCGCAATGCTGCGGCGGGCAGCCTGCGTCAGCTGGACTCGAAGATCACCGCGAGTCGCCCCCTGGAGTTCTGCACCTATGGGTTTGGGCGGGTCGAGGGTGAGCTGCCGGACGATCAGTACGCCGTTCTCCAGGCGCTCAAGGGTTGGGGATTGCCCATCAGTCGTGAGCTGAAGCTGGTGAAAGGTGCTCAGGGTTGCCTGGATTACTACCGCGACATCGGCGAGCGCCGTGACGGCCTGGCCTATGAGATAGATGGCGTGGTCTACAAGCTAAACAACCTGGCCTGGCAGCGGGAGTTGGGTTTCCGCGCCCGCGAGCCGCGCTGGGCGCTGGCCCACAAGTTCCCGGCGCGCGAAGAGCTCACTGAACTGCTGGGCGTGGAATTCCAGGTTGGCCGTACCGGCGCCGTAACGCCGGTCGCGCGCCTGAAGCCGGTGCAGGTGGCCGGTGTCACCGTGTCCAATGCCACTTTGCACAACATGGATGAAGTCGAGCGCCTGGGCCTGATGATCGGCGACACCGTGATCATCCGTCGCGCGGGCGACGTGATCCCGCAAGTGATGCAGGTGGTACTGGAGCGGCGTCCGGCCGATGCGCGTCCGGTGCATATCCCTGAGCAATGCCCGGTCTGCGGTTCTGCGGTGGAACGCACGCAGCTCATCAAGCGTGGCAAGGGCAAGGAGACGACCAGCGAAGGTTCTGTGTATCGCTGCGTCGGTCGTCTGGCCTGTGGCGCCCAGTTGAAGCAGGCGATCATCCACTTCGCCTCGCGCCGAGCCCTGGACATCGAGGGGCTGGGTGACAAGATCGTCGAGCAACTGGTGGACGTTGGCCTGGTTGCCTCGCCGGCTGATCTCTACACCCTCAAGTACGAGCAGGTGGTGGAGCTGGAAGGTTTTGCCGACCTTTCTACCCGCAATCTGCTGGCCGCAATTGCCGACAGTCGCAAGCCGCCGCTAGCGCGCTTCATCTATGCACTGGGTATTCCTGATGTGGGTGAGGAAACTGCCAAGCTGCTGGCTCGCGCCCTGGGGTCCCTTGCGCGTATCCAGCAGGCCCTGCCGGACGTACTCACCTACTTGCCGGACGTGGGGTTGGAAGTTGCCCACGAAATCCACGCGTTCTTCTCCGATGACCACAACCAGAAGGTGATTCGCAGCTTGCTGGAGCGTGGCGTCGAGTTGCAGGAAGAGGGCGGTCTCAGCCCGGAATTTGCCGCCTGTGCCACCTTTGCCGGCTTCATCGAAAAGCTCAATGTCTCCGGCATTGCCAGCACTGGCGCGAAGAACCTTGCGGATAAGACCGGCAGCCTGGAAGGCCTCATAGTCCTTAGTCGCGACTGGCTGGACCTGAGTGTGATGAAGGGCCTGAACGAAAAGGCCAAGCAGGCGCTGCGCGAGTACTTTGCCGTCGACGAGAATGTCCTTCGCGCCCAGGCAATCGAAGCCCAGTTACGTGAATTCGGCATGCACTGGGATAGCGAGAGGAAAGCGGTGGAAGGACTGCCTCTTGCCGGGCAGACCTGGGTGCTCACCGGCACCCTGGAAGTCATGAGCCGGGATGTGGCCAAGGAAAAGCTGGAGGCGCTGGGCGCCAAGGTGGCGGGTTCGGTGTCGGCGCGTACCCACTGCGTGGTGGCCGGTCCCGGTGCCGGCTCCAAGCTGGCCAAGGCCAATGAGCTGGGGGTCCGGGTGCTGGATGAGGAACAATTCCTGGCAGAACTGGCCAGTTTGAGCTGATCCGTACTTCCGGGCATGAGAAGGGGCGGGCCAGATGGTCCGCCCCTTTTTTATTTACTTGTTGACCGCGTCAGTCAGGGCCTTGGCCGGAACGAACTTGACCACCTTCTTCGCGGCGATCTCGATGGCCTTGCCGGTTTGCGGGTTGCGGCCGGTGCGGGCCGGACGCTCGCCTACCTTCAGCTTGCCGATGCCCGGCAGGGTGATCTCATCGCTGTTCTCCAGGGAATCGCTGACGATCTCGCTGAGCTGTTCCAGCATGGCGCGCACGGCGGCCTTGGTGGTGTCGGTGGCTTCTGCGATGTCAGAGATCAGCTGGTCTTTGGTGAGTGCCATGGTGTTGCTCCATTCAATAAGTGTCTGGCTTGTGGCCGGGCCGGTCGCGCCGGCCCTGATGAGACCAGCGGAGCGACTGGAAGTGCGGCACGGGTTGTAGCTGCGAGCCGCGACCGCTGGGCAAGCTAGCACAAAAGGGCCAGTGAGCCTGTGCTCGATGCCCGGCTTTGCGTCGATTTGACGCAACCTGCCGTCGGTCTCGGCAGCCGACGACAGGTCGTCACTGGCATCTCTGGACCAACGTCTCCAAATCTCGAAGTCCGCAGCGTCGCTCGTGGGCCCTGAACTCTCTTGAGCGACTACGCTTGCCCTAGATGTAACAAGCGCTAAGGAGAGCCGCCATGCTACGTGCCTTTGCCAACCTGGGTTTCCGCTGGAAAGTCGCCTTGCCGATCCTGGTGCTGGCCCTTCTCATGGTGCTGGTAGGCGGTCTCGGTATGCAGGGAATTGGCAAGGTGGCCGACTCGAGCAAGCGACTGACCAATCGTTACCTGCCTGCCATCAGTCTGCTGCTCAATGCCGACCGCGATCTCTACCAGGCCTTCATCGCCGAGCGCAGCTTACTGGACGAGGCGGCCGGTGAACACGCACAGGCACTCAAGGCCGGCCATGCCGAAAATCTGCAGCAGGCCTATGACCGGGTGCACAAGTACGCCGCGATGGATTCCAGTCCCGAGGCCCAGCAATTGGTGGCCCAGTTCGATCGTGGCTACTCCCAGTGGAAGGCGACTTCGCAGCAGGTGGTGAGCCTGTCTGCCCAGGACCCGTTTGCGGCCAGTGCTCTCAGTTTCGGTGACAGCGAGCGTCAGTTCGCGTCCATGCGCGATGCCATCGACAAACTCGGAGAGTTGGAAGACAAGGCCGCCAACGTCGAAGGGCAGGCGGCTATCTCGCAGGGGGAGGCCCGCACCTGGCAGCAGGGGCTGGCCATCGCCTTCGGCCTGGTTCTTTGCGTCGTGTTAGTCATCGGCTTCCCGATGCTGGTGACCCGGCCGTTACACAACTTGCTGGAGCGCATCGAGCAGATTGCCGATGGGGACGGCGACCTTCGTGTGCGCCTGGAGGTCTTGTCGCGGGACGAGCTGGGCAAGCTCAGCCAAGCCTTCAACCGTTTCCTCGACAAGCTTCAACCGCTGATCCGTGAAGTCAGCCGTGTGACTGGAGAAGTAGCCGATTCGGCGCGCAGCCTGGCCGGGCTCGCGGCGGCGAACGATCGCCTGATCAGCAGCGAGCATGCTGCCGTGGATCAGGTAAGCACCGCCGCCACTGAAATGAGCGCGGCCGTTCACGAAGTGGCGCGCAATGCCCAGAACGCGGCGGATGCGGCGCGTTTCGCCGAGGAGCAGTCCCGGGAGGGAGCGCAGGTGGTAGGGGCTACTGTCGCCGTCATCCGCCAACTGGCGATGGAGGTGGAGAACGCATCTGCAACCATCAGCACGTTGGAGCAGGAAACCGCCAACATCGGTGCCGTACTCGCGGTAATCAAGGGCATCGCTGACCAGACCAACCTGCTAGCGCTGAATGCCGCCATTGAAGCCGCGCGGGCCGGCGAGCAAGGACGGGGGTTCGCCGTGGTTGCAGACGAGGTGCGAGCCCTGGCGGCCCGGACGCAGGATTCAACCAAGGACATCCAATTGATGATCGAGCGTCTTCAGGCTGGCGTGCAGGAAGCAGTCAAGGCCATGCGCACGGGTAGCCTGAAAGCGAGGGACAGCGTAGAGCGCGCGGCTGGTGTCGACCAGGCGCTGACGGATACTGGCGACTCGGTTCAGCGGATCAACGACATGGCGGCTCAGATCGCCACTGCCTGCGAAGAGCAGAGCAGCGTTACCGAAGAGATCGCCCGCAATATCAGCGATATCCGCGACCTCTCCAACGAGGCTGCGCAAACCTCGGAACAGAGCACCCAGGCCAGCCAGCACCTTTCCCAGCTTTCCAGCGGCCTGGCCCAGTTGGTGGGGCGCTTCCAGGTCTGATTCGCAAGTGCTTGTAAGGAAACCGTTTTTAGCGGTTGTAAGTTGGCGAAGAGCCGGTACAATGGCGCGGCTCGCCGATCTGGCGAGCTGTGTGATGGTGGCCCTGCCGGTCCCCCCGCAACGATCAGCCGTGAACCCGGTCAGGCCCGGAAGGGAGCAGCCGCAGCGGTGAAATCGTGTGCCGGGGTGTGGCTGGTGGGGTCACCTCCAATCTCCCCAGTTACCAATTTTCATTGGTAGCGCGCCAGAATCTCATCGATCTCCCCTGATTCCTTCATCTGCACCAGCGTGCGGAGGATGCGTTGCGCCGGAATCGCAGGGTCATTTCGGATCAGGCAGCCCACCGGTTCTTCGTCCAAAGTGCCGACGCTCACCAGACGGTCCGAGTCTGGTAGGTCGCGATTGAACCAGCCCAGTGCCAACTCATTGCTTACTGCGTACTTGTAGCGGCCGGCCAGAAGCTTCTGTAGCACCAACTCCTGGTTGCGTGCCTCATCGCGCAGCAGGGAGCCGCGATCGAACAAATGCTGCAGGCGCGGATAGGCGTAGCCCAGCACGGTGCCGACGCTCTCCCCCGAAATGGCGTCGGGGCTGGCCAGGTGTTCGCTTCCCTGGCGCGACACGATCAGGTCGCGCTGGTAGAGGAGGGGCACGCTCCAGAGGAATTCGGTGCTGTTGGTGATCCACTTCGGGCTGACGTAGCAGCGCACGTCGATCTCTCCCTGTTTCAAGGCCAGTTCCACGCGGTTGCGGGGAAGGACCTGGATCTGTGCGGGGATATCGAGGCGTTGCGCCAGACGATTGATCAGGTCGTGGAGAATGCCGCCTGTCAGATGGTTGTCCTTGAACTCGGCCAGCGGCATGGCCCAGCTGTCAACCGCCGAGAAGCGCAGGACGGCCGGCACAGCGTTGCCGAAGGAGCTCCAGCAGAGCAGAAGGGCGAGGACAAATGAGCGCATCAGGCTCCCTCGTCTGGGTGGGCGGTGCCTCACAATGCCTGTTGCCGAGCGGATTGAACAGGGCGCCGTTCGCATCGGATGCAATTTGCGCATCGCTCCGCTAGCATTAGCTCCTTCTGCTCTCCAGACGCGATGGTTTTCAATGAGTTATCAGGTCCTTGCACGTAAATGGCGTCCGCGCTCGTTCCGCGAAATGGTCGGCCAGACCCATGTGCTGAAGGCTTTGATCAACGCCCTGGACAATCAGCGCCTGCATCACGCGTACCTGTTTACCGGTACGCGCGGCGTGGGCAAGACCACCATCGCGCGAATTCTCGCCAAGTGCCTGAACTGCGAGACCGGTATCAGCTCCACGCCCTGCGGCCAATGTTCGGTGTGCCGGGAGATCGATGAGGGGCGTTTCGTCGATCTGATCGAAGTGGACGCCGCAAGCCGCACCAAGGTGGAGGACACCCGCGAGCTGCTCGATAACGTGCAGTACGCGCCTAGCCGCGGTCGTTACAAGGTCTACCTGATCGACGAAGTGCACATGCTCTCCACGCACTCGTTCAACGCGCTGCTGAAGACCCTTGAAGAGCCGCCACCCCACGTCAAGTTCCTGCTGGCCACCACCGACCCGCAGAAGCTGCCCGTTACCATTCTTTCGCGCTGCTTGCAGTTTTCACTGAAGAACATGCCGCCGGAGCGCGTGGTCGAGCATCTGACCCACGTACTCGGGGCCGAAAACGTACCCTTCGAGGCTGATGCGCTCTGGTTGCTGGGCCGCGCCGCCGATGGCTCGATGCGTGATGCCATGAGCCTCACCGACCAGGCCATCGCCTTCGGTGAAGGCAAGGTGCTGGCCGCCGATGTGCGCGCCATGCTCGGTACCCTCGATCATGGCCAGGTCTATGGCGTACTCCATGCGCTACTGCAGGGTGATGCCCGTGCGCTGCTGGAGGCCGTGCGTCAGTTGGCCGAACAAGGGCCGGACTGGAATGGCGTGCTTTCCGAAATGCTCAATGTGCTGCACCGAGTGGCTATTGCCCAGGTGTTGCCGGACGCTGTCGACAACGGCCAGGGCGACCGAGAGCGCGTACTGGCGCTGGCACAGGCTCTTCCTGGCGAAGATGTGCAGTTCTATTACCAGATGGGGCTGATCGGCCGTCGCGACTTGCCGTTGGCACCCGATCCCCGTAGCGGCTTCGAGATGGTGCTGCTGCGTATGTTGGCCTTCCGTCCGGCAGATGCCGATGGTGCACCCCGGGTCCAGCTAAAGGACCCGGGGATCAGCCAGGCCACGGTTGATCCCCAGACGAACCCAGTGGCCGGAGCCGCCTCGCCGGCTTCGGTAGCCATTGCCGCGCCGCAGCCTGTTCCCGTTCAGGTTTCCGCACCAGTGGTTGCCCCTGCTCCAGCATCAATCCAGCCTGTTGCGGCCCCGGCCCCGGTCGTTGAGGCGCCTGCGCCTGTTCCGGCAGTCGAAACGCCTGCTGCGGCTGCGGTCGAGGAAGTTGTTCCTGCGAATGTTGTCGAACCCGCTCCCGAGCCGGTTGCAGAGCCCGTGGTGGAAGAACCGGTAGCTGTAGTCGAGAAACCTGCTGAGGTGGTTGACCTGCCGTGGGAGGAATCTGCGGTCCCGGTCGCTTTCGCGGCAGTGGTCGAGCCCCCGGCTGATCCCGAGCCGGCGCCTGTGGTCGAGACCGTTCCGATTGTTGACGCTGCCGTTGTCCAGCCAGTGGCTGAAGCCCAGGCTGCTGCGCCTACTGACGAATCTGACGACGAGCCGCCGCCCGGCGACTACGACGACTACTACGAAGGCGACGCTGACAGCATTGCCTACATGGAAGACTTCGGGCCGGCGGAAGAACCCGTCGCAGCAGTCGAGGTGCTGCCCGCGGCGCAGCCGGCCACCGGCCTGGCGGCCGAATGGCTGGACTTGTTCCCGCGCCTGGGGCTGTCGGGCATGACCGGCAATATCGGCGCCAACTGCACCTTGGTGGCGGTGGAGGACGATGTCTGGCGCCTGCACCTGGACCCGGCGCAGAGCGCGCTGTTCAACGCGAACCAGCAGCGCCGCCTGAACGATGCGCTGAACCAGTACCACGGCCGTACCCTGAAACTCGAAGTTGAAGTGCGTCGTCCTGAGCAGGAAACCCCGGCCCAGGCTGCCGCACGCAAGCGCGCCGCTCGTCAGCGGCAGGCCGAAGAGGCCATTGCAAGCGATCCGCTGGTGCTGAAAATGATCGAACTGTTCGGTGCCCAGGTGCGCGCCGACACCATTGAACCCCTTGACCGCTGAGGACAATCACCATGATGAAGGGTGGTATGGCAGGCCTGATGAAACAGGCCCAACAGATGCAAGAAAAGATGCAGAAGATGCAGGAAGAGCTGGCCAATGCCGAGGTTACCGGCCAGTCCGGCGCCGGCCTGGTGAGCGTGGTGATGACTGGCCGTCATGACGTCAAGCGCGTCTCCCTGGATGACAGTCTGATGCAGGAAGACAAGGAAATCCTGGAAGACCTGATCGCTGCTGCGGTGAACGACGCCGTGCGCAAGATCGAGCAGAACAACCAGGAGAAGATGGCAGGCATGACTGCGGGGATGCAGTTGCCCCCCGGCTTCAAGATGCCTTTCTGAGTGAGTGACGCCCAGCCGGCACGCGTTACTGCGTTGCGCTAGGCGCCGGGCATCCTCGTTAACAGACGTAGACTCCGGTGCCTGAGGCCGCTCGCGCCTTGTGCCGCATATCATCTGGTCGCCCCGGTCGATGCTGCCGGGCGGCACTGGAGTTTCTCCAATTTATCCGCACCTCGAGACGCCAATGAGCTTCAGCCCGCTGATCCGCCAACTGATCGATGCCCTGCGCATTCTGCCCGGCGTGGGCCAGAAGACGGCCCAGCGCATGGCGCTGCAGATGCTGGAGCGTGACCGCACTGGCGGCTTGCGCCTGGCTCAAGCGCTGACGGCTGCGATGGAGGGTGTTGGGCATTGCACGCAATGCCGCACCTTGAGCGAGGAAGCGCTCTGCCCGCAGTGCGCTGATCCACGTCGCGACGATTCCCTGCTCTGTGTGGTGGAAGGTCCTCTGGATGTCTTCGCCGTGGAGCAGACCGGCTATCGCGGTCGCTTCTTCGTACTCAAGGGGCATTTGTCGCCCCTGGATGGTCTGGGACCAGAGGCGATTGGCATCCCGGAGCTGATGGCGCGCATCGAAGCGGGCCAGTTCGTCGAGGTGATCCTCGCCACCAACCCTACGGTGGAGGGCGAAGCCACCGCCCACTACATCGCCCAGCTGCTGGCACCCAAATCCATCATGGTCTCCCGTATCGCCCATGGCGTACCGCTGGGCGGCGAGCTGGAGTTGGTAGACGGCGGCACCCTGGCCCATGCGCTCGCAGGGCGTCGTCCTATCGGGCTTTGAGTTTGGGGGGGCGCGGCTGATACGGCCGCGTCGATGGCACAAGTCTCGCCTTGAAAACCAAGCAAGCGCTCGGTAAGTTCGTTCGATCTTACCGGGGAGTCTTGCCATGTCTGCCTACCAGGAATACTTCGACGAATCCCATCAACTGGTCCGGGATTCGGTGCGTCGTTTCGTCGAGCGGGAAATCCTGCCCCATATCGCCGAGTGGGAAGAGACTGAGGAGTTTCCCCGCGAGCTCTACCTCAAGGCCGGCACCGCCGGCATCCTCGGTATCGGTTACCCGGAAGAGTTCGGCGGCAGCCATGAAGGTGACGTGTTCGCCAAGGTGGCGGCCAGTGAAGAGTTGATGCGTTGCGGTTCCGGCGGGCTGGTGGCTGGGCTGGGTTCGCTGGATATCGGCCTGCCGCCGGTTATCAAGTGGGGGCGCGCCGAGCTCCGCGAGCGTGTCGTGCCTGAGGTACTGGCCGGCGAGAAGATCATGGCGCTGGCAGTGACTGAGCCTTCCGGCGGTTCGGATGTGGCCAATCTCAAGACACGTGCTGTGCGCGATGGCGATTTCTATCGCGTCTCCGGCAGCAAGACCTTTATCACCAGCGGTGTGCGCGCCGACTACTACACGGTGGCAGTGCGTACCGGTGGCGAAGGTTTTGGTGGGGTGAGTCTGTTGCTGGTGGAGAAGGACACTCCGGGCTTCACCGTCGGCCGCAAGCTGAAGAAGATGGGCTGGTGGGCCTCAGACACTGCCGAGCTGTTCTTCGACGATTGCAAGGTCCCGGTGGAGAACCTGATTGGCATGGAAAACATGGGCTTCGCCTGCATCATGGCCAACTTCCAGAGCGAACGCCTGGCGCTGGCCATCATGGCCAATATGACTGCGCAACTCGCATTGGAGGAGTCGCTCGGCTGGGCGCGCGAACGCGAAGCCTTTGGTAAGCCCATTGGCCGCTTTCAGGTGCTTCGCCACCGAATGGCGGAAATGGCCACGCAGCTTGAGGTATCCCGCGAGTTCACTTACCGCCAGGCGGCGAAGATGGCGGCGGGAAAGAGTGTGATCAAGGAAATCTCCATGGCGAAGAACTTCGCCACCGACATCGCCGACCGCCTCACCTATGACGCTGTGCAGATCCTGGGCGGCATGGGCTATATGCGCGAAAGCCTGGTGGAGCGGCTTTATCGCGACAACCGGATCCTTTCCATAGGCGGCGGTACGCGGGAGATCATGAACGAGATCATCGCCAAGCAGATGAACCTCTGATCCGAACCGGAACTTCCGAAAGGGCGTTCCGGTTTTCTTTGGCTGAGATATATTACGAGCGACATTCAATATATTCGTGCGATCCAGGAGATGACCCTATGAGCGATCTGTCCCGAGAAGAGAAACTTCAAGTCTGGCTGGCAGCAGAGGCTGAGATTCGTGCCCGTTTGAAACCCGGCACCATGAGCATTGCGGAGGTGGCGATGCTCAGTCCTCTGGAGTTCTTCGATGGTATCGGCCGTGGAGACTTGCCAGCGCCGCCCATCGGCGAGCTGATGGGGTTCGTGCCTGTCGAGTGGTCGAAGGAGCGCTTCGTCTTCCAGGGAGTGCCGCAGATGCAGCACTACAATCCGATCGGGTCGGTGCATGGTGGCTACGCCGCGACCTTGCTGGATTCGTGCATGGGTTGCGCCATTCACGCCAACCTGGAGAAAGGGCAGGGCTATACGACCACCGACTTGCGTATCAGCTATGTCCGTGCCTTGACCACAAAGACTGGTCCGGTGCGTGCCGAGGGGCGGATCATCCATGTCGGTCGCTCTACCGCGTTGGCCGAAGGGCGTATCTATGACGTGGATGGCAAGCTCTATGCGACTGGCTCCACGACCTGCTTGATCCTGGGTGGCAAGTAGCTCCTGCGATGACCTGTAGGGGCGAATTCATTCGCCAAGCAGGCCGAAGGCCTGCCCTGGCGGGCAAAAAAGAAGGGGGCACGCTTGTGGCGTGCCCCCCGTTGCCGTCAGCGATGACAGCCAACCGTCGAAGTGAGATGGGCGAAGTCGCCCGGTAAGGCGGTTCGCCTGGAGGTCAGGCCTCCGGTGTTGCGACCGCCGCCCGCCTTGTGAGCGCGCGACGGGTGAAGCCGGGCCGCGCCCGAGGGCGCGGCGGTGTGTCAGCCGATGGTCATCAAGCTGGCGTTGCCGCCAGCAGCGGCAGTGTTGACGCTGATGGCGCGTTCGATCAGCAGGCGCTCCAGCGGTACCGCGGTCTCGCCGCGGGACAGGCCCTGGACGCCGATGATCGGGCCCTTGCGGGAAGCGACTTGCCGGCAAACGGTACCCAGTTGGTCCGAGTCGCCATGGTGGAGAACCGCATCGAACACCACTTCCGACTGTGTCCAGTCGGCTACCAGCTGGATGCGGGCCTGCACGGCCTTCGGTAGGGCGGCGCGCAGTTTGCCGGTCAGCTCGCTGGTGGCCCAGAGTGCGCTGCTACCAACGGCCAGTGTCGCGGCCAGCTGGGTAAGCAGGTCGGTTTCGTCATCAGCCAGGCAGAGCACAGCCTCGCGCGGCAGCAGCACGTAGGTGTTGCGCTCGCCGGTCGGGCCGGGAAGCACGCGGCTCAGGCCACTCTGGGACTGCTCGGCGAAGCTGTCACAGACATTGGCCAGACCATCCTTGCCGTTCTTCGCGGCCCAGGCCTTGAGGGCTTCCAGGGGGTTGCCCTGACGATCCTGCAGGGTGTTGCGCTGCTGGGTGTCGGCGACATTCTGGCCATCCAGGCGCTGGAAGGTGCGGCTCACGCCATCTGCCGGACGAGTGGCGAGCAGGCGGTACATGTACAACGGGCCGCCGGCTTTCGGACCAGTGCCGGACAAGCCTTCACCGCCAAAGGGCTGCACGCCGACCACGGCGCCAACCATGTTGCGGTTGACGTAGAGGTTGCCTGCGTGGGCCTTGTCCACCACCTTGGCGATGGTTTCGTCGATGCGGGTGTGCACGCCGAGGGTCAGGCCGTAGCCGGTGGCATTGATCTCGTCGAGCAGGGCGTCCATGTCCTCTCGCTTGTAGCGCAGCAGGTGCAATACCGGGCCGAAGATTTCACGCTCCAGGTCGGCGAGGCTGTCCAGTTCGATCAGGGTCGGCATCACGAAGGTGCCGCGCTGCATCACATCACCCTCGGTGCGGGCGATCTGGAACACGCTGCGGCCTTTGCTGCGCATGGCCTGGATGTGCTTATCGATGTTGGCCTTGGCCTCGGCGTCGATGACCGGGCCGATATCCACGTTCAGGTGTTCGGGGTTGCCGATGCGGCACTCGGCCATGGCGCCCTTGAGCATTTCCACGACGCGGTCAGCCACGTCTTCCTGGACGCATAGCACGCGCAGTGCGGAGCAGCGCTGGCCGGCACTGTCGAAGGCGGAGGCGATCACGTCCGTCACCACCTGCTCGGCAAGGGCGGAGGAGTCCACGATCATGGCGTTCTGGCCGCCGGTTTCGGCGATCAGCGGAATCGGGCGACCCTGCGCGTCCAGGCGGCCGGCAACGTTGCGAGCCAGGATGCCGGCCACTTCGGTGGAGCCGGTGAACATCACGCCCTTCACACGCTCATCGCTCACCAGGGCGGCGCCTACGGTGTGGCCGAGGCCCGGCAGCAGCTGCACCACGCCTTCTGGAATGCCGGCCTGGAGCATGATGCGCACGGCCTGGGCGGCGATCAGCGGGGTCTGTTCGGCAGGTTTGGCAAGCACGGTGTTGCCGGCGGCCAGCGCGGCGGCTACCTGGCCGGCGAAGATCGCCAGAGGGAAGTTCCACGGGCTGATGCACACCACCGGGCCCAATGGGCGGTGGGTATCGTTGGCGAAGTCGTGGCGGGCCTGGGCGGCGTAATAGCGCAGGAAGTCAACGGCTTCGCGCACTTCGGCGATCGCGTTGGCGAAGGTCTTGCCGGCTTCGCGGACAAGGATGCCCATCAGCGACTGCATTTCGCTTTCCATCAGGTCGGCGGCGCGATCCAGGGCGGCGGCGCGCTCCACTGGCGGGGTGGATTGCCAGATCGGCGCAGCGGTGATGGAGGCCAGTACGGCATTTCCGACGTCTGCAGTGGTGGCGTTCTGCACGTGGCCAACCACATCGCGGTGATCCGCCGGGTTCAGCACGGGTTCAGCCACGCCTTCGCTGGTCGGGCAGCCGAGCATGGGCTGGGCGCGCCAGTCGGCATGGCCGGAGCTCAGCAGGGCGCTGGATAGCGAGGCCAGGCGATGTTCGTTGGCCATGTCGATGCCGCTGGAGTTGACGCGGGCTTCGCCGTACAGGGCCTTGGGCTGCGGGATGCGCGGATGCGGCAGGCCAAGGGCGCCTTCTACGCTGGCCATGGATTCGGCACTGGTCACCGGGTCTTCCACCAGATCCTTGATGGAGATGCTGTGGTCGGCGATACGGTTGACGAAGCTGGTGTTGGCGCCGTTTTCCAGCAGGCGGCGAACCAGGTAGGCCAGCAGGGTTTCATGGGTGCCGACCGGTGCGTAGATACGGCACGGGCGGTTCAACTTGCCGTCGGCGACCTTGCCCACCACTTGTTCGTAAAGGGGTTCGCCCATGCCGTGCAGGCACTGGAATTCATACTGGCCCGGGTAGTAGTTCTGGCCGGCGATCTGGTAGATGGCCGACAGGGTGTGGGCGTTGTGGGTGGCGAACTGCGGGTAGATCGCGTCCGGAACGCCCAGCAGCTTGCGGGCGCAAGCGATGTAGGAAATGTCGGTGTACACCTTGCGGCTGTAGACCGGGAAGCCTTCCAGGCCATCAACCTGGGCGCGCTTGATCTCGCTGTCCCAATAGGCGCCTTTCACCAGGCGGATCATCAGGCGATGCTGGCTGCGGCGGGCGAGATCGATCACGTAGTCGATCACGTATGGGCAGCGCTTCTGGTAGGCCTGGATGACGAAGCCGATGCCGTTCCAACCCTTCAGGCTTGGCTCGAAGCAGAGGCGCTCGAGCAGGTCGAGGGAGATTTCCAGGCGGTCGGCTTCTTCGGCGTCGATGTTCAGGCCGATGTCGTACTGCTTGGCCAGGAGGGTCAGGGACAGCAGGCGCGGGTAAAGCTCGCCCATCATGCGCTCGTACTGGGCGCGGCTGTAGCGCGGGTGCAGGGCCGACAGCTTGATGGAGATGCCCGGGCCTTCATAGATACCGCGGCCGTGGGAGGCCTTGCCGATGGCATGGATGGCCTGCTCATAGGAGGCGTAGTAGCGCTGGGCGTCTTCCTCGGTCAGCGCGGCTTCGCCGAGCATGTCGTAGGAGTAGCGGAAGCCCTTGGCTTCGAAGTTGGTGGCGTTGGCCAGCGCCTCGGCGATGGTTTCGCCGGTGACGAATTGCTCACCCATCAAGCGCATGGCCATGTCCACGCCCTTGCGGATCACCGGCTCACCACTCTTGCCGATGATGCGGTTCAGCGAGGACGACAGGCCGGCTTCGTTGTGGGTGGACACCAGCTTGCCGGTGATCAGCAGACCCCAGGAAGCGGCGTTGACGAACATCGACGGGCTCTGGCCCAGGTGCTGCTGCCAGTTGCCGGTGCTGATCTTGTCGCGAATCAGGGCGTCGCGGGTGCCTTTGTCCGGGATTCGCAGCAGGGCTTCGGCCAGGCACATCAGCGCCACGCCTTCCTGGGAAGACAGGGAGAACTCCTGCAGCAGGCCCTGGACGATACCGGCACGACCGCCGGCGCTCTTCTGGTTGCGCAGCTTCTCGGCGATACCGTAGGCCAGCTTGTAGGCGGCGTCGGACATCTCGGCGGGCAGGCGCGCCTGCTCCAGCAGCATGGGCACGGCTTCCTGCTCGGGGCGGCGGTAGGCGGCAGTAATGGCCGCGCGCAGCACGGACTGCGGCAGGATGCTTTCGGCGAATTCGAGGAACGGCTGATGCGTGGATTCGGGCAGGGCTTCGAGGGCGTCGTGGTCACCTTCGGCCAGACGCTGGGCGATGCCTTGGAGTTCCGGCAGGGTCATGCCGCTTTCCAGTGCCTCGAGGTAGCTGAAGATCGCTTGCTTGATCAGCCAATGCGGGGTGCGCTCGATCCTGCGCGCAGCTTCCTTGAGACGATCGCGGGTAGCTTCGTCCAGTTTCACGCCAAGGGTGGTGCTCGTAGCCATTTCTTGTCCTCTTCTCGGCCGTGGTCGCACGGCATTAGCGGCGCAAAGAGTAGCGATGTCCTACAAGGGGTGCAACCTGGTGCAACCAAAGGTCGTAAGACTGGCGGTATTCTCCTGATGAAAGGTCACATTGATGACTCGGAAAAGTTGCACCTGATCGCTGCCGAGGCACAGAAGTACTGGCGTTCAGCAGGGTATGAGCGGCTGTAGAGGGAAGGGTGCAACCCAGGTGCAGCCGGTTTCGGTCCTACCTGGAAAGCATAGGCTGCCCTCGGTGGATGCCGAGGGCGGCGACGGATGGCAGGGTCGTCAGGCCCTGGTGGCCTGGGCAGCCTCTACCTGGGAGAGGAGGGTGGCGCGGGCACTTTCGAGTATGCGGTCTGACAGTTCCTCGCTGGCCACGCTGCGGGCCAGTGTCAGAGCGCCCACCAAGGTAGACAGCATGGTCAGGCTCTGCTCAGCACTGCCGGTTTCCTTAGTCACCAGTTCCAGCAGGTTGTTCAGCACACTGTCGGTGATGGCGCTGGCATTGCCGCGCTGTCCCAGTTCCGCCGACATGGTGGGCAGCGGGCAACCTTGTTCGGGGTGGGCACGATGCTGCGGGGAGAGGTAGCGCTCGAAGAAGGTCTTCAGCGGCTGGTCCTTGGCGAATGCCTTGACCCATTGGGCGTTGGCGTCGTTCGCTGCTGCCTGGAGGGCCTCTTCCACCAGGGCATCCTTGGATTTGAAGTGTGCATAGAAGCCGCCGTGGGTCAGGCCGAGGGCCTTCATCAGCGGTTGCAGGCCGGTGGCGTCGATGCCTTCGGAGCGAAAACGACGGGACGCCTCGGCGACGATGCGTTTGTGGGTTTCGGCTTTGTGATCTTCGGGGTAGCGCATGTCGGTCGCCTCGTTCGCAAGATTGATATGGCGATTGTAATTCACATCCCTTGTCGCGCTAGCGGTAATCGACCACGGCACGGACGAGGTGCCGTGGTCGATCGATCAGACGCGCTCCAGAAGGGTGGCCACGCCTTGGCCGCCGCCAATGCACTGGGTGGCGACGGCGTATCGGCCACCGGTGCGTTTGAGCAGGCTCGCAGCCTTGCCGGTGATGCGCGCGCCGGTGGCGCCCAGCGGATGGCCGATGGCCATGGCGCCGCCGTCCAGGTTGACCTTGGCCGGATCGAGATCCAGCTCGCGTATGCAGGCCAGGGCCTGACTGGCGAAGGCTTCGTTGATTTCGAACAGGTCGATGTCACCGATCACAAGGCCGGTGCGTTGCAGCAGTTTGCGGGTGGCATAGAGCGGTCCCATGCCCATGATTTCCGGCGGGCAGCCAACCACGGCAACGGCCTTGATCCGCGCCATGACGTCCAGGCTCCAGCGCTTTGCGAAATCCTCGGTGCAGACGAATACCGCCGCTGCGCCATCGGTCAGGGGCGAAGCGGTGCCGGCGGTTACGCTACCGCCGAAGGCCGGCTTAAGTTGCGCCAGTGCTTCCGGGGTGGTCGCCGGACGGATGCAACCGTCTTCGTTTACCAGACCGTCGGGCGTTTCGATGGCGATGAGCTCGTCCTGCAAGCGGCCTTGTTCCCGTGCCTGGGTAGCCTTGCGGTGGGACTCCACAGCCATGGCCTCCTGGTCGACTCGGGAAATGTCGTAGCGCCCGGCGACCACTTCAGCGGTGTGACCCATGGCCATGTACGCCTGTGGGTAGCCGTCCACCAGCTTGGGATTCGGTGAAATGTTGAATCCGCCCATGGGCACGCGGGTCATCGACTCCACGCCGCCACAGATAAAGGCCTCGCCCGCACCCAGCATGATCTGTCCGGCGGCGAAGTGGATTGCGCTCATGGAGGAACCGCAGAAGCGATTCACCGTGGCACCGGCGACGGTTTCCGGCAAACCGGCGAGGAAGCCGGTGATACGCGCCAGGTTCATGCCTTGCTCGGCTTCGGGGTAAGCGCAACCTAGGATCAGGTCCTCGATTTGCCGGGGATCGATATCCAGGCGATCCACCAGGCCCTTCACCACCTGGGCCGCGAGGTCGTCCGGGCGGAGGTTGATCAGTCCGCCTTTCTTGGCGAAGTGGAAAGGCGAGCGGGCGTAACCGGCAATGACGATGGATTGCATGGAGGGCTCCTGTGGGAGGGCGTTGGCCTCGATGCGTTAAATGATATGCGTAATTCAAAAAGACGTACATGATGGTCGTAATACAAATTTGCTATGACGACGATCGGTCAACCAGAAGCCAGGGCTTGCTCGGTTTTCACCGCATTGATGAAGGCTTGCATGGCGGAGGGATTCGCCCCGGCAATCGCCGGGGCTTTTTCAGGCTGACGCCAGGGCCAGGTCGGCCAGTACGCCAGTGAGGATGAGACGGAAACCGTCAAGCATGTCGAACATGGGAGGCTCCTGGTGGTTTGCAGCGTGGGTTAATTCCTGTGGGGGCGATTTCAATCGCTAAGGGCAGCGTAGCTGCGCCAGGGTTTCTCTGGGCAGGCCTGCTCAGCGACTTGAGTGGCCCCACAGGATCTCGGTCAAGGACAGCGCAGCTGCCCCCGGTTATTTCCGGTTGGGCCTGGCGCCCCAATCGCGAATGAATTCGCTCCCACAAGGCGCTGGCCGAAGCCAGCCCATTAATGCTTGAACATCACGTGGCGAATGGCGGTGTAGTCCTCCAACCCATACATGGACATGTCCTTGCCGTAGCCGGAGTGCTTGACGCCGCCGTGGGGCATTTCGCTGACCAGCATGAAATGAGTGTTGACCCAGGTGCAGCCGTACTGCAGGCGCGCGGACAGGCGGTGGGCGCGGCCGACGTCGGCGGTCCAGAGGGAAGAGGCCAGGCCGTAGTCGGAATCGTTGGCCCACTCCAGCACCTGCTCCTCGCTATCGAACTCGGTGACCGAGACCACCGGGCCGAACACTTCGCGGCGGACGATCTCGTCGTCCTGGCGGGCGCCGGCGAGCACGGTGGGCTGGAAGAAGAAACCCGGGCCGTCGACACGCTTGCCGCCGGTGACCACCTGGATGTGCGGCACGGCGGCAGCGCGCTGGACGAAGCCCTCGACGCGCTCCAGGTGCTGCTCGGTGATCAGCGGGCCGAGTTCGGTATTCGGGTCGTCCTGCAGGCCGGTCCGGATGCTGCCGACGGCTTCGCCGAGCTTGGCGACGAACTTCTCGTAGATGCCTTTCTGCGCGTAGATGCGGCAGGCGGCGGTGCAGTCCTGGCCGGCGTTGTAGAAGCCGAAGGTGCGAATGCCTTCCACGGCGGCGTCGATGTCGGCGTCGTCGAAGATGATCACCGGGGCCTTGCCGCCCAGTTCCATGTGCATGCGTTTCACGCTGTCGGCGGTGCCGGCGATGATGCGCGAGCCGGTGGCGACCGAGCCGGTGAGGGAGACCATGCGCACCTTCGGGTGGGTGGTCAGCGGTTCACCGACGCTCGGGCCGCGGCCGAAGACCATGTTCACCACGCCGGCGGGGAAGATCTCGGCGATGTACTCGGCGAGCTTCAGGGCGGTCAGCGGGGTCTGCTCGGAGGGTTTCAGTACCACGGTGTTGCCGGCGGCCAGGGCCGGGCCGAGTTTCCAGGCGGCCATCATCAGCGGGTAGTTCCACGGCGCGATGGAAGCGACCACGCCGACCGGGTCGCGGCGGATCATCGAGGTATGGCCGGGCAGGTACTCACCGGCGGCGGAACCGCTCATGCAGCGGCTGGCGCCGGCGAAGAAGCGGAACACGTCGGCGATGGCCGGCAGTTCGTCGTTCAGCGCGGCGGCGTAGGGCTTGCCGCAGTTCTGCGATTCCAGGCGGGCCAGTTCTTCGGCGTGGGCGTCGATGCGGTCGGCGAGCTTGAGCAGGAGGGTGGAGCGGTCTTTCGGCGAGGTCTGCGACCAGGCCGGGAAGGCGGCGTCGGCGGCGCGCACGGCGGCATCGACCTGGGCCGGGCTGGCCTCGGCGATTTCCACCAGGGCGGTGCCCAGGGACGGGTTGAGCACGGCGAGGCTGGGGCCTTC
>NZ_SSOF01000006.1:0-735 GCF_029873115.1 Pseudomonas sp. BN606 | reverse complement strand
TTCGGGTCGCCGCAGTACTGCTGCAGCGGCGCGTACGGGAACCCGAACACCTGCCGGCCGTCGACCTACTCTCAGTTCTTCAAGAACGCGTGCCCTCGCGCCTACAGCTACGCGTACGACGACTCCACCTCCACATTCACCTGCACCGCCGGCACCAACTACGCCATCACCTTCTGCCCAAGCACCACCAGCGGGAAGTACTCCGGCGGTGAGAACCCGCAGGCGGCCGGCGTGCCGTCCACCAACGACACGATGGTCGTCCTCGGCGCCGAGCAGCTCTCCACCGCCTCCTCCGCCGCCGCCCATGCTGCGCCGCAGCTCACGCTACCACTACTACCACTCGTCGTCGTCGCCGCCCTCGTTGCCGCCATGATCTAGGCCGGCCGGTACACCGTACACGTACAAAGGTGGCAATCACCACCATGCCTACTCCTCTCGCCGCTGTACGTGCCGCGGGGCCCACCAGCGGCTAATCCTGCTCCGGAGGTGTCCTAATCCGCCCCGTCTGGCGTGACCGAGGCAGAGATAAGATTCTCCGAGCAGAGCACGAGGAAAGGTTGGACAGTGCTACGACGACTGAACCGATCGAGAAGGGAGAAAACAAGAGTTGTATCCACACCGATCGCAGCTTTCTTCTCGATTAGTTTATGTCATAGGCTTAGAGATTACAGAGTGGTAGTTAGTGATATACTGTTGGTTTTAGTCTTCTCTTTTCCTACGCTTCCTTGAGTTGTT
>NZ_SSOF01000023.1:0-25873 GCF_029873115.1 Pseudomonas sp. BN606 | reverse complement strand
AGGTTCTTCGCGGAGTCTGGGGGAAGAGCGCGTTGACAGTCAGGGAAGTGGGTAAATTGGCAGTCGCCAAACGAACCAACCCCCATTCCCTGCTGCCGCCGTGCATCCTATTGATCTTGCCCAGTTCTGGCCAGGCTACGAAGTCGTCGCCTGTCGCCCCTCTGCCGACAACACCCTGCTGATCGAACTCAAGCCTCAAGCCGACGCCATCCCCGAATGTGGGGGCTGTGGCCAAGCTTGTCCGCTGATCCATGAGCGCCGACTGCGTCGGGTGCGCGATCGGGATTTGTTGGATCAGCGCGTTCTGCTCCAGGTGCCAGTGCGCCGCGTCGATTGTCTGCGATGTGGGCGGGTGACCGAGCGGATCGCCTGGCTGGCGCCGGCGTCACGCCTGACGCGGCGCTTGCAGGCCTGGCTCGAGGCTTTGCTGCAACTGCTGCCGATCAGCCACGTCAGCCGCCTCACCGGCCTGCATTGGCACACGCTCAAGCAGCTCGACAAACGTCGCCTGGATGCCGCCGTCGGCACCTTCGAGCCGGGTGATGTGCGTCACCTGGTGATGGACGAGTTCGCCCTGCACAAAGGCCATCGCTACGCCACGGTGATCATGGATGCCGAGCGCACGCGGGTGCTGTGGGTCGGTCATGGCAACAGCCGCGAGGCGATCCGCCCATTCTTTGAGTTACTGGGCGAGCACTGCCAACGGATCGAAGCGGTGGCGATGGACATGAACACCGCCTTCGACCTGGAGGTGCAGCGGCATTGCCCGCAGGCCGAAGTGGTGTACGACCTGTTTCATGTGGTGGCGCGCTACGGCCGCGAGGTGATCGACCGGATCCGCGTCGACCAGGCCAACCGCCTGCGCGAGGACAAGCCGGCGCGCAAGGTGGTCAAGCAGAGCCGCTGGCTGTTGCTGCGCAATCGCGAAAACCTGAAGGACGGGCAGGCCGTGCAGTTGCAGGAGTTGCTCGACGCCAACCAGCCGCTGGCCACGGTCTACCTGCTCAAGGATGCGTTAAAGGAAGTCTGGTACGCCCCCACTGTGCGGGAGGGCTGGCGGCGCTGGCGAAGTTGGCTACGGCATGCTCGGGACAGCGGTCTGGCGCCGCTCCAACGCTTTGCCCGGAATCTGCGCAAATACGCCCGGGGCATCCTGGCCAGCGCCCGCTTCCCCCTGCACACCAGCGTCCTCGAAGGCGTGAACAACCGCATCAAGGTGATCAAGCGGATGGCCTATGGCTTCCGGGACTCCAACTACTTCTTCCAGAAAATCAAGGCCGCCTTCCCCGGGAAAGCGCGATGAACCAAAAAAAAGGGATGCCAATGGCATCCCTTTTTTTATTCAGGAAAGCTTCAGACGACCGGTTTGGTCTCGTCCTTGGCTTCTTCCTTCTCTTCTTCGGTCTTGGTCTCGGCTTGCGCCGGAACTTCGGCCTCAGTCACTACCGCGACCTGCTCAGGTTGTTCGACCGGGGCCTCAACGGCTTGCTCGACGGTGTCTTCAACCTTCTGCTCGGCAGCGACCACTTCTTCTTCTACGCCAGCGACAGCGTGAACAACAGCGGAAACCGGTTCGGCAGCAGCAGTAGCTTCGACAACCTTGGCGGCAGCCTCTTCGGCTTCCTTGGCCAGGCGCTCGGCTTCGCGCTGACGACGGCGCACTTCGCGCGGATCGTTGGGCGCACGGCCAGTGCTGGCCGGAGCCGGGGCAGGTGCTTCAGTCTGCGCTGCAACTGCCGGAGCTTCTTCGATTACGGCTGGCGCTTCGACCACGGCTTCAGCAGGAGCTGCTTCGAACGTGGTCGCTTCGACGATGGCCGGAGCTTCTTCTACCACCGGGGCCTGCTCGACAACCGGAGCAGCTTCTTCGACCTGGGCGACCACGGCTTCTGTAGCTTCGGCTTCAACGGCCGGTGTTTCTACCTGTACCGGTGCATCGGTAGCGGCTTCGGCGGCCACTTCAGCGGAAACCAATTCAGCGGCAACTACACCGGTCGCGACGACGGCAGCAGCCTGGACGACTTCACCGTCATCCTGACCTTCCACCAGCTCTTCGCCGTTGGCTTCACGCTGACGCTCGCGGCGGTTGCTGCGGCGGCGCTGGCCACGGGAGCGGCGACGAGGACGCTCGTCATCGGAGCCTTCCTGATCGTCGTCCTGCAGCAGCTCCTCGTTGTTCAGCAGTTCCTCGTCGACCGCTTCGGTCTGGGCCAGTTCAGCGCGCGGCTGGCGCTCTTCGCGAGGTTGGCGTTCTTCACGCGGTTGGCGCTCTTCACGGGCGGGACGCTCGGCGCGTTCGCCACGCTCGCGGCGACCTTCCTGGCCTTCACGCGGTTCACGCGGCTCACGGGCTTCGCGCGGCTGACGCTCCTCGCGGGGCTCACGAGGCTGGCGCTCTTCGCGAGGCTGGCGCTCTTCACGCGGTTGACGCTCTTCGCGGGGCTCACGAGCCTGACGCTCTTCGCGAGGCTGACGCTCCTCGCGCGGTTGGCGTTCTTCACGCGGCTGGCGCTCTTCGCGGGCAGGGCGCTCGCGACGGGTTTCCTGGCCTTCACGAGCTTCGCGGGGCTGGCGTTCTTCGCGTGGCTTGCGGTCTTCCTCGCGGCGGCTTTCACGACCCTCACGACCTTCGCGGCCCTCACGGCCATCGCGGCGACGGTTCTGCTGACGGCCGTTGCGACGCTCTTCACTGCGCGGCTGGCGTTCGGTGGTCGGCTTCTCGGCTTCGACCTTGGGCTCTTCCTTGCCAGCGAACAGGCCTACCAGGGACTTCACCAGACCCTTGAACAGGCTGGGCTCCGGAGTGGGTGCCGGCTGGGCTTGCGGAGCGGCTGCAATCGGTGCCGGTACGGGGCGCTCGGGGGAAACGGTCTTCACCGCTGCTTCCTGGCGAACCAGGGTGCGGGTGGAGCTGACCGGTTGGGCTTCTTCCACCTCAGCCGGGGTCATTTCGTAGCTGGACTGGTTGTTCAGCACTTCCGGACTGTCGTCGCGCAGGCGCTGGACTTCGAAGTGCGGGGTTTCCAGGTGGTCGTTCGGCAGGATGACGATGCGTGAACGGCTGCGCAGCTCGATCTTGGTGATGCTGTTGCGCTTCTCGTTGAGCAGGAAGGCGGCAACCGGAATCGGCACTTGGGCGCGGACCTCGGCAGTACGGTCCTTGAGAGCCTCTTCCTCGATCAGACGCAGGATGGCCAACGACAGGGATTCGACGTCACGGATGATGCCTTGGCCGTCGCAACGGGGGCAGACGATGCCGCTGGTCTCGCCCAGGGACGGACGCAGACGTTGACGGGACATTTCCAGCAGGCCGAAGCGCGAGATGCGACCGATCTGCACGCGTGCGCGGTCGGCTTCCAGGGCCTCGCGGACCTTCTCTTCCACGGCGCGCTGGTTCTTGGCCGGCGTCATGTCGATGAAGTCGATGACGATCAGGCCGCCGATGTCACGCAGGCGCAACTGACGGGCGATTTCCTCGGCCGCTTCCAGGTTGGTCTGCAGGGCGGTTTCTTCGATGTCGCCACCCTTGGTGGCACGGGCCGAGTTGATGTCGATGGACACCAGGGCCTCGGTCGGATCGATGACGATGGAGCCGCCAGACGGCAGCTTCACTTCGCGCTGGAAGGCGGTTTCGATCTGGCTTTCGATCTGGAAACGATTGAACAGCGGAACGCTGTCCTGATAGAGCTTGATCTTGCTCTGGTACTGCGGCATCACCTGGCGGATGAAGCTGAGGGCTTCCTCGTGGGCTTCGACGCTGTCGACCAGCACTTCGCCGATGTCCTGGCGCAGGTAGTCGCGGATAGCGCGGATGATGACGTTGCTTTCCTGATAGATCAGGAAGGGGGCGCCACGCTCGCCAGAAGCTTCCTTGATGGCGCTCCAGAGTTGCAGCAGATAATCCAGGTCCCACTGCAGCTCTTCGCTGGAGCGGCCCAGACCCGCGGTGCGAACGATCAGGCCCATGTCGGCTGGAGCGTTGAGGCCGTTCAGCGCTTCACGCAGTTCATTGCGCTCTTCGCCTTCGATGCGGCGGGAGATGCCACCGGCGCGGGGGTTGTTCGGCATCAGCACCAGGTAACGCCCAGCAAGGCTGATGAAGGTGGTCAGGGCTGCGCCCTTGTTGCCGCGCTCTTCTTTCTCGACCTGGACGATGACTTCCTGGCCTTCGCTGAGCACTTCCTTGATGTTGATGCGGCCTTCGGGGGACTTCTTGAAGTACTCGCGGGAAATTTCTTTCAGGGGCAGGAAGCCGTGGCGCTCGGCGCCGAAGTCGACGAAAGCGGCTTCAAGGCTGGGCTCGATACGAGTGATTCGGCCTTTGTAGATGTTGGCCTTCTTCTGCTCGCGGGCACCCGATTCAATGTCCAGGTCGTACAGGCGTTGGCCGTCGACCAGAGCAACACGCAACTCTTCGGGCTGAGTCGCGTTAATCAGCATTCTTTTCATGTGGTACCAATGGGTTTCCGGGCTACCGGAAACGGCGATTGGCGCACACGACTCTCGCGGTCGGTGTCAGGTGCGTGTCAGGAGCGGCGGGCCACTCCAGTGTCCAGCGAACTCCAGTCAATGGGACCGGAATCGCGACTACGTCTCCTGCTTGCTGTGTCGTGACAGAAGCACTTGTTCAGGAGGAGGAATCAACGGTCGGAAGCGGACGAAATGAAGCGTCTTGAAACTACGCAGTCCGACGGTTATGCATCTCCACCCTACACTTATCCCTTGAAAATCGGGTGCCGCTCGCTGAATCCGTAGCGGGTTGCATTTACCGTGATCTCCCATAGGAAAGGGGTGATCACGCGTCATGGCTCAAGGCTTGATTTCTGAAAATTCGCAGTCATTGCAGCGAATTTTCTGTCGGACGGCCTTACGTCCTGAAAAGGTTGCAACGGTTAGGGTGGCAGTTTTGGCGAACACCCTGAAACCAGGCCGCTTTTGGCGGCGTTCGCGACTATAGCAGTAATCATTAAGTGCTTCAAATCCATAAAAAATTGTTATGATGCGCAAATGAACACTCCTGCCTCTCCAACCTCCGGCGTCCAGCTGCTTGAGGTTGCGCCGGAATATGCCGGCCAACGCATTGACAATTTCCTGCGCACTCAGTTGAAGGGTGCGCCCAAGACGTTGATTTATCGCATCCTTCGCAAGGGCGAAGTCCGCGTGAACAAGGGACGGATCAAGCCGGAGTACAAGCTCCAGGCGGGCGACATCGTCCGCGTTCCGCCTTTGCGTCTGTCCGAGCCGGATGAGCCGGCCCCAGTGGCCCAAAGTCTGCTGGAACGGCTGGAGAGTGCGATCGTCTACGAAGACAAGGCGCTGATCGTGCTGAACAAGCCGGCTGGCATTGCAGTGCATGGAGGAAGTGGTCTCAGCTTCGGCGTGATCGAAGCCTTCCGTCAGTTGCGCCCAGAAACCAAGGATCTGGAGCTGGTGCATCGCCTTGATCGCGATACCTCCGGACTTCTGATGATCGCCAAGAAGCGCAGCATGCTCCGCCACCTTCACGAGGCATTGCGTGGCGACGGTGTCGATAAGCGTTACCTGGCGCTGGTACGCGGAAGCTGGCCAACCTCGAAGAAGAAGGTCAGTGCGCCGTTGCTGAAGAATAATCTGCGTTCCGGCGAGCGCATGGTCGAGGTGAATCCGGAAGGCAAGGACGCGCTTACCGAGTTTCGCGTCGTGCGCCGTTTCGGGGAGTTCGCCACTCTGGTGGAAGCCAGTCCGATTACCGGGCGTACTCACCAGATTCGAGTGCACGCCAAGCACGCTGGCCATTCCATCGCCGGTGATCCGAAGTACGGCGATGAGGATTTCACGCGTGAAATTCGCGAACTGGGCGGCAAGCGCCTGTTCCTGCACGCGCACTCCCTGGCTATAAGCCTCCCTGATGGGGGCGAGCTTAAGCTGGAGGCTCCGGTCGATGAGATGTGGCAGAAAACCCTGGAGCGTCTAGGTGTCTGATTACCAGTTGCTGATCTTCGACTGGGACGGCACGTTGGTTGATTCCATCGCCCGCATTGTCGAATCCATGCGCGTGGCGGCAGACGTTTCCGGGCTGTCGTGGCGAGATGATGTCGCTATCAAGGGCATCATCGGTCTCGGTTTGCCGGAAGCGATCGCTACGCTCTATCCGGAGCTTGATGATCCACGGTGCATAGATGCATTCCGGCAGCGTTATAGCGAACACTACAGCGTGCTGGAGTGCCAGCCTTCACCTCTGTTCGATGGGGTGGCGGAGGCGCTGGAGGTGTTCCGTGAGCAGGGCTATCGTCTGGCGGTGGCTACCGGTAAGAGTCGTCGTGGCTTGGAGCATGTGCTGGCCGGGCGTGGCTGGTTGGATTACTTCGATATCACCCGCTGCGCTGACGAAACTGCGAGCAAGCCTGATCCGCGCATGTTGCATGAAATCCTTGCGCATTGTGGGGTGGCTGCTGGGCAGGCGGTGATGGTGGGGGATTCTCCCTTCGATCTGCGTATGGCTCATCGGGCCGGGATGGATTCCGTGGCGGTGGGTTACGGTGCCCAGCCGCTTGTTGAGTTGCTCAAGGAATCGCCCACGCTGGCGATCGAGCGTTTTGAAGAGCTGCGTCACTGGCTGGAAGGTGACCTGAGCCGGCAATTCCGAGAGGTGGAGCTTTATGTCTGACGAATGGAAAGAACCCGCTGCCGACAAGGCTGAACAGAAGAGCTGGCAGTTGCTGGAGAAGGCTGTACTGGCGGGTATCCAGGAGCAGCGTCGTGCCCGGCGTTGGGGCATTTTCTTCAAGTCGCTGACCTTTGTTTATCTGTTTATTGCCCTTGCGCTGTTCTCGCCGGCATTCGATCTGCAGAAGAGCGCTGCGCGCGGCCAGGAGCACACGGCGCTGGTAGAGGTCCGTGGAATGATCGCTGATGAAGAGGTGGCGAGCGCTGACAATATCGTGACCGCGCTGCGTGCGGCTTTCGAAGACCCGAAGACCAAGGGGGTCGTGCTGCGGATCAACAGTCCGGGTGGCAGTCCGGTGCAATCCGGTTACGTCTATGACGAGATTCGTCGGCTGCGTGCGGAACACAAGGGCATCAGGGTGTATGCCGTGATCACCGACCTTGGTGCGTCCGGTGCCTACTACATCGCCAGTGCGGCGGACGAAATCTATGCCGACAAGGCTAGCCTGGTTGGCTCCATCGGCGTCACTGCGGCGAGCTTTGGCTTCGTCGACGCCATGGGCAAGCTGGGTGTTGAGCGTCGCGTCTATACGTCCGGCGAGCACAAGGCGTTCCTGGATCCGTTCCAGCCACAGAAACCTGAGGAAACCCAGTTTTGGCAGAGCGTGCTGGATACCACTCACCAGCAGTTCATCGAAAGCGTGAAGAAGGGGCGTGGTGATCGGCTGAAGGTCGATGGCAATCCCGAACTCTTCAGTGGATTGGTTTGGTCGGGCGAGCAGGCGCTGGCGCTTGGGCTGGTGGATAAGCTCGGCAATACCAGTTTCGTGGCGCGCGAGGTGATTGGGGCGAAGGAGGTTGTTGACTACACCGTGCAGGAGTCGCCTTTCGATCGCTTCTCGAAAAAGTTCGGTGCTAGTGTCGCCGAGCGACTGGCACTTTGGATGGGGTTCCAGGGGCCGAGCTTGCGTTGAAGCTTATAGCGCCCCAAAGGAAAGTCCGGCCAGAAGCCGGGCTTTCTTCCTTCTATATGGGAGTCAGGGAATCTGTACGCCTTCGGCGAGCAGCATGTCCACGAGTCGAATCAGAGGCAGTCCGACGAGGCTGGTGGCGTCCGGGCCTTCAGTCGCACGGAACAGGCTGACGCCAAGTCCTTCTGCCTTGAAGCTGCCGGCGCAGTCATAGGGTTGTTCGGCTTCCAGGTAGCGGCCGATGCGTGCGGCGTCCAGCTCGCGGAAATGCACGGTGAAGGGCACGCAGTCCACGTGGAAGTGGCCGGTAGCGCTGTTCATCAGGGCCAGGCCGGTCAGGAAGCTGACGCTGGTGCCGCTGGCTGCCAGCAGTTGGTCGCGAGCGCGTTCAAAATTGTGAGGCTTGCCGAGTATCTGGTCGCCTAGCACTGCGACCTGGTCGGAGCCGATGATCAGATGGTTGGGGTTCTGGCTGGCAAGAGCCTTGGTCTTTTCAAGTGCCAGTCGGCGTACGAGCTGTTCGGCGGATTCGTCGGTCTTGCGGCTTTCGTCGATGGCGGGTGCGCCCCAGGTAAAAGGCAGGCGCAGGCGTTCGAGTAGTTCGCGTCTATAAGGTGAGCTGGATGCAAGCACCAGGGGCAGCATGGCGATCTCCGGTCGTAGAGGCGGGAAATTCTATAGAGTCCCGTCGCACGTGGACAATGCGGAATTTCTTTTGACAGGGCAGGGGCTCGTCCCTAGAATGTCGCGCCTATGTTGAATGGGCCGATTCCACCTCATGTAGATCCGCGAAAGCTTGCGGACCGCGAAGTCACTCTTGAGGGTGACATTGCGCTCGCCAGTCTGGAGCGACTCTGCGATCCCCTAGCGGACAACGCGGGCAGCATCCATGCGAGCCTCGCGTTCGCTCGTGAAGAGCGTCGCGCTGTCGTTATCCATAGCCGGATTGACGTCGAGGTCAAGATGGTTTGCCAGCGTTGTCTAGAGCTGGTCACCCTGAACATCCATAGCGAGTGTGATTACGCCGTGGTGAGGGAGGGGGCGGACAGTCAGTCGCTGCCGAAGGGCTATGACGTGCTGGAAGTGGGTGAGGATCCATTGGATCTGATGACTCTGGTCGAGGATGAGCTGTTGCTCGCCCTGCCCATAGTTCCGGCCCATGACCCTGAAGATTGCCAGCAGCCGGCGGGCGCCAACGAGCCCGAGCCGAGCAAGGACGAGGTTCCGCGGTCCAACCCGTTCAGCGTACTGGCGCAGTTAAAGCGTGACCCAAACGTTTAGGAGTTAATTGATTATGGCTGTTCAGCAGAACAAAAAATCCCGCTCGGCACGCGACATGCGTCGTTCCCACGACGCCCTCGAAGCCAACGCCCTGTCCGTAGAGAAGAGCACTGGTGAAGTTCACCTGCGCCACCACGTTTCCCCGGACGGTTTCTACCGTGGTCGCAAAGTGATCGACAAGGGCGCTGCCGAGTAATCCTTGGCCGCCTCGATCATCGCGATTGATGCAATGGGCGGGGACTACGGTCCCCGCTGCATTGTTCCAGCCAGCGTCGCCTGTCTGGCTGAATTCCCCTCGCTTCACTTGGTTCTCGTCGGCCAAGCCCCCCTTCTACAAGAGCTCGTTGCCCGCATTCCTGCGGCCGATCGCCTGCGCCTGCAAATCGAGCATGCCAGTGAAGTGATCGCCATGGATGAGCGCCCTGCACAAGCCTTGCGCGGCAAGCCTGACTCTTCGATGCGTGTGGCCCTCGATCTTGTGCGCAATGGTCGGGCTCAGGCCTGCGTCAGTGCAGGCAATACCGGTGCTCTGATGGCGTTGTCGCGCTACGTGCTGAAGACTTTGCCTGGAATCGATCGGCCGGCCATGGTTAGCGCCATTCCTACGGCGCGGGGCCACTGCCATCTGCTCGACCTGGGTGCCAATGTCGACTGCAGCGCCGAGCATCTCTATCAATTCGCCGTGATGGGTGCGGTTGCAGCTGAGGCCCTCGGTACTCCTCGTCCGCGTGTCGCGCTACTGAATGTCGGCACCGAGGACATCAAGGGCAACCAGCAAGTGAAGCTGGCGGCGAACCTGCTGCAGCAAGCCGAAGGCCTCAACTACATCGGATACATCGAGGGCGATGGTCTCTATCGTGGTGAAGCTGACGTGGTGGTTTGTGACGGCTTCGTCGGCAACATTCTGCTCAAGTCCAGCGAGGGTTTGGCCTCGATGATTTCCACTCGGATGGAAGCATTGTTCAGCGAGAGCCTCGGTTCGCGCATGGTGGGCGCGCTGGCCCTGCCATTGCTGCGTCGCCTTCGTACCGATTTGACCCCTGCGCGCCATAATGGAGCAAGCTTCCTGGGGCTGCAGGGTATCGTTATCAAGAGTCACGGTTCGGCTGGCTCGGAAGGCTTTCAGAGCGCCATTCGTCGCGCGATGATCGAGGTCCGTGAGAATCTGCCGCAGCGCCTCCACGGCCGACTGGAACATCTGTTGCTGTAGGATGTGACCGCTACCGGCAGCCTGTCATCCAAATGTCAGTTTCGTGCGCTTGGCTATGCCAGGCGTCAATCTCCCTATACCGCCAGATAAGGGACCTCAATCAATGTCCGCATCCCTCGCTTTCGTATTTCCCGGTCAGGGCTCCCAGTCTCTGGGCATGCTGGCCGAGCAGGGGGGCCAGCAGAAGCTGGTCCTGGATACCTTCGCCGAAGCCTCCGAGGCGCTCGGTTATGACCTCTGGGCGTTGACCCAGCAAGGTCCGGAAGAGCAGCTCAACCAGACCGACAAGACTCAGCCGGCCATTCTCACTGCGTCCATCGCCCTATGGCGTCTGTGGCTGTCTGAGGGTGGTGCGCGCCCAGCGTACGTCGCCGGCCACAGCCTCGGTGAATACTCCGCGCTCGTGGCTGCCGGCAGCCTGGGCTTCGCCGATGCGGTGAAACTTGTGGAGCGTCGTGGTCAGCTGATGCAGCAGGCCGTTCCGGCAGGGCAGGGCGGCATGGCCGCCATCCTGGGTCTGGAAGATGCCGACGTGCTGGCCGCATGTGTGGAAGCTGCCCAGGGCGAAGTGGTCAGTGCAGTGAACTTCAATGCGCCCGGCCAGGTGGTGATCGCCGGTGCCGCTGCCGCTGTCGAGCGCGCCATCGAGGCCTGCAAGGCTCGTGGAGCCAAGCGCGCCATGGCTCTGCCGGTTAGCGTGCCTTCTCATTGCGCACTGATGAAGCCGGCTGCCGAGCGCTTTGCCGAGTCCGTCGACGCGCTGGCCTGGCAGGCTCCGCAAATTCCGCTGGTGCAGAACGTCAGTGCCGCCGTGGTGGCTGATCTCGGCGAACTCAAGCGTGACCTGTTGGCCCAGCTCTACAGCCCGGTTCGTTGGGTCGAGTCGATGGTCAGCCTGTCCGAGCGCGGCGTTACCGATCTGATCGAATGCGGTCCGGGCAAAGTGCTGTCAGGCCTGAACAAGCGCTGTGTGAAGGGTGTCAACACCCACAATCTGGATACCCCTGATGCTTTCGCAGCCGCCCGTGCTGCGCTGGCCTGAACAAGGAGAAGACCTATGAGTCTGCAAGGTAAGGTGGCATTGGTCACCGGTGCGAGCCGCGGCATTGGCCAGGCTATCGCCCTCGAACTGGGCCGTCAGGGCGCCGTGGTGATCGGCACTGCGACTTCCTCTTCCGGTGCCGAGCGTATCGCCGAATTCCTCAAGGACAACGGAATCGAAGGTGCCGGTCTGGTTCTGGACGTCAGCAATGATGAGTCGGTCGCCAGTACCCTGGAGCACATCCAGCAGCACCTGGGGCAGCCGCTGATCCTGGTGAACAACGCCGGCATCACCCGTGACAACCTGATGCTGCGTATGAAAGACGACGAGTGGTTCGACGTCATCAACACCAACCTCAACAGCCTGTATCGCCTGTCCAAGGCCGTCCTGCGTGGCATGACCAAGGCTCGCTGGGGGCGCATCATCAACATTGGCTCGGTGGTAGGCGCCATGGGCAATGCCGGCCAGACCAACTACGCAGCCGCCAAGGCTGGCCTGGAAGGTTTCAGTCGCGCCCTGGCGCGTGAAGTCGGTTCCCGTGCGATCACCGTCAATGCGGTAGCTCCTGGTTTCATCGACACGGACATGACCCGTGAGTTGCCGGAAGCCCAGCGCGATGCGCTGCTGACCCAGATCCCGTTGGGTCGCCTGGGCCAGGCCGAAGAGATCGCCAAGGTGGTGGGATTCCTCGCTTCCGACGGCGCTGCCTATGTCACCGGTGCTACCGTTCCGGTCAATGGCGGTATGTACATGAGCTGAATGTGACGAATCCCTTCAGGAAGATGTCATATGGGCTGTCTAGAATTCGCTATATAAGTGCAGTCGGGTTATAGACATTTCGTTGCGGCGATCCTGAAGGGGTTCAGGCGTTCTGCTTGAAATGCGGAAAACCCTTTCTATACACTGCAGCCCCAGCTGCACGGATTTTTCCATAGGAGTGAAAACAAGGTATGAGCACCATCGAAGAACGCGTCAAGAAAATCGTCGCCGAGCAACTGGGCGTCAAAGAAGACGAAGTCACCAACAGCGCTTCCTTCGTTGAAGACCTGGGCGCCGATTCCCTTGACACCGTTGAGCTGGTGATGGCTCTGGAAGAGGAATTCGAGACCGAGATCCCGGACGAGCAAGCCGAGAAGATCACCACCGTTCAGGAAGCCATCGACTACATCAACGCCCACGCGCAGTAATGTAGTCGTCGGTTCCCCGACGCGGAAAAGCCGCACGACCCGATTGGGCGTGCGGCTTTTCTTTAAGCCGATTGTTGAAAATCTGCGGTTTGCGCGTTACTTGCCGGGCTTTTCAACAGTCTGTTTATCCGAATCAACCGCCGTGTAGAGATTGAAGAAGGAGATCGCTGTGTCGCGTAGACGCGTCGTGGTCACTGGCCTTGGCATGCTGTCGCCGCTGGGTACCGATGTATCGAGCACCTGGCAGGGAATTCTGGCTGGCCGCAGTGGCATTGGCCTTATCGAACATATGGATCTGTCCGCCTATTCCACTCGCTTCGGTGGTTCGGTCAAGGGGTTCAATGTCGAGGAGTACCTGTCGGCCAAAGAGGCGCGCAAGCTCGACCTGTTCATCCAGTACGGTCTTGCCGCGAGCTTCCAGGCCGTGCGTGACTCCGGTCTCGAAGTTACCGATGCCAATCGTGAGCGTATTGGCGTGGCCATGGGCTCCGGGATTGGCGGCCTGACGAACATCGAGAACAACTGCAAATCCCTGCATGAGCAAGGACCGCGCCGTATCTCGCCGTTCTTCGTGCCGGGTTCGATCATCAACATGGTGTCCGGTTTCCTGTCGATCCACCTGGGTATCCAGGGGCCGAACTACGCCATTGCCACCGCCTGTACGACTGGCACCCACTGCATCGGCATGGCCGCACGTAACATCGCCTATGGCGAGGCGGACGTGATGGTTGCAGGTGGTTCTGAAATGGCTGCCTGTGGCCTGGGTCTGGGTGGTTTCGGCGCAGCTCGCGCGCTGTCGACTCGCAACGACGACCCGACCCGTGCCAGCCGTCCCTGGGACAAAGGGCGCGACGGTTTCGTGCTTTCCGACGGCGCCGGTGCGCTAGTGCTTGAAGAGTTGGAGCATGCGAAGGCCCGTGGCGCGACTATCTACGCCGAGCTGATCGGCTTCGGGATGAGTGGCGACGCTTATCACATGACTTCGCCGCCGGAAGATGGCGCCGGTGCTGCACGTTGCATGAGCAACGCCCTGCGCGATGCTGGCTTGAATGCCGATCAGGTGCAGTACGTGAACGCCCACGGTACCTCGACTCCGGCCGGTGACGTGGCCGAAGCCATGGCGCTCAAGTCGGTGTTCGGTGAGCATGCCTACAAGCTGGCAGTCAGTTCCACCAAGTCCATGACTGGCCATTTGCTGGGTGCGGCCGGTGCCGTGGAAGCGATCTTCAGTATCCTCGCTTTGCGCGATCAGGTGGCGCCGCCGACTATCAACCTGGACGAGCCGGACGAAGGTTGCGACCTCGACTTCGTGCCACACGAAGCGCGGTCCATGCCCATCGATGTCGTTCTCTCCAACTCCTTCGGCTTTGGTGGCACCAACGGTTCCCTGGTGTTCCGCCGGTTCGCGGGCTGATGCCGAATTGGGTTGACGGCCACCCAGCCGAATCGCTGTCCATCAAGGATCGCGGTCTGGCCTACGGCGATGGGCTTTTCGAGACCATCGCCGTGCGTGGCGGTCGCCCTCCGCTTCTCGAGTACCACATGGCGCGGCTCGCTGACGGCTGCCGACGCCTGCGTATTCCTCTTGACCTGCAGTTGATGCGCACGGAGTTGATGACCTTCTCGGCCGGGTTGGGCGAAGGCGTCGCCAAACTGATAGTCACTCGTGGCGAGGGTTTGCGTGGCTATGCTCCGCCGCCTGTAGCCTTGCCCCGGCGGATTCTGCAGAGTGCTGCCTTTCCGGCTTACCCTGCGGGCAATGCGGAGCAGGGGGTCCGGCTCTTTCCCTGCGCCACTCGTCTTGCCGAGCAGCCTCTGCTGGCTGGCCTCAAGCACCTCAACCGGCTGGAGCAGGTCTTGGCCCGTGCCGAGTGGCAGGATGCTCAGCACGCCGAAGGCTTGATGCGCGACCTGTCTGGTCGTGTGATCGAAGGTGTGTTCAGTAACCTTTTCATGGTGCGTAAAGGCGCGCTCGTCACCGCTGATCTCTCTCGTTGTGGGGTCGCGGGTGTCATGCGAGCTGCACTACTGGACAGCGCCAAGGCCGAAGGCCTCCAGGCCGAAGTGCGGGATGTTGACTACGACGAGTTTCTCCAAGCGGATGAGGTTTTCCTCTGCAACAGCCTTTTCGGTATCTGGCCGGTGCGTTCTGTAACAGCGCATCACTGGCCGGTCGGGCCGCTGACCCGTAAACTTCAGGCCATCGCCCGCGATCTACTGGATATCTGATACGTGATACGCAAATTCCTGCTGATGCTGGAAGCAGGCCTGCTCCTTGCTGGTCTGCTGGTAGCCTTTGCCGGCTGGCAGCAGCGCGTCACCCTCGAGCAACCCCTGAACATCTCCGCCGAGCGGATGCTGGAAGTACCAACTGGAGCCACGCCCGGTGGCCTGCTCAACCGGCTGGAAGCGGAAGGGGTTCTTAACAATGCGTTCTGGCTACGCCAATACTGGCGCTTCAATCTAGCCAACGAGTCCCTGCACAGTGGCGAGTATCGACTGACGCCGGGAATGCGCGCCGCCGACCTGCTGGCACTGTGGCAACAAGGTGATGTGGTGCAGTACAGCCTGACGCTGGTGGAAGGCTGGAACTTCCGTCAGGTCCGTGCGGCCTTGGCCAAACAGGCCAAGCTGGAGCAAACGCTGGTCGATGTCAGTGACGCTGAAGTTATGGCTCGACTCGGGCGCCCCGGCGAGTACCCGGAAGGCCGCTTTTTCCCTGATACCTATCGTTACGTGCGCGGCACGCGCGACATCGACCTGCTGAAACAGGCGCGGGATCGTCTCGACCAGGTGCTCGCCGAGGAGTGGAGCAAGCGGGCGGACCGATTGCCCTATAACGACCCCTACCAGGCGCTGATCATGGCGTCCCTGGTGGAGAAGGAAACCGGCGTTCCCACTGAGCGCGGGCAGATTGCCGGCGTGTTCGTGCGCCGCCTGAACAGCGGCATGCTGCTGCAGACCGACCCGACTGTCATCTATGGCCTGGGCGAGCGCTACAACGGCAACCTGACCCGCGACCACCTGCGCGAGGCGACGCCTTACAACACCTATGTCATCAGCGGTCTGCCGCCAACCCCCATTGCTCTCGCCGGGCGTGAAGCCATTCATGCCGCGCTGCATCCCGCGGCAGGAAAGAGCCTCTATTTCGTCGCCCGAGGCGATGGTAGCCATGTATTCTCCGAGACCCTGGGCGAGCACAACCAGGCCGTGCGTGACTTCCAAATGAAGCGCCGCAGCGACTACCGCTCCAGCCCGACCCCGCAATGAATAAGGACACCCAGTGAGCGGTCTGTTCATCACATTGGAAGGCCCGGAAGGCGCCGGAAAAAGCACCAATCGCGAGTATCTTGCAGAGCGCCTGCGCAGCCATGGCGTTGAGGTCGTACTGACTCGTGAGCCAGGTGGTACGCCGCTTGCTGAGCGTATCCGCGAACTCTTGCTGACCCCCAGCGAAGAAGCCATGGGCGTCGACACCGAACTGCTGCTGGTGTTCGCGGCTCGTGCCCAGCATCTGGAAGGTGTGATCAAGCCGGCTCTGGCGCGTGGTGCGGTGGTGCTCTGCGACCGTTTCACCGATGCTACCTATGCCTATCAGGGCGGTGGTCGTGGCCTGTCCAGTGAGCGTATCGCCTTGCTGGAAAACTTCGTCCAGGGTGACCTGCGTCCGGACCTGACTCTGGTTTTCGACCTGCCGGTGGAAATCGGCTTGAGCAGGGCTGCCGCCCGTGGCCGCCTGGATCGTTTCGAGCAAGAACAGCGCAGCTTCTTCGAAGCCGTTCGGCAAACCTACCTGCAGCGCGCTAAGGCCGCTGCGGAGCGGTACAAGGTAGTCGACGCGTCGCTGACGCTGGCGGAAGTCCAGGCCAACCTCGATAAGTTGCTTCCCGATTTGCTGGTGCGCTGCAATGGCTGACGCCTATCCCTGGCAAACAGCGATCTGGCAGCAGTTGGCAGGCCGTCCGCGTCATGCCCACGCCTATCTGCTGCATGGACCATCCGGTATTGGCAAGCGCGCCCTAGCCGAGCGCCTGATGGCGCGCCTCCTGTGCCAGAGCCCTGCCGGGCTCGACGCATGCGGCCAATGCAAGGCTTGCATGCTGCTGGCGGCCAGTACACATCCTGACGCGTTCGTACTCGAACCGGAGGAAGCGGACAAGGCGATCCGCGTTGACCAGGTTCGCGAGCTGGTGGGATTCGTTGTCCAGACCGCGCAGCTAGGTGGGCGCAAGGTGGTGCTGGTGGAGCCGGCCGAGTCGATGAACCTCAACGCCTCCAATGCACTGCTCAAAAGCCTGGAGGAACCCTCCGGCGATACCGTTCTACTGTTGATCAGCCACCAGCCCAGCCGATTGCTGCCGACCATCAAGAGCCGATGCGTACAGCAGGCCTGCCCATTGCCCAGTGAGGCGCAGAGCCTGGCTTGGCTGGATTCGGCATTGCCTGATGCGCCACCGGAGGAATTGAGGGAGCTGCTGGTGCTTGCCGGTGGCTCTCCGCTTTCGGCGCTACGTCTGGAAGGGCAAGGTGTACGTTCCCAGCGTGCCGAAGTTGTGGATGGGGTGAAGAAGCTGCTCAAGCACCAGGTGGGTGCCAGCCAATTGGCAGAAGGCTGGAACGCTGTGCCTTTACCGCTGTTGTTCGACTGGTTTTGCGATTGGGCGCAACTGATGCTGCGCTACCAGCTCACTCGTGACGAAGCGGGGCTTGGGCTCAACGATATGCGCAAGGTGGTTCAGTACCTGGCGGACAAGGCCCCACAACAGAAGGTCTTGGCGATGCAGGACTGGCTGCTGCAACAACGTCAGAAAGTCCTCAACAAGGCCAACCTCAACCGTGTCTTGCTTCTCGAAGCTCTTCTGGTCCAGTGGGCAAGCCTACCCGGGCCGGGCTAGAATCGGTGGCTGAACCAGCTTGTCAGGAAAACCGTATGAGCCTGCCGCCGAACCTGGGCCCGCGTAACGGGATTCTGTCCTTGACCATCAAGGACAAGTCCGTGCTGTATGCCGCCTACATGCCATTCATCAAGAACGGTGGCCTGTTCATTCCGACCAACAAGACCTACAAGCTCGGCGATGAAGTATTCATGCTGCTCAACCTGATGGATGAGCAGGAGAAGATTCCAGTCGCTGGCAAAGTGGTCTGGATCACTCCCAAGGGCGCCCAGGGCAACCGCGCAGCGGGCATTGGCGTCCAGTTCAATGATGGCGACAGTGGCGCGCGCAACAAGATCGAGACCTATCTCGCTGGCGCCCTCAAGTCCGACCGTCCCACCCATACGATGTAACCGGCCGCCGGGCCCGGGCTGAAAGCGACAGGCTTGAAGCTTGGCGCCTGCGCCTGGAGCCTGACCATGCTGATCGACTCCCATTGCCATCTGGACCGCCTCGATCTGGGCGCTCACGGTGGATCCCTTGACGCCGCTCTCGACGCCGCCCGTGCCCGTGGTGTCTCTCAGTTCCTCTGCATCGGGGTGAGTGCCGACAACGCCGCCGCCGTGAAGTCCGTGGCCGAGCGCTACGATGACGTGCATTGCTCGGTTGGTGTTCACCCTCTTGATTTGCAGCCCGGCGACTCCCCGGCGCTGGAGTGGTTGCTGGGCGAGCTGGAGCACCCGCGGGTCGTGGCTATCGGCGAGACAGGCCTGGATTATCACTACGAACCCGACGCCGCCGAGCTTCAGCAGCAAGCTTTCCGTCTGCATCTGGAGGCCGCGAAAGTCACCGGCAAACCAGTGATTGTGCACACTCGCGAAGCTCGCGCCGATACCCTTGCGCTATTGCGTGAGGCAGCGCTGCCGCAGGCTGGCGTGTTGCATTGCTTTACCGAAGATTGGGACATGGCGCGTGCCGCACTGGATCTCGGCTTCTACATTTCTCTGTCCGGTATCGTCACCTTCCGCAATGCCAGCGCGTTGCGAGAAGTTGCGCTTCAGGTCCCGGCGGATCGCTTGCTGGTGGAAACTGATTCGCCTTATCTCGCGCCCGTGCCATACCGTGGCAAGCCCAATCTGCCGGAATACGTGCGTGAGGTGGCGGAGTTTCTGGCTGACTTGCGCGGGGTTCCATTCGAAACATTCGCAGAGCAGACCAGCGAAAACTATCTGCGTCTGTTCCCTCTCGCACGGCGTGGTTGAAAGGCTTCTGGAAGACGGTCGGAAAAAGTCGCGCACAAAAAAAACCCGGGTTCTGGGGGATGAATCCGGGTCAAGACCATTAGGAGTAAAACAAAGGAACGCGATCCACGGTTCCTCGACTGGCTGGGCACTTGGGGGGAGATGCCGCACGCCAGTAAGAGAAGTATCGGTCAATATCCCCATGCGTCCAGACAGCACGGTGGCGTTTCTTAAACCTATTTGGAATACACCGGGACCGGCTGAGTCCTCATGCGTCTGCCATCTGGCGTAAGAGCGCAAGCGTCTCGTCTATTACACGAGGTTCGGTGTAAAAGTGCGGCGAGAAACGGATTCCACCTCCACGCTGGGCGCAGACCACCTGCTCGGCGCGGAGCCGTTCGAACAGCCTCTGGTTGTCCCAGCCGTCCAGGCGGAAACTGAGGATGCCTGCGCGGCGCATTGGGTTCAGTGGGCTCAACAGCTGCGTGCCGGGGATATTCGCCAATCCGTCCTGCAACCATTGCACGCGCTCGGCAATCGCCACAGCAACCTGCTCCATGCCTAACTCTTCCAGCAACGACAGACTCGCTTCCAGCGCCATCGCGCCGAGCATGTTGGGACTACCACACTCGAAACGTCGCGCGGTGCGGGACGGCTCCCAGTCGACGCGCTCGTAGTCACCGGGATGCTCAAGCATGTGCCAGCCGTACTCATGGAGCTTCAGTTGTTCACGTAGATCGCTACGGCAATAGAAAACCCCGAGTCCTTCAGGTCCGAGCATCCACTTGTGACCGTCGGCCATGGCGAAGGCGCAATCAATGGCCTGGACGTCGAAGGGCAGGGCACCCAACTGCTGGATGGCGTCGACGCAGAAAAGTACGCCATGCCGGCGGCATTCATGGCCGAGTCGGTGCAGATTCAGGCGGAGTCCGCTGGCGTATTGCACGGCGCTTATCGAGAGCAGCCTGGTGCGCGGGCCGCATGCGGCGAGCAGCGCGCCTTCTGGATCGGCTCCTTCCAGCGACACCTGGACGGTTTCCACGCCGTAGCGTTTCAGGGCTTCCCAGACGACGCGGTTGGAAGGGAACTCCTGATCACTGATGACGACCTGATCACCCGCTGCCCAGTCCAGACCAAAGGCAACGAAAGACAGCGCTTCCGATGTATTCTTGACCAGTGCAAGATCAGCCGTGGTCGGTGAGTTCAATAGTCTGACCAGGCGTTCTCGGAGGCGACGCTCCACGGTGAGCCAGTCCGGATAATCCCTTGCACCGAGTCGCCAGTTCTCTTCGGCAAAGCTCTGGACCGCACGAGTCGCGCGTTTGGGCCAGGGCGCAACCGCAGCATGGTTGAGATAGCGGAGCCCATCGGCGTGGGCAAACTCATCTTGCAATAAGCTCATAGTCGGATGATCCGTGCATTTTTACGCCAGATAGGCATAATACGCGGCTTGATTTTTGACCCCACAGTCCCTTTATGCAGAAAGAACCCCGTAAAGTCCGTGAGTTCCGCCGCCGCGAGCAGGAAATTCTCGACACCGCCCTCAAGCTCTTCCTGGAAGAGGGCGAAGACAGCGTTACCGTCGAGATGATCGCTGACGCAGTGGGTATCGGCAAAGGCACCATCTACAAGCACTTCAAGTCCAAGGCAGAAATCTATCTGCGCTTGATGCTCGACTACGAGCGAGACCTGAATGCGTTGTTCCATTCGGCAGACGTGGATCGCGACAAGGAAGCGCTGTCGCGCGCCTACTTCGAGTTCCGCATGCGCGACCCTCAGCGCTATCGCTTGTTCGACCGCCTTGAAGAAAAGGTGGTGAAGAACAGCCAGGTGCCGGAGATGGTCGAGCAGTTGCACAAGATCCGCGCGTCCAACTTCGAGCGCCTGACTCTTCTGATCAAGGGCCGCATCGCCGAAGGTAAACTGGAAGACGTACCGCCGTACTTCCACTATTGCGCCGCTTGGGCCTTGGTGCATGGCGCCGTCGCGCTCTACCACTCGCCGTTCTGGAGCAATGTCCTGGAGGATCAGGAAGGCTTTTTCCAGTTCCTGATGGACATCGGCGTACGCATGGGCAACAAGCGCAAGCGCGAAAGCGAGTCGCCCGCCGGCTGACGCATTCAGAGCGCCTATAACGCGGTCCCGGATATGTGCCGGGCCAACCGCAGGGATATACTCCGGTGTACCAAATGCCGGAGCGTCCCATGATCGTCGACCGCCAAGGCAGGCGTTTCCGCAATCTGCGAATCAGCCTGACCGCCGCCTGTAATTACGCCTGTACCTATTGCGTGCCGGACGGCAAGAGGCTGGTAGCCGCTCAGGATGAGCTATCGGCCGAGGCTATGGTGCGCGGCGTGGCTTATCTCATCGAGGCGGCTGGCATCGAGCGTCTGCGTATCACAGGCGGCGAGCCGCTTGTCAGTCCCAAGCTCGATCCTTTCCTCCGCGCAGTCAGCAAACTCGGTCTTGAAGACATAAGCCTGACCAGCAACGGCCAACTGTTGTCCCGCAAGCTACCCCTGCTGCTCGATTGCGGGATACGCCGTCTGAACATCTCCCTCGATACCCTCGACGCTGGCGCGTTTCGTGAAATCGCCCGTGGCGGCGACCTGACCACAGTTCTCCGTGGGCTCGACGAGGCGAAGGCGGCGGGTCTGAAGATCAAGATCAACATGGTCCCCCTGCGTGGCAAGAACCTTGATCAGGTATTGCCGCTGCTGGACTATTGCCTGGAGCGGGGCTTCGAGCTTCGATTCATCGAGCTGATGCGCATGGGCCACCTGGCCCGCGACCCCAACGGTTTCCATCAGCAGTTCGTCGGCCTGGAAGAGCTGCTGGCATTGATCCGAACTTCCCACGAGTTCGTTCAGGCCAGCGCGCCGTTGGATGCCACTGCCCTGCGTTATCGGGTGCCGGGCGAGGGCCATTTCGGTGTGATCGCCAACGAGAGCGTACCCTTCTGCCGGACTTGCTCGCGTCTGCGTCTGTCCTCTACTGGTTGGCTGCACGGCTGCCTGTCGTCGAGCAATCGTCATTACGTCGGCGATCTGCTGGAGAAGCCTCGTCACGAAGCGCTGCCTGCTTTGCAGCGGTTGCTGGTCAAGGCGCTGGCCGACAAGCAGGACCTTGCGTTCTCTGGTGGCGTCACGGTGATGAAGATCATTGGCGGTTGATGGCGCGGAAGCTGCATTGGTTCTCCATCTGTCGGTTTTACGTCGCCGGCACCTGGAGGACACACGATGCGTAGCATGATTCTGTTGCTGGCGATTCTCGGCCTGGCGGGCTGCATGAAGGTCAGTGACATGGCGGAAGGCACCCGCGAACAGTTGAGTGATGCCGGATTTCTGGACCACAGCGAAACCCGTCGCGCCAGTCCCTGGCGCCTGCAGGCGGACTCCTTCATCTACATCGCCCAGGGCTACTTCGTCCCTCCCGGTTCCGCCTATCCGCGACCCAATGTGGTCGCTGAAGAGGCCTTCAACGGTTTCGTCGAGTATTTCCCCATGGTGCGTCGTGCCAAAGGCCCTGCCGGTCTGGAAGAGGCTATGGGCCAGGCGCGTGCCGTAGGGGCGCATTATTTGCTGTACGCGCGATTCGCCAGAGCCGACGATCGCATCGGTACCGTCGAAGAGTGGGAAGACGAGGAAGCGCTGGATCGGCTCGGCCGCGACCGAGGCGTGATCCAACTGATGCTGATCGAGACCAATACACGCTATCTGGTGGATACTGCCCGAATCCGCAATCGTGGCGGTTTTCTGACGTTTTACGACGAGAAACCCGAAGACCTGATCGGGGCACCGCTGGAGGAGTATGCTCGCAGCCTGATCGGTCTCAGTCGTTGAGGAGTTTGAAATGAACGATCCCGGCAAAGCCGGTGACTTGCTGGCGCAGATACCCCTGGGCGACAAACCGGGCGGTGCGCCCGTTCATCTGTGGAACCCGCCGTTTTGCGGTGATATCGACATGCGCATCGCTCGCGATGGCACCTGGTACTACCTGGGCACGCCCATCGGACGCAAGCCTATGGTAAAGCTGTTCTCCAGCGTGATCCGCAGGGATGGCGAGGGCTACTTCCTGGTCACTCCGGTAGAGAAGGTTGGCATTAAGGTCGATGACGCACCTTTTGTTGCGGTCGAGTTGAGGGTAGAGGGGGCGGGGCAAGAGCAAAAGCTGCGCTTCGTCACCAACGTTGACGACGAGGTAGTAGCCGGTGCTGTCCATCCGCTACGCGTCGAGCTCGACCCGCAAACCCAAGAACCGTCTCCCTATGTCCTTGTACGGACAAACCTGGAAGCGCTGATCCATCGCAACGTCTTCTACGAGTTGGTGGATCTGGCTGAGCCGCGCGAGATCGATGGCATCACTTGGCTGGGCGTCTGGAGTGGTGGGGAATTCTTCTCCATCGGGCCATTGCCGGATTAGGCGGAAGACGGAAATGAAAAAGGCTCCCTAAGGAGCCTTTTTCGTGCCTGCTTACATGTTGGGGTAGTTCGGGCCGCCGGTACCTTCCGGTGCAACCCAGGTGATGTTCTGGGCCGGGTCCTTGATATCGCAGGTTTTGCAGTGGACGCAGTTCTGGGCGTTGATCTGGAAGCGCTTGGCGCCGTCGTCCTGAGTCACGACTTCGTACACGCCGGCCGGGCAGTAGCGCTGCGCCGGTTCGTCGTACAGCGGAAGGTTCTTGGCGATCGGGATGCTCGCGTCGGCCAGCTTAAGGTGGCAGGGTTGTTCCTCTTCGTGGTTGGTGTTGGAGAGGAATACCGAGCTGAGCTTGTCGAAGCTGATTTTGCCGTCCGGCTTCGGATACTCGATGCGCTTGGACTCTGCGGCCGGCTTCAGGCAGGCGTAGTCGGGCTTGTTGTCGCGCAGGGTGACTGGGATCTTGCCGCCGAACCAGTTCTGGTCGATGTAGTTGAAGGCACCGCCCGCCAGTGCGCCGAACTTGTGGATCGCAGCACCGAAGTTACGGCTGCGGAACAGCTCGTCATACAGCCAGCTGGACTTGAAGCTATCGACGTAGCCGGTGAGCTCGTCACCACCTTCCTTGCCGGCGGCCAGTGCAGCAGCAACGGCCTCGGCGGCCAACATGCCCGATTTCATAGCGGTATGGCTGCCCTTGATCTTGGCGAAGTTCAGGGTGCCGAGGTCGCAGCCGATCAGGGCGCCGCCCGGGAAGACCATCTTCGGCAGCGAGTTCAAGCCACCTTTGCAAATGGCACGGGCGCCATAGGCAACGCGCTTGCCGCCTTCCAGGTACTGCTTGATGACCGGGTGATGCTTGTAGCGCTGGAACTCGTCGAACGGCGAGAGGAAGGGGTTGCTGTAGGACAGGTCGATGATCAGACCCACTACGACCTGGTTGTTTTCCAGGTGATAGAGGAAGGAACCGCCCGGGTTCTCGTCATTCAGCGGCCAGCCAGCGGTGTGAACTACCAGGCCGGGCTGGTGCTTGGCCGGGTCGATGTCCCAGATTTCCTTGATGCCGATACCGTAGTGCTGGGCGTCGGCTTCGGAGTCCAGGTTGTACTTCTTGATCAATTGCTTGCCGATGTGGCCACGGCAGCCTTCGGCGAACAAGGTGTACTTCGCGCGCAGTTCCATGCCAGGGGTGTAGTAACCCTCTTTCGGATGCCCTTCGCGGTCCACGCCGAGATCGCCGGTGATGATGCCGCGAACGACACCGTTCTCGTCGATCAACGCTTCCTGGGCGGCAAAGCCCGGGTAGATCTCCACGCCCAGGCCTTCAGCCTGTTGGGCCAGCCAACGGCAGAGATTGCCCAGGGAAATGATATAGTTGCCCTCGTTGTGCATGGTCTTGGGCACGAAGAGGCCGGGAACCTTGATCGCGGACTCGGCATCCTTGAGCATATAGATGTCGTCCCGGGCTACCGGGGTGTTCAGCGGAGCGCCCAGGTCTTTCCAGTCAGGGAAGAGTTCGTTCAGGGCTCGCGGTTCGAATACGGCGCCAGAGAGGATGTGGGCGCCGACTTCGGAACCCTTCTCGACCACGCATACGCTGATCTCTTGACCAGCTTCCGCGGCCTTCTGCTTCAGTCGGCACGCGGCGGACAGGCCAGCGGGGCCGGCGCCGACGATGACGACGTCGAATTCCATGTATTCGCGTTCCACAGTCAATCTCCTCAAGGCTCTTCGATATTTTGTGTTGGAGGGCTAGGCTCGATCCCTGACCTGAGCCGGCGCATTATATCCAGCACCTAAGGCTGGTCCAATACAAACGTTTGTTTGAATTTTGTGAAGCCCTGATAGGATAAGGCTCTGCGCCTTATGACGGGGCATTTTGCTGTATTGACCCGAATAGGCGATCCGGTCAAGATACGGGCGGTTTTGCGCTCGCTGTCTGGGCTGACGTCGGTTCCGGCCGACCTGCATCACTGGCCAGGCTCGTCTTGGCGACATTCTTATTAACCGGAGAGTAACGAGGAATCCATGAAGGTTCTTGTAGCTGTCAAACGAGTGGTCGACTACAACGTCAAGGTCCGCGTCAAGGCGGACAACTCCGGCGTCGACCTCGCCAACGTGAAGATGTCGATGAACCCCTTCTGCGAAATTGCCGTAGAAGAAGCCGTCCGTCTGAAAGAAAAAGGCGTAGCGAGTGAAATCGTCGTCGTCACCATCGGCCCGAACACCGCTCAAGAGCAGCTGCGTACTGCCCTGGCCCTGGGCGCTGACCGCGCCATCCTGGTCGAGTCCGCCGACGAGCTGAACTCCCTGGCAGTCGCCAAGCTGCTGAAGGCCGTGGTCGAGAAAGAGCAGCCGCAGCTGGTCATCCTCGGCAAGCAGGCCATCGACAGCGACAACAACCAGACCGGCCAGATGCTCGGCGCCCTGACTGGCTACGCCCAGGGCACCTTCGCTTCCAAGGTCGAGCTGGCGGGCGACAAGGTCAACGTCACCCGTGAAATCGACGGCGGTCTGCAGACCGTTGCGCTGAACCTGCCGGCGATCGTCACCACCGACCTGCGCCTGAACGAGCCGCGCTACGCGTCGCTGCCGAACATCATGAAAGCCAAGAAGAAGCCGCTGGACGTGGTTACCCCGGATGCCCTGGGTGTTTCCACTGCCTCCACCGTGAAGACCCTGAAGGTTGAAGCCCCGGCCGCCCGCCAGGCGGGTATCAAGGTCAAGTCTGTGGCTGAACTGGTCGAGAAACTGAAGAACGAAGCGAAGGTGATCTGAGATGGCAATCCTGGTAATCGCTGAACACAACAACAGCGCGCTGGCCGCCGCCACCCTCAACACCGTGACCGCCGCTCAGAAGATCGGTGGTGATATCCACGTTCTGGTCGCAGGCCAGGGTGTCGGTGCTGCTGCAGAAGCTGCCGCCAAGGTTGCTGGCGTATCCAAGGTGCTGGTCGCCGACAACGCCGCCTACGCTCACCAGCTGCCGGAGAACGTCGCTCC
>NZ_SSOF01000022.1:0-58941 GCF_029873115.1 Pseudomonas sp. BN606 | reverse complement strand
TGTCCACCTGCTCGATGCGGCCCTTGTTGAACACCGCCACGCGGTCGGACATGGACAGCGCCTCGCCCTGGTCGTGGGTGACGAAGATAAAGGTGATGCCGAGCTGGCGCTGCAACTTCTTCAACTCGCTCTGCATCTGCTCGCGCAGCTTCAGGTCCAATGCGCCGAGGGGTTCGTCAAGCAGCAGCACGCGCGGGCGATTGACCAATGCGCGAGCAAGGGCCACGCGCTGGCGCTGGCCGCCGGAAAGCTGCGCGGGCTTGCGGTCGCCGTAGCCGGCCAGGGCGACCATTCCGAGCGCTTCTTCGGCACGTGCCAGGCGCTCGGCGCGAGCTACGCCCTTCACCTTGAGGCCATAGGCGACGTTGTCGCGCACGTTCATGTGCGGGAACAGGGCGTAGTCCTGGAACACGGTGTTCACGTCGCGCTCGTAGGGCGGCAGGCCGGCGGCCTCTTCACCGTGGATGCGAATGGAACCCGAGGTGGGTTGCTCGAAGCCGGCGATCAGGCGCAGGCAGGTGGTCTTGCCCGAGCCCGAGGGGCCGAGCATGGAGAAGAACTCGCCGTCGCGGATCTCAATGGACACCCGGTCGACTGCCTTCACATCACCGTAGTGGCGGCAGACATCGGTGAACTGGACGGCTGTGGTCATGGATAGGGCTCCAGTGAGCTTTACTCCCTCTCCCTCCGGGAGAGGGCTGGGGAGAGGGCAACACCGCGCGGTGCCTGGCTACCCTCACCCCCGGCCCCTCTCCCAGAGCGAGAGGGGAGCTTTCATCGTGCTACGGACTGGACTGAGCGAGCGGCCTGAAGGCAAGGCGCCCCGCAGCGAGGCGCGAGACATATCTTCTGGCAGGCGACGCGCCGAGCGAGGACGCAACGCAGCCATCAGGTCGCGCAGCCAGTTCAGCGCCCGCCCATGATCGCGATATAGTCCTGCGTCCACCGGCTGTACGGCACGAACTTCCCACCCTGGGCTTCCGGGGTTTTCCAGAAGGCGATCTTGTCGAACTGGTCATAACCGTTGGTGGCGCAGCCACCGGGGCCGAGGAGTTCGCTGCTGGTGCAGCCCTTGGCAACCACGGGCAGCGAGCCGAACCAGGCGGCCAGGTCACCCTGGACCTTGGGTTGCAACGACCAGTCCATCCACTTGTAGGCGCAGTTCGGGTGCTTGGCGTCCACGTGCAGCATGGTGGTGTCGGCCCAGCCGGTGACCCCCTCTTTCGGGAACACCGTTTCCACCGGTTGCTTCTCGGCCTTCAAGGTATTGGCCATGTAGCCCCAGGTGCTGGAGGCGGCCACGCCTTCATTCTTGAAATCGCTCATCTGTACGGTCGCGTCATGCCAGTAGCGGTGCACCAGGCTGTGCTGCTTGCGCAGCAGGTCGAGCGCCGCGGCGTACTGCTCTTCGGTGAGCTGGTAGGGGTCCTGGATGCCCAGTTCCGGCCTGGCGGATTTCAGGTAGAGGGCGGCGTCGGCGATGTAGATCGGGCCGTCATAGGCCTGCACGCGCCCCTTGTTGGCCTTGCCATCGGCCAACTGCTGGGGCTCGAAGACCACGGCCCAGCTATCCGGCGCCTGCTTGAACAGCTTGGTGTTGTACATCAGCAGGTTCGGCCCCCATTGGTACGGGGTGCCATAGTGCACGCCTTTCACCGTGTGCCAGGGCGCGTCCTGGAGACGCTCGTCGAGGGTCTTCCAGTTGGGGATCAGATCCGGGTTGATCGGCTGTACCCGTTTGCCGAACACCAGGCGCAGCGAGGCGTCGCCGGAAGCGGTGACAAGGTCGTAGCCGCCCTTGGCCATCAGGCTGACCATCTCGTCGGACGTGGCGGCGGTCTTCACGTTGACCTTGCAGCCGCTGTCTTTCTCGAACTGAGTGACCCAGTCGTAGTTCTTGTCCGACTCGCCGCGTTCGATGTAGCCGGGCCAGGCGATGATGTCGAGCTGGCCTTCACCCTTGCCGAGCTGCTTCAGCGGTTCGGCAGCCTGGGCAGAGGCGATGAGGCAGGCGCAACTGACGGCGAATGAAAGGAAGGCTGGTTTGAACGAAGGCATTGTCGACTCCTGTTGTACATGACGTGCGGAGCCTGTTCGGCGGAACTACATGCCGTTGGCGATGCGATGAAAGCGCGCCGAAAAATACGGCCGCTACTCGCATTGAGCAGCGTAGTTCGGGGCTTTGGGGCTGACAAGGAAGGGTGCTTGGGAGTGGTGCGAGAGGTGTGGGAGCGAATTCATTCGCGAAAGGGGGAGCGCAGCTTCCCCGCGTGAACAAGGCAGATCTTCGATCTGCTTCGCGAATGAATTCGTGCGGTTGCACCCTCAGAAATGGATGGTCGCTTCACCCTTGTGCCAATTGCAGGGGCACAGCTCTTCTGTCAGCAGCGCGTCGAGCAGGCGCAGGGTTTCCTGCGGGTTACGACCTACCAGCAGATCGTTCACCGAGACATGGCGGATGACATTGTCCGGGTCGATGATGAAGGTCGCGCGCAGGGCCACGCCTTCGCGCCGGTCGATGATGCCCAGGGCGTTGGTCAGTTCGTGCCGGATGTCCGCCAACCAGGGAAAGCTCAGCCCTTTGAGGTCCTTGTGGTCGCGGCGCCAGGCGAGGTGGACGAACTCGCTGTCGGTGGAGGCCCCGATCAGCTGGGTGTCGCGGTCATTGAATTGCTCCAGCAGGTCCGCGAACGCCTTGATCTCGGTAGGACAGACGAAGGTGAAATCCTTGGGCCAGAAGAACAGCACCTTCCATTTGCCGAGGAGGCTGTCCTGATTGACGCGCTTGAAAGCGCTCTCCGGGGTGGCGGCGTGTTCCGAGTCGTGGTCTACCGCCAGCAGGTTGAACGCCGGCAGTTTGTCTCCGATGGTGAGCATGGCAGGTTGCTCCGGGCAGGAGGGGCACTGGAATGGAGCAAGTATGGAAGGCTCCCGCGACCTTGGAAAATGCGTCCGGGCAATGGCGACCATAGGAAGCTGGCTATGACCTTAGGTCGGAGGGTTATAGGACAAATTCCAAATCGCAACATATACATAGAACAATCGATCCCAAGGGCCGCACGAGGCCGGGCTAGACTGTTCGTTCCAGGGATGGCGGTTCCTTCGTTGACAACCGGGGGAACACCTCGCCGTCGCATTCCGTCCAACCCTGTACCGCCGCCAAATAGGGCGACATGGTCAGTTCGGTTCCGCGAGCTGCACCAGTCTGGGGCGCTACGACTGCGCGTGTGCTGCAAGTTATTGAAAGGCAAGCGGTTGTTGCGATGGCACGGGGCTTGCGACTGCGTATTCGCCCGTGGTGACAAGGAGTTAGGCATGTCCCGCACTTTTTATGACGAGATGTATGACGCGAGTGGCGAGTGCCGTCCGCATTACCGGGAATTCGCCCGCTGGCTGGCCGACACCCCCGAGGAGCTTCTGGCCCAGCGACGCCGTGAGGCTGACCTGTTATTCCACCGAGCCGGTATCACGTTCACTCTTTACGGCGATGAACAGGGTACCGAGCGCCTGATCCCCTTCGACACCATTCCCCGTGCCATTCCCATGAGCGAATGGCGGGTGGTTGAGAAAGGCTGCATTCAGCGTGTGAAGGCGCTGAACATGTTCCTCGCCGACCTCTATCACAACCAGCGGATCATCAAGGCCGGGATCATTCCTGCCGAGCAGGTGCTGGCCAACGAGGGCTACCAGATCGCCATGCAGGACCTGGATCTGCACCGCGATATCTACGCCCATATCGCCGGGGTCGACCTGGTGCGCGATGGTGATGGCACCTACTACGTGCTGGAAGACAACCTGCGCACCCCGAGCGGTGTCAGCTACATGCTCGAAGACCGCAAGATGATGATGCGGCTGTTTCCTGAGCTCTTCGCCGCCCAGCGCGTCGCCCCTATCGATCACTACCCGAACATGCTGCTGGACACGCTGAAGAGCTCCAGCCCGCTGGACAACCCCAGCGTGGTGGTGCTGACGCCGGGGCGCTTCAACAGCGCCTACTTCGAGCATGCCTTCCTCGCTCGCGAGATGGGCGTGGAGTTGGTGGAAGGGGCTGACCTGTTCGTCCGCGACGACCGGGTGTTCATGCGGACCACCGCCGGCCCGCAACCGGTCGACGTGATCTACCGCCGGCTGGACGATGCCTTCCTCGATCCGTTGGCGTTCAACCCCGAATCCATGCTTGGCGTGCCCGGCCTGCTGGCCGCCTACCGCTCCGGCAACGTGGTGCTGGCCAACGCCATCGGCACCGGCGTGGCGGACGACAAATCCATCTATCCCTACGTCGGCGACATGATCCGCTTCTACCTGGATGAGGAGCCCATCCTGAAGAACGTGCCCACTTGGCAATGCCGCAAGCCTGAAGAACTGTCCCATGTGCTGGCCCATCTGCCCGAACTGGTAGTCAAGGAAACCCAGGGCTCCGGCGGCTACGGCATGCTGGTGGGGCCGGCCGCCAGTGCCAAGGAAATCGAAGCCTTCCGCGAGCGCCTCAAGGCCCGCCCCGAGGCCTACATCGCCCAGCCCACGCTGTGTCTGTCCACCTGCCCGACCTTCGTCGAGAAGGGCATCGCCCCGCGCCACATCGACCTGCGGCCCTTCGTGCTCTCCGGGCGGGAAACCCGACTGGTGCCCGGCGGCCTGACCCGCGTGGCGCTGCGTGAAGGCTCCCTGGTGGTGAACTCATCCCAGGGTGGCGGTACCAAGGACACCTGGATCGTGGAGGACTGATCATGCTGAGCAGAACTGCCTCCGAGCTTTACTGGATGTCGCGCTACCTGGAGCGCGCGGAAAACCTGGCACGCATGCTGGAAGTCAGTTATTCGCTGTCGCTGATGCCCCAGGACGGCCGTGGCGATGGCCTGGACGAACTGGCCATGTCGCTGCTAAGCACCGGCACCCTGGAGCTTTATCAGGAGCGACATGGTGAGTTGAACGCCGGGCGCATGCTGCACTTCTTCGCCCTTGACGCAGACAACCAGGCGAGCATCTTCAGCTGTCTGCGCGCGGCCCGGATCAATGCCCATGCCGTGCGCGGGCGGATCACCGCCGACATCTGGGAGAACATCAACGCCACCTGGCTGGAGATGCTGAACATCTCCAACGAGGGTCTTGGCCGCTACGGAATCAGCCGTTTCTGCGAGTGGGTAAAGGAGCGCTCGCACCTGTTCCGCGGCGCCAGCTACGGCACCATCATGCGTGGCGAGGCCTACTGCTTCATTCGCCTGGGCACCTTCATCGAGCGCGCGGACAACACCCTGCGCCTACTGGACTCGCGCTACGAAATGTTTGGCGAAGAGTCAGAGGAGGTCAGCGACAGTTCCGCACGCGGCTACTACCAGTGGAGCGCGTTGCTCCGCGCCTTGTCGTCGTTCGAGGCCTACACCGAGGTGTATCGGGGCTCGCCCGATGCCCGTCAGGTTTCCGAGCTGCTTCTGCTTCGCGCCGACGTACCGCGTTCGCTGCGCGCGTGCATGGAAGAACTGAACGACATCCTCGCCCACCTGCCAGGAGACAACGGTCGCCCGGCCCAGCGCCTGGCCGCGGAATTGGACGCGCGGCTGCGTTACACCGCCATCGACGAAATCCTCGATGAGGGCCTGCACACGTGGCTCACCGACTTCATCCTGCTGGTCCGCCAACTGGCTCGGGCCATCCATAGCTCGTATCTGGAGGCTGTATGAAACTGTCCATCCGCCACGACACCACTTACCGCTACGACGACCAGGTCCGCGCGAGCATCCAGTACCTGCGCCTGACTCCCCAGGAAAACGAACGCCAGCACGTGCTCAGTTGGCAGTTGACCCTGCCGCGCCCGGTGCGTGCGCAGGTCGACCCCTTCGGCAACATCTTTCATGTACTGACCCTGGACGAGCCCCATGACTCCATCGTCATCAGCGCCCGTGGCCAGGTGGAGATCGACGAGAAACGTGAGGCCGAGCACGACAAACACTCGGCCTTGCCATTTCTGCGTTTCACCCGCCTGACCACGGCAGACGACGCCCTGCGGGAGTTCGCCGCGCTTGAGTGCGGGAACCGTCGTGATCGGGGTGGACTGATCGACCTGATGGAAGCGCTGCATGCGCAGATGCCCTTCAAGAAAGGTGTGACCCGCGTCGACAGCACCGCCGCCGAAGCCTTCGCCGGTCGTGCCGGAGTCTGCCAGGACCATACCCACGCATTCCTGGCCTGTGCCCGCAGCCTGGGCATTCCGGCGCGCTTCGTTTCCGGTTACCTGTACCAGGGCAATGACCAGAACCTCGCCAGCCACGCCTGGGCCGAAGCTTGGCTGGGCGATGCCTGGTACAGCTTCGACGTGACCAACAACCTGGCCCGCCCCGAGCGTCACCTGAAACTGGCGGTGGGACTGGACTACCTGGATGCCTGTCCGGTGCGCGGCATGCGTCGCGGCGGTGGCGGCGAGCAGATGCACGCCAAGGTGGACGCGCCGCCGTTGCTGGTGCAGGTGCAGTAACGCGAGCTTCCCGGCGTTCCGCGAGACCGGCCGCCCCTTTCTGCCAGCCCGCCAGGGCCGGCGGCCGGACATTCGACGCGGAGAGTCTCAACAAGGAGAACCGGCATGACCTATTGCGTCGCCATGCACCTGGCCGACGGCCTGGTGTTCGTATCGGACTCGCGAACCAATGCGGGCATCGATCACATCGCTACCTTCCGCAAGCTCTATACCTTCGGCGTTACCGGCGAGCGGCTGATCGTCCTGCAGAGCGCCGGCAACCTGGCTACATCGCAGTCCGTGGTCAACCTGCTCAAGCAACGCATAGGCGGTCCGGGACCGAATCTGAACACCGTGCCCACCCTCTACGACGCCACTGCGCTGGTGGCCGAAACCATTCGTGAAGTCATCGCCCGCGATGGTGCTCCGCTGGCGGGCAATACCGACCTGACCTGTTCGTTCCTGGTGGGTGGGCAAATCGCCGGCACCCCGCCGGACCTCTACAGCATCTATCCGCAAGGCAATTTCATCCAGGCCACTGTGGACACCCCCTTCCTGCAACTGGGGGAGAGCAAGTACGGCAAGCCGATCCTCGACCGCAACCTGGAATTCGACACCAGCCTGGAAGAGGGCCTGCGCTGTGCCCTGGTGTCGTTTGATTCCACCATCCGCAGCAACCTATCCGTAGGCATGCCACTGGACCTGCTGGTGTATCACCGCGACAGCCTGATTCTTCCCGCCGGCTACCGGGTGACCGAGGAAGACAAATACTTCGTCGACATCCGCCGCCAATGGGCGGAAGGACTGCAAGCCCTGATCAGCGAGTTGCCACCGCCACCGGTGGAATACAACGTGTGATCGGGGAGACCTTCGGCCTCCTTGGCGAATGAGTTCGCCCCTACGGGGACTGCGCCGAACTCACCTGCGGCACGATATCTACCCCTTCTCCCGCTGGGAGAGGGCTGGCGTGAGGGCGGTTGGGCAATGCAGGCACCCAACCTTCACCTGTAGGAGCGAATTCATTCGCGATAGCAATCCCCCCAGAAGCAGCCAGCGCTACAGGAAACCTACGGCGCCACCTTTCTCCCCGCCATGTGCTTCAGGTAGCCGATCAGCTGCCCGAGCTCTTCATCGGTGATGGCTTCTTTAGAGAAGCCCGGCATTCTGCCCTGGGGCCAGCGACGCAGGCTCTGTGGGTCGCGGATGTAGCGGGGGAGGAAGTCGCCGGCGAGGTATTCGGTGGGGTTATGAGGGATGTTCAGGTCCGGGCCGAACTGGGCATCACCCGCGCCGTTGAGGCGATGGCAAGCCAGGCAGTTTTTCTGGAACTGGTCGAAGCCGGCCTGTACTCCGGCGTCGGCGTTGTCGGCCGGGAGCAGGGCCGGGAAGCGCTCGGCCACGGAGGGCAGGTAGCGGATGCGTGCTACCTGGAAGGGCCATTGCTCCGGGCCGATGCGAGCGGCCTTGGGGTTGGTCCAGACCAGATAGAAGGGCCCGGCGCTGGGCTTGCCGGCAGCCAGCGGCGGCCATGGTTTGGCCGGGTCTTCGATGGCCAGCCAGGCGCGGGCGCCCTTGCTGTTCAACAGCGGAGCTGCAGCCAGTTCGGCGGCGAAGCCATCCAGCGCCACGGCCTGCAGGTGTTCGTCCGGCTTCACGCCTTCCAGCAATGCCGATAAAGGCACGGCGCGGTAGCGCATGGACTTCTTGTAGGAGACGTCATCGACAATGGTCACCTCCTGCGCTTGCGGATGGGCGAGCAGGGCGGCGGTATCCCAGGTGCGTGTGCCGCCGGGCATTTCCAGGGTCAGCTCGGCGGCGTGGAGCGGGGTGAAGCAGAACAGCAGGGCGAGAAGCGCATGGCGCATCGATCAGTCCTTGTGCAGGGCGGTTTTCAGGTCCAGGTAGCCGCCGCCATTGATCACCCGGCTGTAGCCCAGGTCCTTCAGGCTGTCCTGGGCGATACCGGAGCGGCGGCCGCTGCGGCAGTAGAGCACTATCGGGGTGTCCTTGTCCGGGGCGACCTCGGCAATTCGCTGGCTGATAGCTTCGTAGCCGATGTTGCGCGCGCCGGGAATGGTGCCTTCGGCCACTTCTTCGGGGGTTCGCACGTCGATCAACACGGCATTGGGTTGGCGCATCGCTTCGACGGCGGCGGCCTGATCAGTATCACCGGCGACGGCCGGCAGGCTCAGGGCAAGGGAGAGAGCAGCAAGCAGGGTACGCATGATGGCGGCTCCTGAATAAGGCGTGTCCCCCGAACCTAGCACAATTGATCGGAGGGGGCGCAGGCCAGTAGGATCGCGGTTTTCCGTCATAACCAGAGCTTAGTTCGACGCGCTGTTCGGCAGTCGGCAGCTTTTAAGGAGTGGCCATGCTGGCCGAGTTGTTCGCGGTCATGGCGCCGGTGCTGATCGCTGCCGGTCTCGGTTACGGTTGGGCCCGGTCGGGGCAGCCTTATCCCACGGAGTTCATCGCTCGCCTGGTGCTGAATATCGGCACGCCGAGTCTGGTGCTATCCACGCTCAGTCGCACCGAGATCGACCGCCACGCCTTCGGTCAGCTGGCTATCGCCTGTGTGCTGGTGATGCTCGTCATGGGGTTGATCGGCAGCCTGTTGAGCCGGGTGTTCCGCCAGGACTGGCGCATCCTGGTGCCGGCTTACCTGTTCCCCAACTCCGGCAACATGGGCCTGCCGATTGCCCTCTATGCCTTCGGTGAGAAGGGGCTGGCGCTGGCGGTGGCGTTCTTCCTCGTCCTCTCGGTGGGGCATTTCAGCCTGGGCTTGCTGCTCTCCGGTACCGAGCGTTCGCCGAAAAAGCTCCTGGTCAACCCGATCATCATCAGCCTTGCCCTGGCCCTGCCGTTGGTGATCTGGGACATCCAGTTGCCACTCTGGCTGGCCAACACCATCGGCTTGCTGGGTGGCATGACCATTCCCTTGATGCTGCTGACCCTCGGCGTGTCCCTGGCGAGTATTCGCGTTCATCACCTGGGCAACGGCATGCTTCTAGGTGCCTTGCGCATTCTGTGCGGAGCAGCCGCAGGGTGGCTGGTGGGCTGGATGCTCGGGCTGACGCCGCTCGCTCAGGGGGTACTGGTGATGCAGTCGGCGATGCCAGTAGCGGTTTTCAACTACCTGTTCGCGGTGCGCGCAGGGAGATCGCCTGAAGCGGTGGCGAGTCTGGTGATGTGCTCGACGCTGCTGTCCTTCGTGCTGATTCCGTTGCTGCTGGCGTGGTGGTTACCCGCGCTGCGTTGACCGCAGGGGCGGTACGCAGCACAGGACTACCAGTTGATGGGTAACAATTGACGATCAGCTGACCAGCCGGGTCAGGTTGGGAAGGATGAGAATGACGGTGGTGGCAAAGACGATAAGGCTCGCCTGCCGCATTTTCGGCTGCTTGAACATGGCCAACTGCCTTTTTTGTTGTTGGAGGTGCGTCGGTCTGGGCTCCCTACGGCCGGCCCGTAACCTCACCTTCCTCCGTGGCTTTTGACAAATCACCACTCCGGCAAAACCCGGCAGCGGCTGCTTGCATTTCAAACTCTAGGGCCGGCATCACATTCCGCTTATACCGGTTGGTAACTAGTGCGTTGCTGCTAGTAATGCGCGGCTATTGAGGGTGGCTGATCGCTATCGACCAGCCCCGAAGCCAGACACTTCCCTTTCGCCTTCGCCAGCAACTGGCCATCAGCCGACCGTTCGTCTGAGCGCAGCGGTCAATGTGGCTGAGCTTTTCCGTCATTGAGCCAATGGCCTATAGCGATAAGGTAGCCACAGCCTGCCAGGACACCGGTGGTCGACACACAAGAACAACGGGCACCAGCGGTGCCGCCTAGCTGCCTCAAGAGGACGCCATGACCGAAGCATTCATTTACGACGCGGTGCGTACACCCCGCGGCAAGGGCAAGAAGGACGGCGCTCTGCACAGCGTCAAGCCGGTCAATCTGATCGCCGGGCTGCTCCGCGCCCTGGCCGAGCGCAACGACCTGGATACCAGCCAGGTTGACGACATCGTCCTCGGCTGCGTGACGCCGGTGGGCGACCAGGGCGCCGATATCGCCAAGACCGCAGCGCTGGTTGCCGACTGGGACGAGACCGTTTCCGGCCAACAGATCAACCGTTTCTGCGCTTCGGGCCTGGAAGCGGTGAACCTGGCTGCGATGAAGGTGCGTTCCGGCTTCGAGGATCTGGTGGTGGCCGGCGGCGTGGAATCCATGTCCCGTGTGCCCATGGGGTCCGACGGTGGTGCCTGGGCCATGGACCCGGAAACCAACCTTCACACCAGTTTCGTGCCCCAAGGCATTGGTGCCGACCTGATCGCCACCCTCGAAGGCTTCAGCCGCACGGATGTCGATGCATTCGCCCTGCGCTCCCAACAGAAAGCCGCGCGTGCCCGCGCCGAAGGTGCGTTCAGGAAATCCCTGGTACCGGTCACCGACCAGAACGGCGTCGTCCTGCTCGACCATGACGAGTTCATTCGCGGCGACTCCACCCTGGAAGGCCTGGGGGCGCTCAAGCCAAGCTTCGAAATGATGGGGCAGATGGGCTTCGACGCAACCGCCCTGCGCAAGTACAGCCAGGTCGAGCGCATCGAGCACGTGCACACGCCGGGCAACAGCTCCGGCATCGTCGACGGCGCCGCCGCCATGCTCATCGGCTCAGCGGCCAAGGGCAAGGAGCTGGGCCTGAAACCCCGCGCGCGCATCGTCGCCACCGCGGTCACCAGCACCGACCCGACCATCATGCTTACCGGCCCCGCGCCGGCCACTCGCAAGGCGCTGGCCAAGGCCGGCCTGAGTGTGGCCGACATCGACCTGTTCGAGGTCAACGAAGCCTTCGCCTCGGTGGTGATGAAGTTCATGAAGGACATGGGCGTGCCGGAAGAGAAGGTCAATGTCAACGGCGGCTCCATCGCCATGGGCCACCCGCTTGGCGCCACCGGCTGCGCCATCCTCGGCACCCTGCTGGACGAACTGGAAGCGCGCAACCTGCGCTACGGCCTGGCGACGCTGTGCGTCGGCGGCGGCATGGGTATCGCAACGATTATCGAGCGAATCTGATCCGACTGGAGGAGCGAGCTCTGCTCGCGAATAGTGCCCCTGTGAGGGGTGTTCGCAAGCGGAGCTCGCTCCTACGGCGACTGCGAATGGGACATAAGAAATGACTGACGCCATCCGTTACGAAAAAGGCCAGGACAACATCGTCGTCCTGACCATGGACATGCCGGGCCAGAGCGCCAACACCATGAACGCGGTGTACCGCGAAGCCATGGCCAAGGCAGTCGAACGACTGGAAGCCGAGAAGGACGCGATTGCCGGTGTGATCATCACGTCGGCCAAGAAGACCTTCTTCGCTGGCGGCGACCTCAATGAGCTGATCAAGGTCACCAAGGCCGACGCCAACGCCTTCTATCAGATGGTGCTGGGCCTCAAGGGCCAACTGCGCCGCCTAGAAACCCTCGGCAAACCGGTGGTGGCTGCCATCAACGGCGCTGCCCTGGGCGGCGGCTGGGAAATCTGCCTGGCCTGTCATCATCGCATCGCCGTCAACGACAACAGCGTGCAACTCGGCCTGCCTGAAGTGACCCTCGGCCTGCTGCCGGGCGGCGGCGGCGTGGTGCGTATGGTGCGCCTGCTGGGGATCGAGAAGGCGCTGCCGTACCTCGCCGAGGGCCGCAAGGTACGCCCGGAGCAGGCGCTCAAGGCCGGCCTGATCCACGACCTGGCACAGACCCCGGATGAGATGCTGGCCAAGGCCCGCGCCTGGATTGCCGCCAATCCCAAGGCGGCGCAACCCTGGGACACCGCCGGCTATAAGATTCCCGGCGGCACGCCGTCCAGCCCCAATGTGGCGCAGATGCTCGCCATCGCTCCTTCTGTCCTGCGGGACAAGACCAAGGGCTGCTTCCCGGCGCCGGAGAAGATCATGTGCGCGGCAGTCGAAGGCGCCCAGGTGGACTTCGATACCGCCCAACTGATCGAGGCTCGCTATTTCACCGAGCTGACCACCGGCCAGGTGGCGAAGAACATGATCGGCACCTTCTGGTTCCAGCTGAACGAAATCAACGCTGGCAGCTCGCGGCCCAAAGGCCCGGCGCCCTATGTGACGAAGAAAGTGGGTGTGCTCGGCGCCGGCATGATGGGGGCGGGCATTGCCTACGTCTCCGCTATCGCCGGTATCGAGGTGGTACTGAAGGACGTATCGCTGGAATCTGCGGAGAAGGGCAAGGCCTATTCCCAGGGCCTGCTCGATCAACTCGTCAGCCGCGGCCATATGGCGGCGGAGAAGCGTGATGTCATCCTCGCCCGAATCAAGGCCACTGACAGCGATGCGGATTTTGACGGTTGCGACCTGATCATCGAGGCCGTATTCGAGAACCGTGAGCTGAAGGCCAAGGTCAGCGTCGCTGCCGAAGCCGCGGCGTTGCCGGATGCGGTGATCGCCTCCAACACCTCGACCCTGCCCATCACCGGCCTGGCCCAGGCGGTGTCCAGGCCCGAGAAATTCATCGGCCTGCACTTCTTCAGCCCGGTGGATCGCATGCCGTTGGTGGAGATCATTCGTGGCGAGAAAACCTCGGATGAAACCCTTGCGCGCGGCTTCGACTACGTCCTGCAGATCAAGAAGACCCCCATCGTTGTCAACGACAGCCGTGGCTTCTTCACCTCACGCGTGTTCGGCACCTTCACCAATGAAGGGATCGCCATGCTGGGCGAAGGCGTTTCCGCCGCGATGATCGAGAACGAGACGCGCAAGGCCGGCATGCCGGTAGGGCCTCTGGCGATTTCCGATGAAGTCTCCATGAGTCTGATGACCCACATCCGCAACCAGACCGCTGAAGACCTCAAGACCGAGGGCAAGGCGATGCCGCAGCATCCGGCCTTCGCCGTGATCGACCTGATGGTCAACGAGTACAAGCGGCCGGGCAAGGCAGCGGGTGGTGGTTTCTACGATTATCCAGTGGGCGGCAGGAAGCAGCTCTGGCCGGAGTTGAAGACACGCTTCGAGAAGGCCGACAAGCAGATCCCGCAGGAAGACGTGCGTGATCGCATCCTGTTCATCCAGGCCATCGAGACCGTGCGTTGCGTAGAGGAGGGCGTATTGCTGTCGACGGCGGATGCCAACATCGGCTCCATCTTCGGCATCGGCTTCGCCGCTTGGACCGGGGGCGTGCTGCAGTTCATCAACCAGTACGGCCCGCGCGACTTCGTCGCCCGCGCCCGCTATCTGGCCGAGCAATACGGCGAGCGGTTCGAGCCGCCAGCGCTGTTGCTGGACAAGGCGGCCCGGGGCGAGCACTTCTAGTTTCCAGCTTCGTATAAAAAAACCGGCTCGATAAGAGCCGGTTTTTTTGTTCGCGGTGTGGATTCACACCTTGGCGAAGCGGCTTTCCAGATAACGGATGATGTCGTTGGACTCGTACATCCAGCGGCTCTCGCCGTTCTCTTCAATCCGCAGGCAGGGCACCTTGACCTTGCCGCCACCGGCCAGCAGGGCAGCGCGATGGGTTTCATCATTCTTCGCGTCGCGAAGGGTGATCGGCACGTTCAGCCGATGCATGGCGCGGCGGGTTTTCACGCAGAAGGGGCAGGCGTTGAACTGATATAGCGCGAGGCTGGCGGCCTCTTCAGCGACCCGGGATTGCGATTCCGGGCTGCGGCGCTGCTTGCGCGGACGGGTGATGAAGTCGAGGAAGATGATCAGTTGGCCCAGGCCGACTCGTAATGCCTTGATGAACACGGTGGCGCACCCTTGAGTGGAAAAACGGGGCGGCAGTTTACCGGAACTTGCCGGGTTCAGCCGACATTCACGCCAGAAGGCTGCTGTAGCACTTCAGGGAGTTGACGTCGAACGCGGCCGGCAGCTGCAGTTCACGCTCGGTCGGCGGATTGCCGGATTGCACACCCAAGGCGCGTTCGTTGGCAATGGCGCGGGCGATGTTGTGGTTGGCCTCGATGTTCTTGGCGACAGCACCCACCGAACCGTGCGCGCAGCCGATCAAGGAAAAGCCATTGGTCATGAATGCCAGGGCGGCAAGGAAATAGAGTCGGTTCTTGTGCTGCTTCATCGTCGTCGGCCTGTTCCTGGTATCAGCCTTGGGTCTTGCCGCTGGGCTTCTTCTGGCTCGCCAGCAGCACGGGAATGCTCTGGCTGAGTTGCTGGTAGAAGCTCATGGAGCCGTCTGTCGGGCTCACCCCGATGCGGCCGCGCTCGTAACCGAAGCTGACAGCAAGGACCACCATCACCACGACGAAATACAGGCCGAGGCTGGCGAGGGCGCCATTGCGTGCGTATTTGATGGTGAGGTTGCTCATGACTGGACTCCGCGACCGGGGGGACTGGGTGGTGCGTAGAGTCGCGAAAATCCTTTCGATGAAAAAACGACCTTCAAGCATGGTAAGTATCGACGGGACCAATAGTTCCCGAGGGCGGCGTAAATTTTACTTGACGTGTCCTGCGAGCCCCCGAATTAGAGCGGCGCCGTGTTGCGGCCGCGGTGGGAGAAGCGGGGCGTCTGCAGCAGCCTATCGCCCCGTTAGGCGCTGGCTATCGCTGGGCGGATCAAGCGGTATTTCAATCACATCTTCTCTGTGTTAAATAAAACGCACATTTCCCCCACATAGAGCCTCTCTGCATTTCAGGAACCATGAGCTAATGCCACTTCGCATCTGCATTCTCGAAACTGACATTCTCCGCCCCGAGCTGATCGACCAGTACAAAGGCTACGGCCTGATGTTCGAGCAGCTATTTTCCAAGCAGCCGATTCCCGCGGAGTTCAGTGTCTACAACGTTGTGCAGGGGCATTACCCACCCGAGGGCGAGAAGTTCGACGCGTACCTGGTAACCGGCAGCAAGGCAGACTCCTTCGGAACCGACCCGTGGATTCTGAAGCTCAAGGAGTTCCTGTTGGCGCGCTACGACGCCGGCGACAAGCTACTGGGCGTCTGCTTCGGTCACCAGTTGCTGGCGCTGTTGCTGGGCGGCCGTACCGAGCGTGCCACCCAGGGCTGGGGTGTGGGCACCCATAGCTACCAGCTGAAACAGAAGCCGGAATGGATGACCCCTGCGCTGGACGATTTGACGTTGCTGATCAGCCATCAGGATCAGGTCACCCAACTGCCCGAGAATGCCACGCTGCTGGCCTCCAGTGATTTCTGCCCGAATGCGGCTTACTCCGTTGGGGATCAGGTGCTGTGCTTCCAGGGGCATCCGGAGTTCGTCGCAGACTATTCCCGCGCCATTCTGGACCTACGCCAGGACTTCCTGGGCGATGAGGTCTACAAGCAGGGCGTGAGCAGCCTGGATCGCAACCATCAGGGCGCCGCTGTCGCCGAGTGGATGATGCGATTCGTCGCTCGCGACCGCGCAGCCTGATAGCCGCTCGGCAGCAAGATAAGCCCGCCAATGGCGGGCTTTTTCATGGAGTGGAGTCAGGTGTCGCGCAGGTCGGCTTCTACAACCATCCGTAGTACTTGAAGCTGGCGTACAGCCCGGTACACCCGGTTGCCACAACGCCCAACACACCGAAATAGCCGTAATGCCAGTTCAGTTCTGGCATGTACTGGAAGTTCATCCCGTAGATACCGGCAATCGCCGTCGGGAATGCAAGGATGGCGGCCCAGGCGGCGAACTTGCGCTGCACCACGCTTTGCCGCGACGACTCCAGCAGCAGGCCTATTTCGATGGCGTGGTCGGCCATTTCGCGCAGGCCGGTCAGGTCTTCCAGCAGCCGATTGACATGGATTGCGATGTCGCGGAAGTACGGACGCATCTGCTTGTCGATGAAGGGAAAGTCCAGGCGCTGCAGCTCTTCGCAGATTTCCCCCATGGGGCCGATGTAACGACGCAGGCGCAGCAAGTCGCGGCGCAGGCAATGGATGCGCTCGACGTCGGCCTTGCCCAGCGGCCGTTCCAGGACGGCCTGCTCGATTTCCTCCAGCTCCGAGTGGAAGCTGTCCATCAGGGGGCGGTAGTTCTCCATTACGAAGCTGAGCAGGGCGTAGAGAACAAAGTCCTCGCCATGTTCGAGCAGCAATGGGCGTGCCTCACAGCGTTGGCGAACGCGGGAGTAGGGCGCGGATTCGCCATAACGGGCACTGATGATGTAGCCCTTGCCGGCGAACAGCTGGGTTTCGATGAACTGCAGCTCGCCTTCCACTTCGATGGGCGAATAGACCACCAGGAACAGCGCATCTCCGAAGGTTTCCAGCTTGGGCCGGGTGTGGCGGGTGAGGGCGTCTTCAAGGGCCAGTTCGTGCAGGTCGAACTGCCGTTGCAGGTTGCTCAACTCCTCTGCACCGGGATCGTGCAGGCCGATCCAGACGAAATGCCCCGGTTTGCTGGCCCACTGCAAGCCTTCGTCGAGGGTTATGTCGGTGACTTTCCGGCCTTTGGCATATACAGCGGCGGCAACGACTCGACCCATGGTTCAGCGGTTCCTTCATCCGTTGGTAGGAAATCTGTGGCGGAGATTATCGCGCCTGATCTTCTGAGTCTTGCCGAACGCCGAGGTTCTGCAATGGCATGACTAGAGCGATTGCTCTAGATTGTTCACGCCTCTCGACCAGAACAAGGAGAACAAAGTGACCGAGGCCTTTCGCTTTTCCGCGGGGCGATTCCACTGCCCCTATCGCGTATATCGCTCCGCCGTGCCCGGCCCCGTGCTGATCCTGCTGCCAGCCATGGGCGTTGCGGCGCGCAAGTACGAAAACTTTGCCCTGGGCCTCGTCGCAGCCGGCAACCAGGTGCTGGTGGTGGATTGGCCGGGCCAGGGGGAAAGCGGCCCGCGACCGAACCGTCGGCTCGACTATGGCTACCGCGACCTGATTGACGAGTTCGTGCCGAGCTTGCTGGACGCCGCAAGGGAGCACTTTCCCGATGGGCGATTGGTGCTTCTGGGCCACAGCCTGGGCGGGCATGTCGCTACCTTGTTCGCTGCGGCAAATCCACATTCCGATGTGGCGGTGGTGGGCGTGGCTTGCGGGAATATCCACTACCGCAACTGGGAAGGGCGGCAACGCTTGCTGACCCCGTCGGTGGCCCTGTGCTTCAACCTGCTGACGGCCCTGTTCGGCTACCTGCCCGGAAAGACCATCGGCTTTGGCGGCCACGAAGCGCGCAGCCTGATGCGCGATTGGGGGCGGGTAGCGTGGACTGGCAGCTTCGATCACCTCGGCCTGGGCCTGGCTCATCCACGCAGTAACCCGATACCGTCTCTGTTCATCGGCATTCACGGCGACCCCTTCGCACCGGAAGCCTCGACCCGCGGTCTCGCGGCCTTGCTCCAGGAGCGGCCCGAGATCCGAATGCTGCGCTCCCCGCGGCCCGCTTCTGAAAATCCGCACAGTGCCTGGTTGCGATCACCGGCGACGGTAATCGAGGAAGTAATCGGCGGTATGGCGCAGTTTTCAAGCAAAATCACCGCCGGTCAGCTCGCCTGAAATATTCTGTTACGTTCTCCGGTGTTCGCGGCTAGTGTTCAGGACGTAGTCGAGAGCAAAAAGCGGAGGCGCGTCATGGGGCTGAAGAAGTGCGTGTTGGCGGTAGCGATCTGCTCGGTACTGAGCCTGTCGTTTACCTTCGTGCCGGGCGATCTTTCCAGCTCATCGGTTGCCTGCGCCAAGGATGGAGGCGGCGGAGGAGGTGGCGGTGGCGGCGGTAGTGGCGGCGGTAGTGGTGGCGGTGGTGGACACGGAGGCGGCAGCGGTGGTGGCCATGGTGGCAGTGGCAGTGGCAGTGGTCACGGCGGCAGCGGCCACAGCGGAGACGGTGGCGGCCATTCCGGAAATAGCGGCCAGGGCAGCTCCCACAGCGACCGTGGTGCTGACGATGGCGGCCCCCATGGCGTTGGACATGGCGCGGACGACGGAGCTGACCACGATGTCGGTGAAGCCCATGGCGTTGGTCATGGTGCAGATGACGGGGCTGACCATGACGTCGGCGACGACCATGGCCAACATGCCGGTGGCGAGCCGGGAGACGACAACGGCGGCAACCTTTGACAGACCCAATGAAAAAGCCCCGCGATGCGGGGCATTTTTGTGACCGGGCGTCAGGCCAGGTGCTGCTGGTCCAGCACGATAGCGGCGTCCAGGGTCTCCAGAAGTGCCTTGCGTACCTTGAGCTTGGTATTGCGGTGAGCGGTCATGTTGATCTTCTTCAGCTGCAGAGCGGCGGCTCGCGCGGTCTCCTGCAGTTGCTCGACGGGCACGACCTTGTCGAGGAAACCGGCATCCAGAGCGCCTTGCGGGTCGAACATCTCACCGTTGATCACCGAGCGGTGGAACGCGGACTTGCGCAGGCGATCACGGGCCAGCTCGATGCCGACGTGGTGCATGGTCATGCCGATCTGTACTTCATTCAGACCGATGCTGAACGGGCCTTCGACGCCAATGCGGTAGTCCGCCGACAGCAGGATGAACGCACCTTTGGCAACGGCATGACCCGGGCAGGCGACGATGACAGGGTAGGGGTGCGCCAGCATGCGACGCGCCAGGGTGGAACCGGCAGCGACCAGGGCAACAGCGTTCTGCGGACCGGAAGTCATTACCTTCAGGTCGTAGCCGCCGGACAGAATCCCCGGCTGGCCGGTGACGATCACGATGGCGCGATCCTGTTCGGCGCGATCCAGCGCGGCATTGAAGGCGGCGATCACATCCGGGGAGATCGCATTCACCTTGCCGTTACTGAGAGTCAGGGTGGCGATGCCGTCTTCGAGTTGGTAGGAGATCAGCTCACTCATGGCGGGTTCCTTGTTAAGAAGTGGATCGACGTTACTCAGCGCCACTGTGGAGGTAAAGGACTGAGACTGACCGGCGAGTCACCCTGTGCTTCAGCCGCGCGCGAACGCGTTCCAATCCACCCGTTAGCCTCTTGACAGCAGAAATGGAAATTGGCATGCGAAAGCTTTTTTCATAAACGCATGAAATTTATGAAAAAAGTGTTTGCATTCCGGAAAACACTCCACTAAATTAGCGCACCTCGACGGGGCCAACGCCTCGAAGAGATTCCGGTGAGGTGTCCGAGCGGTTGAAGGAGCACGCCTGGAAAGTGTGTATACGGGAAACCGTATCGTGGGTTCGAATCCCACCCTCACCGCCACTTTCCGTATAGATAAGCCCCTGATTTCTAACGAGATCAGGGGCTTTTTCTTTGCCTGCGAAAAAGCGGGTGTCGAAAAAGTGTCGAAAGCCTTTGGGGGCTTGGAAACGGGTCCCGTCAGTCATCCTCCATCTCAAACGTTCTGTACTCGCCAGAGTCATGGTCGTAGACCTCTACCTCTACCGAGCCCCCGTATCGATCAATCGATTCCACGTCGGCGCTGCGGTACTCGCCTGACGAGTAGTCATAGAACTCAATCGTTTGCCCCTCCCGTACCAAGTTTCCCTGCTCGATCTCGACATCAGCGCCTGCGTCACTGTCATATCCGTCCCATGCGTTGGCGATGCAGGGGAAGGCCAGCGCTGCCAGGATCAGTAATCTCTTCACTTGGTCATTTCCTTTGATTGATGAGGGGCTATAGATGGTTAAACGGAACCTAAAAAAATCGCTCGATCTTATCGAGTGATCGAATGCCACTTTTCGTCTCTACGGTTGCTGCACAATAATGATGGCACATGGACATGGAAGTGAGACGACCACTGAATGCGCACGAATTACGTTCTAATCGACTACGAAAACGTCCAGGTCCAGTCCCTGGAGCTGCTGCAGCAGCCTCACTTCAAGATTCGAGTCTTCCTTGGCCCCAACAACACCAAGCTTCCTACTGAGCTTGCAGTGGCCATTCAGCGCTTCGGTGATAGGGCCGACTACATCCTGCTGGATACGCCTGGCCAGAATGCCCTCGACTTTCACGTTGCCTACTACATGGGGCGGCTGGTTGTCGAAGAGCCGGATGCGTTCTTCCACGTCATTTCCCGGGACAAGGGCTTTGATCCGCTGATCAAGCACCTCAAAGGTAAGAACGTTTTTGCCGCTCGCTCTGAAACCATAGAAGGCATGCCTTGCTTCTCGCCGCCCAAGATCGTTCCGCCACCTTCTCCCAAGCTGGAGCCAGTGAAGGCGTCCCCTTCGAAAACAACGAAGGCGGTCAATGAGGCTGACATTAACCTGGTGATCGCTGACCTGGTCGGCCGTAAGGCATCCCGGCCGCGAACCATCAAGACGCTGCTCAATACCATTCGCGCCAAGCTGGGTAAGCAAACTATCGAAGAGATTGAAAGTGTTTACCAGGTGCTACGGCAGCGTAATTACGTCAAAGAGGATGGAACAAAGGTCACTTACTCCTTGCCAAAAAGTAAAAGGGCTGCGTCCTCTTAGTCGATTTTTTTGTCCCCGCTGTGTTGTGCCAATATTAATAATTCGCATGGAAGGTTTAGATAATGAGCGTTCTGTTTTGTAACATCGGCTGGATGGAAAAATATCAAGGGCAGCGTTCAGGAGATAAGATTCGCGGCGGTGGCTCTTACGTGAAATCGGAAGGTCGCGGCCATGAGATGTGCAACTTTTCGGCAGATGGCGGTATTTTGCACGGATATGTGCAGCCGTCGGGTGGGACAATAAATATCGAACGGCTTGGTGCCCAACAGAATGATGACTTGATATCGGGAATTACAGTGATATGGACCGCTACTCGTCCGACCGGTGGGACCGCTGTTGTTGGTTGGTATAAGAATGCAACGGTTTTTCGTCACTACCAGACATTTTCCAAGATGCCCCCGGCTCATAAGCGTAACGAGATTGATGGATATAGGATCAGCGCCCCGGCAGACCAAGCTGTCTTGTTGGAAGTGGATCAACGTACATGTGAAATACCCCGACAAGTAAAAGGCGGTATGGGGCAATCTAACGTTTGGTATGCAGATAGCGAGGAAAGCGTACCGTATGTAAAAGAAATCCTTTCCTTCGTTAATGGCAAGCGCGGGGTTCAGACGGGAAAAGGAAAGAGAAGTAGTCGTCAAGACCAGGAGCGAAAAGCGTTAATAGAGAAGTCCGCAATTAACACGTGTTGCCGTCATTTCGAGTCTCTTGGCTATGAGGTTGAGAGTGTCGAAAGAGATAATCTGGGTTGGGATCTCAAGGCAGTCTCGGGAAAGTCTGAGCTACGGATAGAGGTTAAGGGGCTGTCTGGTAGTGAGTTCTCTATCGAGCTGACTCCGAACGAATACAAGGCATTTATTTTGGAGTCAGATTCATATCGTCTGGCTGTTGTGACTGATGCTTTGGATAAGCCTCTTTTGCATATTTGCCGATTTAGTGGCGAGCTAGGTGGATGGATTGTTGAAGGGGCCAAGGAAGGAACTCTAATGATTGCCGAAAAAATCAGTGCGATAGTCCGTTTCTCTTAGAGTCAGTTTTCCTCGCTCTGTAAAAGTGGATTCAATTTAACTGCATCCTGCAGATGATCCGGCGATAGGTGCGCATACCGCATCGTCATGGTCAGCGACGCATGACCAAGGATCTTCTGCAGCGTCAGGATGTTCCCGCCGTTCATGATGAAGTGAGACGCGAAGGTATGCCGCAGGATGTGACTGGCCTGGCCCTGGGGTGCGTTGATGTTTGTTGCTCGCAACACCCGCCGGAATGTCTCCATGCAATGTGTAAAGCGCCCGTGACGAGCCAAGTGGGCCTTCAGCGTCTTCTCCAGCTCGGCACTGATGGGAATGGTACGGGTGCGCTTTGACTTGGTATTGGCGAAGGTGACGGTGCCGTTACGTATCAGGGTGGGATCGAGGCCTTCCACTTCGCCCCAGCGTGCGCCCGTTGCAAGGCAAACCCGGGCAATCATCGGCGGGTGAGGGGAGCTGTCTCGCGCGTCCAGGGCCTTGAGTAATGTGCTGATATCTTCCTGACTCAGGAACGATAGCGCGCGCTCCTGGAGCTTGATTGGCCGCACCCGCTCCAGTGGATTCCGGTACTCGATCTCGCCCAGCTGATACAGCTCGTTGAATACAGCCTTCAAGTAGCCCAGGCGGTTATTAAGCGTCTTCCCGGCTACGCCGTTTTCCATCTGTACCCTGCGTAGCTCGTTGACTTGGTTGCCAGTCAGCTCCCGGCCGAGTGGATCTCGAAGTTCATTGGCAAGCGTCAGCAAGACTTGCTTGCGACGTGCTGCATCCGACAGCGTATGGCCGTGCAGGTCGAACCATCGACCAACCAACTCGGAAAGTCGGCGTTTGTCCTTGGGTTTGGGATTCCATTCGGTGTCCTGGACGAGTCGCTGACGAACCAGGGATTCGAAGCGAACGGCTTCCGCTTTCGTCTTGAAGCGTTTCCGAAAGCGCTTTCCTTTGATTGGCTCAACGTCTACGAACCAGCGGCCGTCTTGAAGCTGCTCGATGCTCATGGGCTCCTCCTTGGTTTGGAGGTGCTTTTGGCCCAGAAAGCCAGATTGTGGAAGGGTGCGGCTTCCCGCGCTGCACAGCGTTGCACTGTGGCGGGAATCTTTACATTGGAGGGGCTGGATTAGAGGACTTCCTACACCCTGACAGAACGTGTTTCGTCAGAATCTTTCCTGATAGCCTGTATGAAAATTCATACGTGCGGTGCTGCGCTAAGGGGAAGCTGTGGGTGATGGATGGAGCGGTGAAGAACTCAGGGCATCGGTGAAAGCGTATTTGGAGATCGCTGGCAAGGTTAGGGCAGGGCAGAAGGTCACTAAGAAGGCGTATTACGACGCGCTAGCTGAACAGTTCGGGCGGACGGCAAAGTCCTTCGAGTTCCGGATGCAAAACATCTCCTATGTCTTGTCCTTGATGGGGCGTGATTGGCTTCCAGGGCTTAAGCCTAAGAAGAATGTCGGGACACATATGGCAGCCCTGATCGAATCATTCATCAACGACATCGAGCAGCAGCCTTCGGCTCCGGTGGCTGAGTTTGAAAAGCAGGTTAGGGAAAAGCGCGGTCGTTACAAGGCTCCGCCAGAAGGACAGAAAAAGCCTGAGGGCAAGACCGTAAGCATTACTCAGTACGAGCGCGACCCGGCGGTTAAGGCTTGGGTGCTAGACAGCGCGAAAGGGCATTGCGAGTGCTGCGGTAATCAGGCGCCGTTCTTGGATAGCGATGGGTTGCCCTTTCTTGAAGTGCACCATGTTCGGCGGCTTGCAGATGGCGGCTCTGATACTGTGGCCAACGCCGTGGCTATTTGCCCCAATTGCCATCGTGGCTTGCATTACGCTCAGAACGCTAAAGGAATGGTGGAGGCGCTCTATATCAAGATAGGGCGTTTAGTCCTGGAGTGAAGCCAATCGCTACCGCTTTGGTACGTCAGCCTCTCTGATTACTGACTGAACATAGCGCGCCGGTAGGAGCACCTTAATCGGTTTGTTCTCTCTGTCCTTGGTTGAAATTACGAATGACTCGCCAAGCGACCAAATAATTTTCGCGCCTTGAATTGCGCAATTTCCTGAAAACTTGATGTTCTGCGTGTTTTCAAAGTTTTCGCAATAGTCCTTTGTGAAGATTATTGCCTTGGCGTCGTATTCGCCTAACCCAAGTACACGTACCACGTTCTTTGGTAGATCGGTCAGGGCGCCACCGTAAAACAGCATAAGAGACGAGAACAAGATGCTGGCTAATGCCAGGACTTTCGCTCCCCCAAGATTTGCCATTGCAGTCATGGCTACGAAGGAAGCAATAACTATTGCCAGAACCGTAATGAACAGTGTTTCAAATGGAGAGTCTGATAATGACGAAACTATGGCACCGGAAGTTTTATAAATAGCAAGGTTGAGAAGAACAGGGTGAGAGAGCTAGCGAGTATGTAGATTCCAACGTTCTTCCAGTTCAGGTATAGGGACTGCGTCAGGCCAAGTGAGAAGAGGATGGAAACCGCGATCGGCGAGATCAGCATAAACCAGAGGAGATGGCCTGGGAATAGTTCCAGGGACGAGAAGGTCACTGCAGCATTGACCACGCAAGGCCAAAGAACCACAGTTCGGAGTGAGAAAAATATAACCCTGCTCTGCTCTCCAGTTGTACGCCCATCAGTGAGTTTTGAAATGGTTTTCTTGATTTCTTGTCTTCTCAGAAAATTTTGAACTATGAAGGTTCCTGGGAACGCTGTCAGTGCGGCAAGCATGATGAACGCTAATGCGCCTATGCAGAAAGCCGAGATGAGAAGGGATGAAAACTGAAAAATGTCGAAGCTGGGATAGAAGCCATGCTTTGTGAAATAGAACAGAAAGACAATGAATCCGAAGGCTAACGGAGCCGTAGCCACTATGACCTTGAAGTTTTCGGTTGCGAATTTTGCTGCTATTGCAAGATAGGCCTCAAATTTATTGCTGGCCTCTTCTTTGGTTTCTTCCAGGTATTTCATTTGTATTCCATTACTAGCGGTAGATCTGGTTGATGAGAGGTTTAATTCATTGCTTTTCTCTTCGTATTTTTTATCATTGAGTATTGTCGGTGGTCGTGGGTGATTCGTCCTTTCTGGTCTCAAAGAAAGGTGAGATATCTTCGTAGTGGAGTGCTAATTTATATATTATATTGGAGGTGGCGTCGCAAATGCTCTCGATTTCTTCGTTCTTTATATTGTTTGCGCCAAATCCATGGAAGATTGCGTTCCTTACTTTATAGTAGGTTTTTGGTTCGGATTCGTTGGGGTCTTCTTCCGCGTTGATGTTCTTTAGGAAATCAGTGCACTCTTCATTTAATGCTTTGGTTTCGTCAGGAAATTTCTGAGAAAGGAAGCCTAGCAGTCTACCGATTCGATATTTTTCACCTGTTTTTTCATTAAGTTTTCCAACTAAAGTTTTGGTCTTCCATGCATCAGCCTGGTAGTCGGGCTTCGCTGCTTCAGTCAGGAAGCTCTTTATAATCCTGGAGAATACTTCTTGCATCAGAAGCTCGAAGAATTGATATTGCAAGAAGAATCTAACAATTGGTTCGCTGGCTTTTGCGTCGGTTTGAGCTACGTGTTCTCTGAGGAAGTTTAGACTGTTGTTCCCGATTTGAGCAGAGCAAGATTGCATGTGGATTCTGCTGCTTGTAATAAATGGCTCGCTCGCTAGCTTGGGTCTTAGGGGTTGTTTATTGTCTTTTAGTTCGTAAATCTTTATGTCTGCAAAGCTCGCAAAAAGTCCAGATGTGATTTTTGTTGCTTCATTTATGTCTTCTGAAATTCTGTCTCTGCTATATATTGAAATTGCCAAATCATATCTATAAAAATACGTTATTGGATAGCTTTCTCCCCAGGCAACCTCTTTAAAGTCGGTCTGTCCGAGATCTCCCTTTAGAAGTTCTGTGGCTGCAGCAAGTGCGTGGCCTCTTATTGGTTCAGGTATGCTGCTGTCGAGCAAGGATGATTCATGGCTTGATAGGGTTGAAATTGGAAAGAGGAAGCCAATGACTTTGTTGATTGTTTCGTTTTTAAACTTTAGCTCGCAGTAATTATTTTCTTGCAAGTAGTTGCTAATGAGGACCTGGTGAATGTATTTGTGGCTTAGAACAAGCTCAGTGTTGCACTCTATTTTGGGGGTTGTGATAAATAGTTTTTCTCCAGGTGCTCCGCTCGATAGCTCTATAAGCCATGCATTGTTTTCTTCATCCAAAGTAATGGAAGTTGGTTGAAGGTTTATTTCTAATGTTTCGTGAAGTACTTTCATTTTAGAAGAGTTGAGTCTTGGTTTTGTGCATTCCGCTTTCTATGCTCTTCTGGAGATTAAGAAAGGAGTCGGAATCTTTATTAAAGAGTTCTCTGAAAAAGAATTGGAAAAACATGCGCTGGGCGTTACCAATCTTGCTGGTGTTCTTTGATATCCAATAAAGCGCCGAGTTTAGCTCCAGCAAAAAGTCCTTTCCTTCCGTGTTGAAACTAAGATTGTCGCAGTGTGCAACTATGTCATTTAGGTCATTAATTATTTCGTGGTCTTTTAGTTTGCCGACTGCAGCTCCGAAACCCGCAAATACCTGTGTTTTCTTTAGGCACTGCTTCGCATCCTTACCCCACAGGCTTATGCTGGGATTTTCGCTCTTTTCTAACGCTATACCATCAAGAAGGTCGATTGTTTTTGTGATAAATGTGTACAGTGCATTGACGTATTCTTTGAATAGGTCTTTGTTATTGTTTTCGTGTGAAAGCTTTTCAAGGCTCTTTATATTTTCAAGTATGTCGGATCTTTCTAATGGCTGCTCGTTTCTTTCAAGGTACGAGTTGAAACCTTCGATAATTTCTTTGAAATTAAATTCATTTGGCTGTGTGGCGTGCTCGGAGTCTACTTCTCTTACAAATTTTACACCGTCGACTCCAGCGTCATAGTAGTCTAGGTACAGCATTTCGATTTGTTGGCGAAGAGACATGGGAGTTTGCCCAGTGTTCAGGGTTAGCATTCTATAGAGAATGCCAATTTTATTGAGCCCTATGTAAACCTCGACTCTGATCGGAGTGTTGCGGACACTTTCTACCTCTTCCGGTTTGCATTCTTTTAGTACATCGAGAAATGAGTGCGTTCGTTGAAGGCCGTCAAGGATTAACAGGTTTTGCCTGCCGTCGTTAATAGCCTTGAGAATATCTTCGTTAGGTAGTCTGTTTTGAGGGTCGTTCTTACTTCCGTTCAATGAGAGGGCTAATACGATGGGAGGGATTACGCAACCCTTTTTGATGTCTTCTCTAAGTAGCGAATATACTGTCTTTGAAGATGTTACGCGCTTTCTTTGAAAAGGATTTTTGTCTAATGCTTCCCTGATTAGGTCTGTATAGGCTCCGAGGGTGGTTTCAATTAAGATATTTTCCGAGCTAATTCTTAGGTCAAAAATCCTTGATTTAACTTCCATAGTTATTCCTTGTTTAACGGTGAGTTTAATTTTCGTTCGAACTTTGGTTGAGATTCTGTAGTTGTAATTTACGAATTCGGCTTGCTGCGGATTCGTATTTGATTTGACTTATGCCTCTATCATTTTTCAGATCGAGAATCCCTGTTTGGTCCTGCCTATTCACGGGCAAACCAGCGCTTAGTAATCTCTTTCGTCAGTCTCATCCCACTCTCGGACTGTCTGCTGAGTTTCGGCTGGCCGCTTCATAGTCAGGGCTGACCTGGCCAATCTCTGGGGCGATGCTCCCCGTCACAAGCCAGTAGGCGTACTGAGGGAAGAGGGCAACCACAGCCTCGATCTCCGCATCTGAAAGCCGCGCCTTGCCATTCCGCACGTTCTGCCAGCGGTAGCGATCAATTCCCGTCTGTTTTTCGAACCAGGTTGTGGTTCGTTGCCTATTGAAAAGACTAATCAATCTGTCTTTTATCATTGAAAAATATCTACTCAGTAGGATTTACAAGGCTGTTCATCCGGGATAGCTTTCTTGGTAGATATTACTCACTACTCAGTGATTTCTACCAAGCAAGCATAGTGCAGGAATGTGCATGGACATGGAAGTAGACGACCTCAAAGCGGGCCAATTCATTAACTGCCCACCCCTCATGCCTTGGCGCCAGTTCGCCGTCTGGATCGGCATGGAGGAAAAGCAGGAACACGTCCGCGGCTGGTGCGACAAGGGCTACCTGCCCACGATCCGCATGGGCCGCCACCGCATGGTCAATGTCGCCCTGGTGGTGAAGCAGCTCCTGGAGCAGGAGGACTTCTGATGTCTGCCGTCTCCTGCTCATACGGCTATGTGCCCGCGAGACAGCCGACTGCTCTGGTGGCCTGCGAGTTCTCCGGCCGCGTTCGAGACGCCCTGACTCGCGTTGGCTTTTACGCCGTCAGCTGCGACCTGCTTCCTTCCGAAGCTCCAGGTGAGCACATCGTCGGCAATGTCCTGGACGTGCTCGAGTGGGGATGGGATCTGCTGATCGCCCATCCACCGTGCACCGACTTGGCCGTTTCAGGCGCCCGCCACTTTCCCGCCAAGATTGCTGACGGCCGACAGGCAAGGGCACTGGATTTCGTCCGCGCGCTCATGAATGCGCCGATTCCTTTCAAGGCCTTGGAGGCCCCCAGGTCGGTGATCTCGGACCAGATCCGCAAGCCCGACCAGATCGTCCAGCCCTGGATGTTCGGCCACGGCGAGATCAAGGAAACCCACTTCTGGCTACAGGGACTACCGAAGCTTCAGCCCACGCGGATAGCCTCCGGCCGCTCGCCGATCGTTCATCGAATGGGGCCGGGCCCGGAATGTTGGAAGAACCGCAGTCGCACCTGTCCGGGTATCGCTGACGCCATTGCAGAGCAGTGGGGACGCTATGTCATCGCCCAGCTCGCCTTTCCACCGGCGACCAGGTGCGCCTTCGGACAGCAACTGGCTTTGGCCATGGAGGCCTGACCATGTTCATCTTCGACTTCCGCACCCAATTCATCTTGCTCCTGGCCGTTGGCGCGGTCCTGCTGATCCTCACCATCCTCAAGCCCCGCGCCCTGGAAACCGACTGCCCCAAGGTCCCGCCCACCACAGGCTCCTGGATCGACGAACAGATGCGCGGCCAGTGCGAGGCCCACGGCTACGGCCACCTCATCGGCACCGCCGTCCAATACCAAGGGGAGGGCGCCCAATGACCCTCGCCCAATACCGCCTCACCCCCGAACACATCAAACCGGGCTGCTCGCTCCTGGAACGCTTCCCGGAACTGGCCGGCCCCGAAGCGCCGTATACCGGCAAAGGTCACGGCCCGCACTGCACACCGCACCGCGTGTACCAGTTGGATGGCCGCTGGATCGTCCAGCCCACCACCTGCCGCTGCGCGCTCAGCCGCAAAAAGCCGCCGCAGTACTTCTACGTGATCGAGGACCAAGGCAAACCCACGCCCCACGTCACCACGGCACATCCAGGACCCATCAATGAACAGCCCGACCTCTTCTGAGCGCAAGGCCCTGGTTGCCTACCTCCAGGCCCGCCGTGGCGTGTTCCCGGCAGGCGAGGAGGGCGGCCAGTACCCCTGCATCTTCACCGTCCAGGAACTGGACCAGATCCTCGCCGCGCTGCAGCACAGCCCCGCGAGCCAACCCGACCTCTTCGCGCTGCAGATCCCCGCCGACCTCCTGGCCGACCTGCGCACCCAGCCCGAGCGCATCCGCCCGGCGCCCCTGCGCGAACTGATCGCCCCCCAATCCACCGAATGTCGCGAGGACCCGGCATGACCACCCTGAGCACCATCCCACCCCGCCAGAACGAGATCGAGGACAAGGAGCGACGCTTCTACGTCAGCGCCCCCGGCTCGGTACACCTGGCCCTCCAAACCGAAGCACACCAACGCGGCACCGACCTCTGGACCCTGGCGGGTGCCGTGCTCACGCAATGGGTCCGGCTGGGCTGCCCTGACGAACTGTCAGGCAGCACCGATCCCTTTACCCCCACCCCGTCGCCGTCACCTTCGGTCGCGGACCACAAGGAGCCAGCAGACACAGGGGGGCAAGGCTGAAAAGCGCCGAAGGCGCGTGCCTTGCGGCCCTGGGGCTGATGGCTACGGTCCGCAGCAAGACCGAAGGGGATGCGCGGGGTGCGGGGTAAAGACCCCCCACCTCGGAGCCCGAACACGAGGGAGCGAAACCTCCCGCCACACGGAAGAAACCGGCCCGGCACTAACCCGCCGGCCAAAGCGGCAAAAAGCCAGAAAGGAGAAACACCATGCAATTCGAACTCACCGCCCTGTGCCTCAACGTCAAGAAAGTCACCGTTGAAGGGCGCACCTACTGCTCCGCCATCATCGCCCGCGAACCCATCAGCGCGGCCGAACGCGAACAGAACCGCGGCTACCTGGTGCAGAAGGTCACCGCCGACGTCGGCGTCTTCGACCAGACCTCAAGCCTCGAAAAACCGACCCCCATCAAATTCCTCTGCACCCTCGTCAGCGCAGCCGGTGGCAAGAGCCAGCCGCACCTGCTGGGCGTGGTGCCCGGTCAATCCGGCAAGGCTGCGGCCTGATTCGGCCCCACAGATCACCAGGGAGGGCACGACCCATGGGAACCATCAACTCCATGCTCGCCCAGATCACCCTCGGTGACCTGTGGGCACTCCACTTCATAACCGGGGTGCTGCAACTCATGGCACTCGGACTCATCCACGGACACCAGAGGTAAGGCTATGGAAGTGCCCTGGTTGGGATTGTCGATCCCATCGGCAGCAGGCATCGCGCTCACCTGGGCGCAGTACCTGCTGATTGCGGGATTCATGGTAGGGGCTCTCGGGGTCGGCGTCGCCTGGGGCCAGTTCCGGCTCGGCTGGAAAGAAATCATCGACGCCTCATCTGCATAAGGAAACCATCCCATGCAAAAGCAACTCACCGTGCGCTCCGGCGCCATCGCTCACCAGAACGGCACCAGTGTCGGTAAAGCACTGGGCATCAAGCATGCCATTCTCTACACCGTCATCGCCGCCGCCATGACCGCGGGCACGGCCAACGCCGCCATTGAAATCCCGCCGGAACTGACCCAGGTCTTCCTCGACCTGGCTAAGGCCTTCGGCATTCTGATGGCCTCCGGTGCCGTGCTGTTCGGCGTTATCCGTGGTGGTGTGGCCCTGTTCAAGCTGGCGGGCCGCATCTTCTCCGCCGCTGGCGCCTAAGCAGGACGCGGATAGATGCGTACGGCTATCCGCATTCTGGTTGCCCTCATGCTGATGGTGTGGGGGCAATTTGGGTGGGCGGTGGATTATTGGTGGCAACTGACAAACAGCGCCGTCCGCTATCCATCGGCTTTGCTGGCTTGCCAAGCTGCCCAGAGCGCGTATCCCGGTGGAATCTACAAATGGGGTTCACCCTCGGTAGTTCAGTGCGGCTATATCCACCCCAGCACTGGCACAATGGTTCAGTACAATCGGACGGCCAGCCGTTTTGGCGATAGTTGTCCGCCCGGCACTGACTATGACGCCAAATCCGGAGGCTGCACGGTACTTGCCGATTGCGCTGCCACCACCGGCCAGGAAATCCTCAAAACCCAGGTCTGCCAGTACAACACCACCCTCAAGCTCGCTGTCTGCGACGACCAGGTCGCCTTCGAGGGCTGCAAGTACACCGCAGGCGGCAAGAAGTCCTGCGTCTCCATCCTGGAGAACCAGACCTACCAATGCACCGGCAGCTTCTACGGCTCCGGCGAATCCAATGGCACCGCCCCCGACACCTGCGCCGGGGAGGACTGCTCCCAGCCCAAGCCCGATGACCCCGACTCCAATTGCGTGTCGGCCAACGGCGTAGAAACCTGCTTCGACCCGAAGAAGCCCGGCTGCGGCACCATCAACGGAAAAGAGGGCTGCTTCCAGGAAGAACCCGGCTGCGGTTACTTCAACGGCACCTACCGCTGCATGGAAGCCGAAAAGCCCAACCGTAACTGCGGCTACTTCAACGGCAAGCAGGTCTGCTACGACCCGAACGACCCCACCAAGCAGATCCCCGAGTCCTCGTCCGATCACCCCAAGAATGGCGGCAATGCCGACGGCGACGACACCAACGACCCGCGCCCCTCCACCGGCACGGGCAGCAGCTCCCAAGGCTCCGATGCAGGCGCGACCAACCAGGCCATTGAAGACCTGGGCGAGAAACTCGGCCCGAAGATCGACAAGACCAACTCCCTGCTCACCGATATCCAGGGCCAGCTCGGCGAACTGCTCGACGGCCTGTTCGGCGAAGAATACGACGAGTCCGGCTCAGGCTCCGATGGCGATGCGGAAGCGGCAGGGCAGGGCGCGGGTGACGCACTGGCCGAGCAGATCGGCAAACAGACCGACAAGATCCTGGGCGAACGCGAAGCCGAAGTGGATGCCGCCCTCAAGGCGCTACCGAAGACGGTGACCGATGGGTGGTTCGGCGCCGACGGCCACAAAGTCGGCCTCAATAACGTCCTGGACCGACTACTGCCTTCGGCCATGGGCTGCGCCAACTACACCATTAACTTCGCCTTGGGCGACTACCGCGCCTCGCTCGTGTTGCCGGTGTGCGAACTCACTCGGCTCAAGCCGTTGCTTGAGTACGTCATCTGGATCGTCACCGTCATCGGCCTCTGGAAGATCCTCTACGCCGCCCTGCGCCAGGAAGACGCCAAAGCCGCGAAGGGAGGCTTTTGAGCATGGGCTGGATCATCGGTTTTCTGCGCACCCTGTTCCCCCGCCTGTTCGGCGGGCTGGCCAAGCTGCTCCTGGGCTTCTTCGGTCCCCTGATCGGCCCGGTCATGGGCTTCATCGCCCAGTTCTTCAAGAAGGTCGGCATCCTCCTGCTGGTCATCGTTGCGATCGGGTTGGCCATCGAAGCCCTGGCTTTCGCGGTGAGCCTGCTGTTCGACCAGATAGCCAACCTCGGCCCGCCCTGGATGCTGGAAATTGGCCGGATGTTCGTGCCGAGCAACCTGTCCTTCTGCGTCACCCTCCTGGTCGTGGCCAAGATCAAATCGCTGATCTTCCTCTGGGTGACGCGGCTCTCCGAAAAGTTCATCCACACCTGAGGCGCCCATGGCCGTTTACATCGTCACCGGCAAGCTGGGGGCGGGCAAAACCCTGCTGCTGGTCATGCAGATCCTCAAGTACCTGAAAGCCCGCCGCCGCGTCGCGGTCAACGTCGACGTGTTCATGGGCAAGCTGTGCAAGCCCGGCAATACCTACTCGCGCCTCGTGCGCCTGCCCGACCTGCCCACCGGGGCGGACCTGCGCGGCCTCGGTGTCGGCCACGAAACCTACGACGAAGAAATGTTCGGCGGGATCTTCCTGGACGAAGCCGGCGTCTGGCTCAACTCCCGCGACTGGAACCAGGGCGGCCGCTCCGACCTGCTCAAGTTCTTCCTGTACCTGCGCAAGCGCCGCTGGGACCTCTGGCTCTGCGTGCAGAACGTCAACGTCATCGACAAGCAGGTGCGCGAATCGATCGCTGAGCACGTCGTCTACATCAACCGCTGGGACCGCCTGAAAGTCCCCTTCATGTTCCGCTGGCCGCTGCAGCTGATCACCCTCGGCCGCTGGAAGGGCAAGCTGCCGAAACTGCACCAGGCCATCGTCAAGTACGGCGCCAAGTTCAACTCGCCCAAGGTGGATGACTGGTACTACCGCGGCGAAGAGTTCTACGACTACTACGACACGACCCAGGAGTACGACGAGGGCTACGACAAAGGCTCCTACTCCATGCTGCCGCCCGGCTATTGGCGCCGCCGCCTTCCACGAGCCCTGCGCAACTGGAGGTTCTTCATGCGCACCACCCGCATCTTCTTCCGCCGTACCCGCGTGCTGAACGCCTTCTTCCTCGGCGCCTGCTGCGCGCTCCTGCTGGCCGTGCCGATCTTCGGCGCCATCGCCTTCACCGCCCAACCGGCCACCGTCGTCCAGGAACAGCCCACTGCCCCGGCTCCGGTCCCTGAAACCACCCAACCGCTGGCCGAGGAATACGGTGAACTGCGCATCGCCACCTATGGCCGGCTGGCGGGCAACACCCTCTACGTGTTCCGCGACAGCCAGGACCAACGTATCACCCAGGACGACCTCGTCGCCAAAGGCATCACCGTCAAGGACCGGGGTCCCCGCGAAGCCCTCCTGGTCCGTGAAGCCGACTACCACTCCGTCTTCCGCTAGAGGATCCCGCCATGGACTGGATACCCACCCGATCACTCGCCCTCATCGCCGCCCTGCAGGCGCCCCTGGCCACTGCCGCCGAGCGCGTCGAACTCTACGACGCCACCCTGCAGGACTTCGTTGAATGGTCCGCGCAGCAGCTCAAGAAGTCTGTGGTGGTCGGCTCCGACATCCGCACCGCGCCCGTCTCCATCTTCGCCACCTACAGCGGCCCGAAGGAACTGGAACAACTACTGGAGAACGCCGTGCTCGCCTCCGGTTTCCACTTCTCCAGCACGCCGTCCACGTTGCGCATCAGCGCCCAGGCCGTCGAGGAATCCCCGGACCTGGTCACCGACGTGGTCCAACTGCAGCACCTGCAGTCCGACTTCGCCCACCAGGCGGTCAAGGATGTCCTCAACTCCAGGAGCGACACTCAGGACGGCCACCGCAACCAGAGCATGGTCAGCCCTTCGCCCACCTCCAATGCGCTGATCGTCACTGCCACCCGCAGCCAGCTCGACACCATCCGTGCGGTGGTCAGGGAAATCGACCGGCCTCGTCGGCAGGTCATCATCACCGCCGTCGTCGCTGAACTGTCCGACAACGACTTCGAAGCCCTGGGCCTCAACGTCGGGCTCGACTCCAGGCGCATCGACGCCAGCGGGATCTCCCTGCGCGGCTCCGACAAGTCCGACCTTGGCTTTAGCCTGACCTTCTCCGGTCCGACCCTCTCGGCCTTCCTGCAGGCGGTGAAAGCCACCGGCAACAACCGCATCCTCTCCACGCCGCAACTGCTCACCCTCAACCGTGAGCCCGCCTCCATTGTCGTCGGCCAGAACGTGCCCTTCATCACCGGGCAGACCACCAGCGGCTCCACGCCGGCCTCCGACCCGTTCCAGACCATCGTGCGCCAGGATGTGGGCGTCACCCTCGAGGTCACCCCGTTCATCACCCCGGCCAACGCCATCGAGCTGGAGGTCAACCAGTCCGCCTCCACCGTGGCCGACGACAAGACCGCCGCCGACATCATCACCAACACCCGCCGCATCAGCACCCGGGTTCAGCTCCAGGACGGGGAGGGCGTCCTCTTGGGCGGCTTACGTTCGGAACAAACCGACAGGTCGGTCACGGCTGTTCCGATCCTCTCCGAGGTGCCTTTGCTGGGGCCGCTGTTCCGCTCAACCAGCAACCGCAGCCGCTCCACCAACTTGGTCGTCCTGCTCACTGCCCGCATCCATGGCGCCGCCGACACCGTGAAGGTGCGTGATCCAGTACGTCCCCTTGCTTTACCCGTCCTGAGCGCGGCCGAGCCGGGAGTCGGCGCAGCCGGCGATGGGCTCGGCCGCGCCAGGGCGGGCCGGGAGACGTCCCTGTAGCACGTCTTTAAACATTCTCTGCATCGCACTGGACACCACAGAGGAACACAGAAATGAAACCTGCAAAGGACCTGGTCCGAATCCACTTCGACGAGAGTGGCGTCTTTGAAGAGACGCCTACCGGTCGTTACTTCCTGAACCCTGAATCAGGAGCATTCATCGACATGCGCAAGCTCAGCATCCTGGGTTGCCACGTCGACACCCTTCGCCAGCTTTACCGCGGAGTGATTCGCCCAGATATCTTCGCCCTGTTCGAAGGGACTGACCTGGTCACCTTTGCGGGCCATCAGTGGCATCCAGGACGGGTAGGGCGGGACTCCGGTTACCAGTACAAGCTGCAGAACGCTGACCTTGGCCTGGTCCTGCTGATCAAGAACTTCAACGTCAAGTCGGATTCCCCGGGACCACACCTCAAGATCGAAGCCAGCCCACACCTGATCGAACAGCACTCGGCAAAGAACCTGCAGCAGCTCCTCGATGACTTGGCCCGGCAGATTCTCACCGTGTGCGAGGCCAGCCAGTGCGCCGTGCACCTGGCTGTCGACTTCCAGGGCTGGAAACCATCAGCCGACCTCGTGTCCAGGATGCGCTGCAAGTCCCGCAACGTTCGCCAGTTCGACGGCATCGGCACCATCGAATTCGACGAAATGGCTGCCACCTACAGCCGCGGTCAATCCTTCCTGTTCGGCTCTGCAGGTGCCCTGCAATGCGCCCTCTACAACAAGACCACCCAGGCCCGGGCCATCGACAAGCTCGACTACTGGGAGAACCGCTGGCGCGACACCGACAACCCCTTTGAGGCCGATCCGACCAACTATGACCCAGACCAGGACGTCTACCGCATCGAGTTCCGCTTCCACCACTCCGTGGTCGAACAGTTCGCCCAAGGCTCTCACGACGCCCAGGGCAACATCCTGGACTCGTCCACCTTCGCCGAACTCGCCAACCACCTCCAGGGCCTGTTCGAGTACGGCCTGGGCAACTTCAAGCTCCTGCACAACAAGCGCTACACCGATCCGCTCTGGACCATCCTGCAGACCGAAACCCGCTTCGAAACGCCCCTGGAACGTTTCGTCTACCGCCGCTATTACAAGACCGCCCGGGGTTTCTCGGGAAAGAACATAGAGCTGATGCTGGGCAACGCCATCACGCTCTTCGCCCGTAATCGCATGGACTTCCCGTCCTGCTGGGCAGCCCTCAAGACGTTGCCGATCTTCCACCTGGTGGAGGAGTACTACCGCGAGAAGGGCAGGTCCAGGACCTGGCTCAAGAAGCACCTCGCCAAGAAGCTGGAGGAGCGATACGTGAGGTATGGGATGGCTGCCTAGTTATTAGGTTGTTTAACAAAAACTAATAAAAGGCTAATATTTTGCGATGAACTCAGTTAACTGGACCAGGAAGGCCGTTAAGCAGCTGCTCAAGCTTCATCAGCAGCACCAGATGCAGATTCGTGATGCGGTGGGCGAGCTCAGCAGGATGCCCGATTGTCAGAACGTGAAGGCACTGGCCAACCACCAATACGGATACCGGCTCAGGGTTGGCAACTACCGTGTCCTCTTTGATTGGGATGGAGGTATCAGGGTGGTCGACGTCCAGGAGGTAAAGAAACGCGATGAACGAACCTACTAGCGTACAAATCATCAACGGCCCGGACGGCAAGCCGGCGTTCGTTGTCATTCCCTATGAGGAATACATTGCCCAACGTCGCCTCGATGAGGACCTGATTCCTCATGATGTGGTCAGCCGCATGGTCGATGGGGCCACTGCTATCCGTGCCTGGCGTGAACACTTGGGCCTGACCCAGACAGAAGTGGCTGACCGCTTGGGGGTCACCCAGTCCGCCTATGCGCAGCAGGAAGCCTCTTCCCGTCCGCGCAAGGCCACACGCGAACGCATTGCCAAGGCCTTGGGTGTTTCCCAGGACCAGCTCAGCATCTGACATCGCACTGACTCGGGATCAAGCCCGGCTTGAGAGGGCTAGTCGAGACCCAGCGTTCAGCCGAGCATTGCTTGCCGAAGCAGGCTTCCTGTTCTTGCAGGGCGAAACCGCTGCCGCACGCCTGACACTGCGCGACCTGATTGACGCCACACTTGGATTCGAAGGTCTCGCTGTGGCGACAGGTAAGCCGAGCAAAAGCCTTCGTCGGATGCTGTCCGCCCGTGGTAATCCGGGCATGGATTCCCTTTCGAGCATATTTGCAGCACTCACAAAGAGCCTGGATGCAACCCTTCAGGCAAGGTCCTTTCGGGCTCAGTAAAGCTGTCGAAAAAGTGTCGAAAACGAAGTGCGACAAAGGGCGGTAGAGTGCAGGTGGGTAAATTAAACCCTTTAAATATCAATGCCTTGTGCGGTGGTGGGCTTTGCTGTGCTGAGGTCGGGAGGATTCGAATCCCACCCTCACCGCCACTTTCCGTATAGATAAGCCCATGATTTTCTTAGAGAAAATCAGGGGCTTTGTCTTTTTATGGGCAAAAAAGTGGCCAGATGGGAACAATCTGGGAACAGAGCTCAGAGATCCAGGGCGTGTTCCAGGATGGCAATTAGGTCTGGGCCGTCCTCGTTGATCCACTTCCCGTAGTGCTGACGGATCATGTTGCCGTTGGTATGTCCCATCTGCTCAGCGATCCAATCGATCGGCACGACGCCAGTGGTGAGTAGCTGGCTGGCGTATGTATGTCGGCACTGACCTGGTCCTCGGTATCGGACCCCGGCCGCCTTGAGGTGGGCCTTGAAAAAGCGGTCTCGGATATTGAAGTCGCTGATGTGAGCCTCACCTGTGTTGGTGTTGATGAACACGAAGTGCAGCTTCTCCTTCCGCTTGGTCTTGTTGTCCCGCTGGACGATTTCTACTTCCGCCACCTTTTTTCCCTGAGTGAGTGCCCAGGTCTTCTTTAGGGCATCCAAGGCTGGGGGGAGCAAGCGGACCTTTCGTGTTGAGCGTCGAGTCTTGGTCACCCGTTGGGCGCCGCGCACCTTGGAGCGGCGGAAAGTCACCGTGCCGCTGTTCAAGTCGACATCCTCCCAGGCCAGCGCGATGGTTTCACGCGCTGCACAACGAGCCGCTGGAAGGGCAGACCGCCGCCATTACCGGATTCATGGCGATCAACTGATGACCGAAACCACTGCCGTGGCTACGCGCACGAAGCTGTTCACCTTTGGCGACCCTTTGCCGGGATGGCCGCGAGGTCCTGGACTACCTGGAGATCTGGAACAACGGCCGCTGGTACGAGCCGCCGGTATCGCCGGATGCGCTGGCCAAGTCGGTGCGCGCTGGGGTGTTCCTGCAGTCGGGGCTGAACTTCAAGCGCAACATGCTGCCGAAGACGTTCATCCCGCACCGGCTGCTGTCGCGCCAGGCCTTCGAGCAGTTCGCCCTGGACTGGCTGACCTTCGGCAACGCCTACCTGGAGATGCGCCGCAATCGGCTGAAGGGACCGCTCGGCCTGCAGCCGGTTCTGGCCCGCTACATGCGCCGGGGCGTGGACCTGGACCGCTTCTACATGATCCGTGGCTGGCAGGAGGAACACGCCTTCGAGAGGGGTAGCATCTGCCACCTGCGCGAGGCGGACATCAACCAGGAGGTGTACGGCCTGCCGGAGTGGTCCGTGGCGCTGCAGAGCGCGCTGCTGAACGAGTCGGCCACGCTGTTCCGTCGGCGCTACTACAACAACGGCAGCCACGCCGGCTTCATCCTCTACATGACCGACGCTACGCAGAACGAGCAGGACATTGCCGATCTGCGCACGGCACTGAAGAGCGCCAAAGGCCCGGGCAACTTCCGCAACCTGTTCGTTTACTCACCCAGCGGTAAGAAGGACGGCATCCAGCTCATCCCGGTGAGCGAGGTGGCGGCCAAGGACGAGTTCGGCTCGATCAAGAACATCAGCCGCGACGACATGCTCGCGGCGCTGCGCATCCCGCCGCAGCTGATGGGGATTGTGCCGGTGAACGCGGGTGGGTTCGGCTTGATCAAGGATGCGGCGGAGGTGTGGACGGCGAACGAGCTGGAGCCGGTTCAGGCGCGGCTCTAGCAGGTGAATGAGTGGGTGGGGAGGAGGTGGTGAGGTTTGAGACGACAGGCTCTCAGGCGGGCATCCAGCGAAGTAGAAATAAAGCGATCAGCCAAAGGTTCGACCGGGCAATTCAAGTGGATCAGTGTACTTGCCGGAACCCAAGGCGCATGCCATATGAAAGCACAGTGCCAGCCCATTGCCGCGGCAAATCCCTGCCCAGAGGCTCGTCATGCCCAAACCGAACATGCAGACGAACTACGATGAGTTGGTAAGCCTTTGCTATGCGTGCGTATTGGACGAAGCCAAATGGCGTGAACTGTTAAACAGCCTTATGCAAGCTTCTGGTCGGCAGCAGGGTGGGCTTCTAATTCAGTCCGGGCACTCCAGCTTTGGGCAGATTTCAGAGATCAGCTGCTTCGATCCTGCCATCGTTGGCCCCTATAACGAGTATTACTGCCATCTCGACCCGGGGCGCATGTATGTGCCGAATCAGCCCGTTGGCCGCTGGTATCACGATTTTGTGGACTATGGTGTCGAGGCCATACGACACAGCCCCTACTACCAGGAGTTCCACCGTTACTGTGGGCTGGGCAACATCACCAGCGTCAAACTTTATGAAACCTCCTCCTCCAAGGCGTTTCTTTCGCTGCTCACCAACTGGGACACCCAGCTTCCCAATGATCGACAGCAATCGCTACTCAACCGCCTCTCACCCCACCTGACGACTGCCGGCCGCCTGTCCGAGCGCATCCAGTCGTTGGAATTGCAACTAGCCAAACGTGACTTGTTACTTGATCAGCACACGGCGCCGCTATGGCTGGTGGATAGCGAGAGCAGGGTGGTTTATTGCAACCAGTCCGCCACGCAGCGCATGAGCCAGGTCGGCTTTGCGCTTCATGAAACCTTCGGGCGGCTGCACTGCGCGCATCACGAGGCCAGCTTGCAGGCTCAGGTTCGCCAGGCCAGTGGCAAGAGCGGCCCGCAGCGTGCCGGGTGGCTCAGGCTGACCGGGCCGCACGCGGGGGATCTGCTGATCACCCCTGTACCGGCCGATGCGCCCTTCAACCGTTACTTCCAGAAGCCTCTGGTCCTGCTGGCGCTGCTGGACAACCAACCGCAATCCCAACTGCTGGCCGATATTTTCCACCTCAGTCCAGCGGAAAAGCGCTTGGCCGAACTCCTGGCGCAAGGCAACACCCCGGATGCCTGTGCGGAGCGCTTGAACGTCTCCATCAACACCGTGCGCACTCAGCTGCGGACATTGTTCCGCAAGACGGACACCAGTCGCCAGGCAGACCTGGTGAAGCTGTTCGCCCGGCTCAGGCGTGGGTGATGCGCCTGAGCCCTCTGTTTGCTAGGCGAACATTTGCACGTCGCTTGCCGCGAGACTCGCCACGCCAGCCAGGGTCACCAGCGCCTGTGCGTTGCCATTGGCGGTGGCGTCAGCGTCGTAGTAGAGGGTCTGGCTGGTTTGGTTGAACACCAGGTAGGCGCCGACCTGTTCGGTCTGAGTGCCGGTCACGTTGGCCAACACGCCGGGGTCGCCTGGAGTTTGGCCCTGCAGGTTGAAAACTCCGTTGTTCAACGCCAGCAGATCCTCGCTATTAGCAAAGTCGGTGACTACATCAGCACGGGTACTCGGTAGCTGGGTGAACTGGAAGGTGTCATTCCCCGTTCCTGCGATAAACCAATCAACCTCACTTGTGCTGCTGAAAACATTGTTGCCAGAATCACCGTACCACTCCAGATGATCGGTCACCGGGTTGCCGGCGGCATCGTAACGCCGGGCGTAAATGCCGGTGTCGATACCATTCTGAGATGCCACGGCCCACGTCACCAGCCAGCCACCATCACCTAACGCGGAAGTTGCGGGAAAGGCTTGCTCATGGATAGCAAGGCTGCTTACCAAAACTTCGCCTCCGATCGCCGTTGCGTCGGCACCATAGTGTTGGGCATAGACGTCTCCCGAGCCGTTCTTGTTCGAATACCAGGTCACAACCCAGCCGCCATCCGCCAAAGCAACAACGCTCGGATCGAATTGATTAAACGCCGTGGTGCTGTTGACGCGGAACTCGTCGCCGACTGCGGTGCCGTCGACACCATAGTGCCGGGCATAGATGTCAGTGTCGCCGTTCTGATCCGAGTACCAGGTTGCTATCCAGCTACCGTCCGCAAGCGCGGCAATGCTTGGCTGACCTTGGCTGCCGGCGATGGTGCTGGTGGCGCGAAACTCACTGCCGACCTTCGCGCCGTCGGCGCCATAACGCTGGGCAAAGATGTCGTGAGAGTTGGTGCTGGTTGGATCGTAGGACTCCCAACTTACCAGCCAACCGCCATCAGCAAGCCCGGTGACGCTCGTATTGAACTGCGCGAACGTCGTGGAGCTGTTGCTTCGGAACTCACTGCCAATCGCCGCGCCGCCGGCATCATAGCGCTGGGCGTAGACATCATAGGAGTTGCTGCCTGGGTCGTTCGACGTCCAGCTCACCACCCAGCCACCGTCTGCTATCGCGGTGATGCTTGGGTTCAATTGATCAGCTGTCAGGGTGCTGTTGACGCGGAATTCGGCGCCGAGTGCCAAACCATTGGCATCGTAGCGCTGGGTATAGATGTCGGTGGACGGAATACCGCTGGGGTCCAATGATTCCCAAGACACTACCCAGCCACCATCTGCCAGCGCGGTGACACTCGAGTTGGACTGTCTGGACACAGTAGTGTTGTTGACGCGGAATGCATCGCCGATTGCAGCGCCGGCGGCATCGTAGCGTTGAGCGTAGATGTCCCATATGTTCGTACTAGTAAGGTCGAACTCAGTCCAACTTACCAACCAGCCACCATCGGCCAATGTAGTGACGGTAGGCGGATACTGTGCGCTTTCCAGTGTTCTGGTAACGCGCATTTCTGTCGCGACTGTTGGAGCCAGGCGATCGAGCGTGAGTGAGGTGTCGGCGCCACTGGCGGTGTTCCCCGCGGTGTCGGTGGCCGTGACTGTCACGCTGATTGGTCCGTTCGCGAGGCTGGACAGGTCGGCAAGGCCACCTATTCCAGTCACCTGATTGTTGGCCATGTCGCTGAAAGTCACGGTGGCGCCGGCATCTGGGTCGAGACCACTGACCGTATAGGCAACGGCGTTTATCTCGGCATTGTTGATCAAGTCGTCAGCAACGGTGATGGCTAGGTCGCCGCCGACGTCGGCGTTGGTGTCGAGTATCAGGCTGACGGCGGTGCTGAAGCTGAAATCGTCGATCGCGAAACTCGTGGGATTGCCGAGGATCTCAACGCGGACGATCGGGTTGCCCGACGAGGTGACGCTCAGCAAGGTGTTTGCTGGTGCGGCGAACGGCAGTACTGACTGGCCGACCAGGTTGCCGTCGGCGTCGTAGGCGAACAGGCCGGTATCTATCTCGCCTGAGACGTAAGCGGAGACTGTTACGACATCGCCAGTGATTGCCGGGGCGAGGTCGAAGACCATCAACCCCGACGGCGCGAAGGCGAGTTTGGAGCCAGAATGGGCGGGCCATATGCTCATCGCTGCAGCGGTGACTTGAGCACCGCTCGCGGTGACGCCGAGGTGTTGGTAGCTGTCCGCCAGATCCCCGTCGCTCAGCTCATCGAGCATTAGTGTTTGCACTCCCCCCAGCGCTGCGCTGGCGCTGTTGCCGGCCGTGTCGATCGCGGCGACCGTAACGCTGATTGGACCGTCTGCAAGGCTCGAGAGATCGGCGGTGCCCTCGACTCCGTCGACGCTGTTGACGCCGTCGCTGAACGTGACGGTGGCGCTGGCGTCTCCGTCGAGCCCGATCACGCTGTAGAGTACGGCGGTCTTCTCGGTGTCGCCGATCAGCGGGTCGCTGATATGCACGGCCAAGTCGTTGCCGATATCGGCGCTGGTGTCGAGCGTCAGGAACGGGTGCGCTTCAACGAGGGTCAGATCATCCACGCCAAAAGTCGCGCCGCCATCATGGATATCAAGCCGCACAATCGGATTGCCTGATGAAGTCACGCTCAGCAAGGTGTTGGGGGAGGGATCCGTCGGCAGCAGAGCCTGTCCGACCAGGACGCCATTGGCATCGTAGGCAAACAGCCCGGTGTTCGCCTCACCGGACACATAAGCTGACACATGAACAATGTCACCTATAACGGCAGAGCTGATGCTGAACGACATAAGTCCGGTGGAGCTGTAGATCAGGTTCTGTCCTGAGTGAGTTGGCCACGGAGCGAAAGACAAAACCGACGCCCCCGATGCGAGCACGCCCAGGCCCAGATATTGCGTCGTGAGCGCATTGCCAGATGCAATATCATCGAAGGTGAAGACAGTGGTGCCACCTGCGCTGTAGCTAGTGCGACTGAGGCTGTTACCAGCCGTATCGGTGGCTGTCACCGTTGCACGGATTGCCCCGTCGATAAGGCCGGATAGGTCGACGATGCCATCGACACCAATTACGCTGTTAGTGCCATCGGTGAAGGTGGCGGTGGCGCTGGCATCGGCGTCGAGGCCGTTCACCGTGTAGGACACCGCGCTCTTTTCACTGGCGTTGATCAGGCTCTCAGCCACTGTCAGCGTCAGGTCGTTGTCGGCATCGGCAGTGGAGTCGAGGGTGTAAAGATGGCCGACGCCGGTGCTGACGTTGCCAGCGGCATCGATGGTCTGAACTTGCAGGCTGGTGCCAAGGCCGGCTACGAGAGCGATGCCGCTGGCGCTCCAAGTGTGGGTGGAGTTGTCGGCGGAGGCAGTCCGCCAACTGGTGCCACCGTCGGCGGAAACCTGGATGGTTGCTCCGGCGGCGAGGGTGCCGGTATAGGTACCGCTGACCGTCTGTCTGGCAATGTTCGTGATGAAGTCGGTCGTGCTGCTGCCGCTGTCATCGCTCAAGGTGGTAACCGTGGCCACCACAGGATCGTCAACCGGGGTGACGTTGATGATGAGGATATTGGCGTTTAAGGCAAAGTCAGTGCCGTCGCTGACCTCGAAGCCGATGCTTGCATAGGCCTCGCCATTGCCGTCCTGGTCCGGGATGTAGCGCAGTCTGTCGGCATCGAGATCGGTGCGGCTGATCACCTGGTCCTGTATTACCTCCACCCAGGTGCTGCCGTCGTAGTACTGCAGGCTGCCGGCGGCGGGGAGTGCGGTGATCCGCACTGCCGCCAGCGGAGAGTTCTCGAGGTCGCTGTAGCTGCCGAAGGCGTTCACGTCGAGCATCACCGCGACGTCCTCCAAGGTGGTGACGCTGTTGTCGGTGGAGGTCGGCGCCGTATTGCTGACAGCGGCCTTTAGCGTGGCGTTGTTCCAGACGGTGCCATTGGCGAAGCGGGCCCGGTCGATTTCGTAGTCCGCGGCGAGGTAGAAATTGAATAAGGTCAGCGTCTGCGATGTGGCCTGCACTACCATGAGCAGGTCATTGCCGCTGCGCACAAAGCGCAGGTCGCCCGCATTCAGACCGCTCAGTTGTACGGTATCGACGTCCGCGGCCGCGCCACCGCTGTTGTCGATCCGGTCGTTGCCGGTGTTGAGACCGTAAGTGTAGGTATCGTTGCCGCGTCGCCCGGCCAGCCAATCATTGCCATCCGCACCATTCAGGATGTTATTGCCGTCATTGCCGGTGAGGCGATTAGCCAGAACGTTGCCGGTGCCGCTGAGGTTTCCAGTGCCGATCAGCTCAAGGTTTTCCAGGTTTGCGCTGAGGCTGTAGTTGACTGTAGCGCGAACCGTGTCGTCGCCCTCGTCGAGCGCCTCGCTGACAGTGTCACCTGCCTGGCTGACGAGGTAGATGTCATCGCCGCGGCCACCGGCCATGCTGTCGATATTAGCGCCACCGTCGAGCTGGTCATCCCCCGCACCGCCTTGCAAGGTGTCCGTCCCCGAGTCGCCCCGAAGGATGTCGTTACCGTCGCCGCCTTGAAGCACATCAATACCCAAGCCGCCATCGAGCAGGTTATTGCCACTGTTACCGATCAGCGTATTGCCCAGCGAATTGCCGGTGCCGTTCAGGTCGGCAGTGCCAATGAGCGTCAGGCGTTCAGTGCCGATTCCTAGGATGTAGTTGATGCTGGCCTGCACCGTATCGTCGCCGGCATTGCTAGCCTCAATTACCAAATCGCCGACATCGTCCACCGTGTAGGTATCGTTCCCGATGCCGCCTTCCATGCGGTCGGCGCCGATGCCTCCGTCGAGACTGTCGTTGCCGCCGTTGCCATACAGGGTGTCGTTGCCGCCTAGTCCGAGCAACACGTCAGCGATGGGGTTCCCATTAATGATGTCGGCGCCCTCGGTCGGGACTACGGTTGGGTAATACAGGTTCGCGAGGATCGTGCTGCCGTTCCAGCGACTGCCGTCGGCAAACTGGATTCGGTCGATGCCGAAGTCTGCGCTTAGGAAGTGCTGGCTGACTGTGAGCGTTTCCCCTGTCCCCAGGACGGTCAGCACTAGATCGTTGCCATAGCGATACAGGCGAATATCGACAGCATTGAGATTGAGGAGCCGGATACTGTCGAGATCGTTGGCAGCGCCACCGCTGTTGTCGATCACATCATTGCCGTAGCCAACGCCGTACAGGTAGGTATCGCTGCCGACTCCGCCGACCATTTGATCGTTGCCACTACCACCGTCCAAGGTATCACTGCCGGCGCTTCCGCCCAGTACGTCGTCGCCACCCAGACCGTTGAGAGTGTCGTTCTTGTTGGTGCCGGTCAGGACGTTGGCACCGCCGTCTCCGATAAAAGTCGCCATGACTGCCCCCTGTAGAACTGGTAGCACGCTGACGATTTGAAACTAGGAGGCAGTCGGATCCCTTCCCTCATTCAATTGAATGAGTCGTAACGCCATTCGTCCGGACCTCAACGGGCTTGGTTTCTGGAAGCACAAGCTTTGGAATCGCATCGCAAGGTGGCGATGCGGCCTTGAACTGGTCGCGGCGCGCGCCGTCGTCCCCCCGCCACGCCTGCGCGCTAAATAGGTCGATTTTTCTGCATTCCTTCGGTGCCCTGGAAAGTGGACAGGGTGGCGGGTGGTCACGCGCATAAGGCGAGGGTGCGGACCTGCGGATCTCCGCAGTAGACGGCTCAGAGCGGTGGCCGTACGAAGCCATATAAAGGAGGGGGCGAATCCTTCATTTTCAGGAAGACCATCGGGAAAAGGTAATTTGGGGAATTTGGTTTTTTCGCAGTACTGAAAGCCACGTGGCACTAAGTGTTGAACACTTACTCGGGCGGGTAATTTTCGGTAATTTTTGAGTTGGGGTGGGGTGAGGTTATTGATTTATAAGGATTTTTTCTTGGATGAAAAATACCAGTTCTTTGGTAATCGGCTTACCGTCCACTTACCCAAAAATTACCTTCAATAAAATCTTATATGTCATTGAGTATACTTGATTAAGTTCTTGCTGAAAAAACCGATTACCAGAATTACCTTTTCCCGGCGGCCTTCCTGAAAAAGCGGAAGGGGGTCATTGGGGGCGGTTTTCTCTCTTCACGCTTTCACATCTGGGAACACTCTGGGAACAGATTTCCTCATTTTCGACTTGCAGAGGCCCCGGATTACGCGGCTTCCAGAGGAGCAAGGGCATCGGGCATGAGTTCGAATCCCACCCTCACCGCCACTTTCCGTATAGATAAGCCCCTGATTTCTAACGATATCAGGGATTTTTTCTTTGCCTGCGAAAAAGCGGGTGTCGAAAGCCGTTGTAGCGTAAATTGGCGGGAGTGATGGCCCTCTGCTAGTTTTTGAGGCGGCTATCTATCTCAGGGAGTGAGCAATGGCTCAGTACAAGAGCGCCAATTATCTGCAGCAGAACACTCACGCCGCATTCGATCAACTAACCTTACCCGGTTATTCGACTCCCTATTCCGGGATCTATCGTTGCGAGGGGTGTGCTGCAGAGATCGCGGCAAACCAAACCAAGGCAATCCGATGCCTCCGCAGAATCATCATCAGCACTCGCAAGCCCAAGGAACTATTCGTTGGCGTCTAATTGTGGCTGCCAATTGAGTTCGGAAGCATTGTGAGGCAGATTTCATTGTTTCGCTAAAAGTAGAAATTCTGGTTTTCACGGGCAAGGAGGCGTTTACCTTGAAAAAATTGATCCTCGTGTCTGCACTTTTCATTGGTGGCTGTGTTACGCAGAAGGCAGCCACGCCGACTGAAGATGTAAAGTACCTTGGCTATGTTTCAATCAATCCTATTTCGTTGCCGAACTCCATATTTTCTAGCAAGATAAGTACGGAAGCGGGAGTTTCTAATGATGAGGCAAAGAAAAAATTAGCATCTGGAGGTTATGCTGCTGAACTTGATTTTCTTGTTAATAGTGCCGCGCGAATCTCAATTCGAGAGGTTTCTGGAAAGGGAGAGGTTAAGTATCTTACCGCAACAGTTAGCTCTGAAAATAAAACTTATAATGCCACTATTGACTATATAAAATATTACAATGCCTCAGTTCCGATTGATGTTTCGTATGTCAACACGCTAGGAGATTCCAAACAGGCTCAGATAATCTTAGGGCTTGCTGTGGGGGTTGGTTTGCGAGCTGAGGCAAACTTCTACTCGGCATCGCGTGGCGCGGCTATCTCAGACATCGTGAATATTGGTATATCCGCTCAAAATAGCGATATATCCGGAACCATGTCGTTTCAAACGATGGGTGTTGAAAGCAAAGCGATCTCAGATTCCGTTCCAATTCCAGCCCAGCTAAGTGCTCCTGCTATCCAAGGTGCATTGCAAGCCATGTCGAGCATGAAGGCGAATATTTATGCAACGGAAACAAGGGTGAGCCCGCAGATTGTAGGGTTCGAGGTTCAGTCTTATCCGGATGGTGTTGAGATAAACGATATTCTCAATGCTATTCAAATGCATAAAAAACGGATTATTGACTCCGTTTCTAATGAGCTGAGACAGCGAGTGGTATACACACTGCGACCAGTAGAAGTATAGGGATATAACTTCTGGTTAGCGCTTTACACATGATAGCGGGTTTAAATTAATTGCATCCCGTAGGTGATCCGGCGAAAGGTGCGCATACCTCATCGTCATGGTCAGCGAGGTATGCCCCAGGATCTTCTGCAGCGTCAGGATGTTCCCGCCAATCATGATGAAGTGAGACGCGAAGGTATGCCTCAGAATGTGGCTGGCTTGGCCTTGGGGCGCGTTGATGTTCGTTGCTCGCAGTACCCGCCGGAAGGTCTCCATGCAATGCGTAAAGCGCCGGTGACGAGCCAAGTGGGCTTTCAGCGTCTTTTTCAGCTCGGCACTGATGGGAATGGTGCGGGTGCGCTTTGACTTGGTATTGGCGAAGGTGACGGTGCCGTTGCGTGTCAGGGTGGGATCGAGGCCTTCCACTTCGCCCCAGCGCGAGCCCGTTGTAAGGCAACCCCGGGCAATCATCGGCGGGTGAGGCGAGCTTTCTCGCGCGTCCAAAGCCTTCAGTAACGTACTGATATCTTCCTGACTCAAGAACGTAAGCGCGCTCCTGGAGCTTGATTGGCCGGACCCGCTCCAGGGGATTCCGGAATTCGATCTCACTCAACTGATACAGCTCGTTGAATACAGGCTTCAAGTAGCTTCATTCCCGCCCAGTACGATGAACGGAGCATTGAGTTTCGGGGGTTTCAGTGCATGCAGGTGATCTTCTGACGCTTGGAGGCTCCCTCCCTCTGGCCTGAAGACGTCAGCTAGCGCACGGCAGATCCTTCGCCATGCTGGCGCCAGAGCTTGAACTGGTCTTTGCTGGAATTCCGGCATTTGCCGGTAACAGGAGGTTGGGAACATGAATAAGGCACTGCTGGCAGTTGCATTGCTCGCTGCATCCGAAGCGGCGAGCGCAGGGATACCTCTGTTGAATGCAACTTGCCCGGGGAACATCGAGGTTCATGCTGACCAGGGCGGTCCGATTTACATCAATGGAAAGGAAGGTAAGTTGAAGAAGTTCAACGACAACTACTTCGAGGCAAAGGGCAGCAACGTGACGATCTCACTGAGCATCAATCCTGATGGCTCGCCAGACGTTTCGTACACTGGCCCGGGTAAGGCGAATGGCGTTTGCGAGATCAAGCAGAGTTGATTCAATGTCGCGCCCGCGCGCTGCGCCAACGCATCACTTTGATCGGGTAGCCCAACCTCAGCAGCGCCGGGAAATCGCTCAGGCGTAACCAGATCGTGTCCTGCCAATGCAGTAGTTCCAGGTTTCGACCCTGCCGCGGGATCGTCCCTCGATAGTGGCGTTGTCCGTCGAAGCATTCCTCCTGCCGCAGACGCGGAGTCACGTGCCGGGTGATCCAGTGGCGGATTCCCCGATTCTCCGGGTCGTAGTGGAGGATCAGCACCGCATAGACGTCGGATTCACTGATCAGCCATTCCTGCCCGAATTCGCCATGGCTATTGCGAATCCAGACGCGTTGTAGCTGGTCCTCGTCCAGTTTGCATTGCAACCGTTCTGGCGAGAGCGTGTGATGGATCAGGCAGGCATCAGGACTTCGGCGTGCGGGGGAGTGACGGGGCGCTGGCGCGAGAGCCCAAGGATGGGGCGGGAAAGCGGTAACGCTGTTGCATTGTCGGATCTGGCTAATTCAATCCTGCGCAATGCGCGACTGGACGGCTTTGTGTAGGAGCGAGCTTGCTCGCGTAGACCGGGCTCAGAAGGTTCGCGAGCAAGCTCGCTCCTACATGCAAAAAGCCCCTGATTTCTGGTGAGATCAGGGGCTTTTCCATCGCTTGCAAAAAGTGGAGATCGACTTCAATCAGAACTTCACCTTCACCCCGATCATCCCTTCGAGTCCTTTGCTCTCGTCGTCCAGTCCTTTCTGGTAGCCCGCGGAGAAGGTCAGAGAAGTGTTCTCATCGACCTGGTGGTCGACGCCCAGGTTGACCTCCAGCGAAGAGCCACCCATGTCGGAGGCGAAGGGCACCTTGCCTTGCGCGGAGGAGAATTCCGTTTTCGGCTGGCCTTTGAATTCGTGCCAGATGCTCGGTCGTATCCAGGCATTGGTGCGCTGGACCTCGCCCTTGTCGTTCTCGCGGAACCAGTCCTTGTCGATACGTACCCCGAGGCGGCCGGTGAGGGAGTCGACATCGTCGAATTCGACGTCGGCGGCGGCATCCTGGCTGTCTTCGAGTTTGAACTTGCTGATGATCAACTGGGCTTGAGGTTCGATCTTCAGGGTCTTGTCATCGTTGACGGCGAACGGGTACCCAGCTTCCAGGGATGCCGTGACACCTTTACCCGTGGTTTTCAGCTCGGACATGTCTTCGGACTGCGCGTCGACGTCAATGTGGCTGAACTGCAGCACGCCATCGAGGTACCAGCCTTCCGGTCCGAAGTGGGTCCAGTAGCCGCCCACGCCATACACGCGCAGATCGTTGCTGCCGGCCGCCTCGCCATCCGAGTGAGTGACGCCTGCGGACATCTTGCCGGCGAAGAGGGAGAGCCCGAGTTGATCGGTGCTTCCGTCCGTATCCTCGAAGCGGAGGAGATCCAGGCCAACCTGGAAGGCTTGTAGGTGGTAGTCGTAGGCTGCGCCGTTGGCCAGCTCATTATCTCCCCGGCGATAGATCAGCCGTCCCCAGCCGAGCGAGGGGCCGTACTCCTCGACATCTTCCCCTGGCAGGGGATCTACGGCACGGCGAACTTCCTCGCCAACGCGCTCATGCAGGGTATCCACCATCGCATGGCCAAAGTGCAGCACCAGGTTCGGTATGGCGCTGTAGAGCGACGTTTCGGCGCGATAGTTGGGTACCTGGGGAGGAAGCGGGCGGTCCGGGACACTGGGATCTTCCGCATCGACAGGATCGACAGGGTCGACTGGATCTACGGGATCGACCGGGTCCACGGGGTCGACCGGGTCCACAGGATCGACCGGGTCCACGGGATCGACCGGGTCCACGGGATCGACCGGATCCACGGGGTCGACCGGGTCCACAGGATCGACCGGGTCCGCGGGATCGACCGGATCCACGGGGTCGACCGGTTCCACAGGATCGACCGGGTCCACGGGGTCGACCGGGTCCACGGGATCGACCGGGTCCACGGGGTCGACCGGGTCCACGGGGTCGACCGGGTCCACGGGATCGACCGGGTCCACGGGATCGACCGGGTCCACGGGGTCGACCGGGTCCACAGGATCGACCGGGTCCACGGGGTCGACCGGATCCACGGGGTCGACCGGATCCACGGGGTCGACCGGATCCACGGGGTCGACCGGATCAACCGGATCAACCGGATCAACCGGATCAACCGGATCAACCGGATCAACCGGATCAACCGGGACCGCATCCTTGGTCGAGCGCAGGTACCAGGCGTTTGCATTGCTGTCGTCCAGGCTGGAGCGATACAGGGTGTATTCATACGGACCAGCCTTGACGCGGTGCAGCAAGCGGAAGGCGTCGGCGTCCGTGGTCGCTTGGTTGATCGCATCCACGACCTTGATGCCGTTGCCCTGGGTCAGGGCCCCTGGACCGCCCGCGTTCCTGATCCACAGGTTGCTGCTGCCACTGGCCTTCCCACCGTCGATAACCAGTTGATCGGACGGTGAGTCGTCGTCGTACAGGTAGGTATTCAACGCAAGGGTGGCGTTGTTGCCCTGGTAGTCGTTGACGGTCAGCTTCTTGTACAGGCCGCCAATGGGGGCGCTGAAGTCGATCAGGCTGGTGTCTGTGTTCAATGCGCTCAGGTTCGAGTCACCGGTCAGGTGCCAGATGCTGGCTTCGCGCAGGGTCACGCTGGAATGGCTACCGGCCGCCGTGGCAGCCGAGCCGGTCACTATCGAGCCCGAGAGATCGAGGGTGGCCCGGCCAGTGGCATCGAACGATTGGCCAATTCCCTGCCATTGTCCCGTACCCATGTCCGGTAGCGAGGTACCGTCGCTGGCCACTGAGCTGTCGACGTTCAGCCATTGGCCGCTGCCGCCGACGATCGAGCTCTCCAGGGCGATGTCGGCGACGCCGGCGACAGCGATGCCGGCGCCATCACGGTTGTTCAATACAGCATTGCTGAGGTCGAATTCACCCTTCTGTGCCTCAGTACCTTGCGCGTACAGCGCTGAGGCGTGATCGCCGGTAACCGTGATGAGCACGTCGGTACCGTTGACGCTGCCGCCATTCTTCGCCACCGCGCCGTGACCGGCGTTGCCAGTGGTGGTGATGCCGACCCGGTCGAGTTCGACCGTGCTGCCGTTGTTGGCGATGGCGCCCAGCGCACCGATGCCGCTGCTGGTGACCACGCTGTTGTCGGCCGACAGAGCAGCACCGGACTCGGCCCGTAGGCCATGGGATTGCAGCCCCTCGGTGTGCACGCTGGCATTGGTCAGGTTGAGGGTGGCGGTTTCGTCCTGATAGCGCCGGCTGACCAGGGCGCCGGCGGCGTGATCGCCCAGGGTTTTCACCGTCACGTTGTTGGCGTCCAGGCTCACCTGGCCGGGTTTGATCGAGCCTATGCCGGCGTACAAGCCGACCGAGTAAGTGCCTTCGGTGCGTACCGAGACATCGTCGAGGAGCATGCTGCCACCGTCGTCGACCGCCGCGCCGTATGCCTGGGAGCCCTGGGTCACCACGCTGGTACGGGTGGCGCTGAGGAGGGCGCCCGGATTGCGGGACGCCAGGCCATGGGGAAAGGTCAGGTTGGACGCCACTGGTGAACCGTTGCCGGTGGAGGTGATCGAGCTGTCGCTGACGGTCACGATGGCGCCGACGTCGGCGAGTACGCCCATGGCGTTGTCGTTGCCGTGGGTAGTGACGGTGACGTTGTTGACGCTGATGGTCGATTGGCTGCCGGCAATCGCGGTCGAATAGTTGCCATCGGTGGTCACCGAGCCCTTGTCGATGCTGAGGGTCGCGCCATCCTGCGCTCGCACGCCGGTGCTGCTGCCCTGGGTGGTATGCACGTCGCTGCGGGACAAGGCGAGACTGGAGCCTGCCCCTTCCACCAGCACGCCGGGTGCCCAGGGGCCGACGGCACCGAGCGGTGCGGTGACCAGGATGCGGCTGTCGTCGACTTCGCCGGTAGCACCTGCTTTCAGGTAGACGCCCATCGAGCGTGCGCCTTCGGTGGTGAGGTTGCTGTTGGCGACGCGAACATGGGAGCCGACACCTTCGCCGGACACACCATGGCCAAAGGTGCCCTGGGTCGAGAGCGTCGAGTTCTCCACGACGATGCTGCCACCGTCCATGGCACGAGCTGCTGCCGCCGGGTTGGCGATGCTGCCGCTGCCAGCGATGGTCAGCGTGCTGGCGTCCAGCACCACGCTGCTGCCGGCACCTTCCGCGCGTGCTCCTCCCACGTTGACGCCCAGCGTACTCAGGTCCAGGTTCGAGCCGAACACCTGGCCACCCGACAGCGCGTGCAGTGCCGCGGTCGTGGCGGTGGTGGTCGCGCCGCTGACGACTTCTACTGCACTGTTGCTCAAGATGATCCGGCCGTCGTCCTCGGCGCGCGCGGCGCTGGCACTGCTGCCGCCGATCGACATGGCAATCCCGTTGCCCTCGATCCGGGTGTTCGCGCCGCTGGCCAGAAGGCCATGGCTCAGGCTCAAGGCCTTTTCGCCATCGACGGGAGCAGCCGCGGACACGCCGGCACCGCTGGTCACCACCTCCGTGCCGCTGCTCAGGACGACCGTGGCGCCGTTGCGCGCCCATACGCCAACCGAGCCTTTTCCGGACGTTCCGATGCGCCCTCCGTCAATGCCGACGCTGCTGCTATCTACCAGGATGCCGTGACCGTTGCCGCCCGACGTGTTCAGGTCGGTGCCGCTTATCTCGACGCTGGCGCCATCTTCGACGCGCATGCCATAGGCCGATCCACCGCTGGTGGTTACCGTGGCATCGCTGGCGATGAGCCGGCTGCCCTCGCCGGTCACCTGCACACCGTGACTGCCACCGGTGGCGGTGCTGCGTGCGCCGCTGGTGGTGACGTTCACGCCATCGGCGAGGCGTGCTGACGCGCCGTCTTCCACCTTCACGCCCACCGCGCCCCATGACGAGGTGCTGATCGCGCCTCCGGAAATATCCGCCGAGGAGCCAGGACCGGTAATGACGACGCCTCGATTGTTGTTGCCCTTGGCGCCACCACCGATCAGTACGCTGGTATCGGTCAGCGTGACCGAGCCTCCGGCGTCCACGATCACGCCGGTCATGTCGCTGGCGGTGATCACGGCGCCAGCGCCGGTTTTAGGTTCCAGCACGACGCTGCTGCCAGCAATGCCGACATGGCCGCCGTCAGTGGCATGCACGCCGATCTGGTTCCTGGCCTGGGTCGCGTTGAGGGCGCTGCTCTCCACCCGACCGGTAGCGAAGCGGATGTCTTCGCCAGCGCCGGCCTCGATGCCGGTGGTGGCGGCCGCGCCCAGCTTGATCGCCTGATCGGAATGGCTGCCTGAACTCGTGATACCCACCGCACCTGCCGTGGTCAGGGTGATGGGCGCTGGCGCACCGAGCAAGGTGCGGGCCATGAACACCTGGGGAGCTTCATGCGCGGCCTGCATTGCCACGTCCAGGTAGGACGGCGGCATTTGCCCGGCGTCGGGCTGGCTGTCGAGGTCCAGGCTCGCTGCCGAAGGCCGGTTCAATTCCTCCGGCTCGGTGGTGAGCAGAGTATCCATGGCCTCGGCTTCCGCGATGCGGATACTGAACAGCGTGGCCAGTCCCACGCTGATGACATGCGCCAGCTTGTTGCGGCGCAGATCTTCGAGAACGAGCGGGGCACTCTGGCGGCGTTGCTTTTTCATGATGATCTCCAGGACGCAAGGGGTTTGTCTGGAGATCAGTATTTTCTTAGCTACCTAACGAATCCGTAGGATCATGTCTCGAACCTTGTAGGAGTAATCCCAATTAAGTGCGGTGATCTAGTCTAGGACGAGGCATGAACGAAGGAACGTAAGGTGAGCCGGATCCTGATCGTCGACGACCAGCCACTGCTATGCAGGGCCTTGAAAGCGCAGATCGAGCAACTAGGTCACGAAGTGCTGGCCATTGCCGACTGCGGCTCACAGGCGCTGGCCATGGCCCGGGAACTGCGCCCTGACCTGGTCATTCTCGAATTGGCGATTCCGCGACATGGCGGCCTGGAGCTGGTGCGCCGGCTTCGCGCCCATGACGAACAGTTGAAGGTCGTGGTTTTCAGCGCCCAGAGCGTCCGGCAGTTTGCGCCGCGCTGTCAGGCCCTGGGGGCATCGGGCTTCGTCAGCAAACAGGACAAGCCCGCGGAACTGAACCTGGCCATCAGCGCCGCATTGCGCGGGCGCAGCTACTTTCCCCGAGTCCTCGAGGCGGGTGGAGAACCGCAGCCGGACGAGCTTGGACAGCTCTCGGCGCGGGAACTGACGGTTCTGCATCATCTGGCGCAGGGGTATTCCAACCAGCAGATCGCCGACGAGTTGGTCCTCAGCTTCAAGACTGTCAGTACCTACAAAACGCGACTTCTCGAGAAGCTGCACGCGGGCTCCCTGGTGGAATTGGTCGAGATTGCGCAGCGGAATGGCCTTTCCCGCCCGGATTCCCAGAGCGTCGACCTGGCTCCGGCGCCCAGCGAATGGGCCAACGAACTGGAGCGGCTGCGACCGCTGGTCGATGACTCTCCCTACGCGATGTTCGTGCGTGATCGTGAGGGGCGACTGTTGCTCTGTAATCAACGCTTTCTCGATTACTACCAAACAACACCAGAACGGGTCGAAGGCACCCGAATCGGCGAGGGAGGGTGGTTCACGCCCGAGCTTGGTGCCCGTGTCCAGCGGCGCTACCTGGGATTGATCGAAAACGGGACATCCTTTAGCGGCGATGGAATGGTCGAGATATTTGGGCAGAAGCGGTTGATACACGCCTGGCTTTTCCCTTTTCGCAATGCGCAAGGACGCATTCTCGGCATGCTCGGCGGTGTGGTCGATCTCAGCGAGCACGACCTCCTGGTGCAGGAGCTGCGTAACGCCAAGGAAGAGGCCGAAGCCAGGCACAGGCATGATGTCGAGTTGCTGCGTAGCCTGGCCGCTGATCTCCAATCCGGCCTGGACCTGCTGCCGAAGGCCGGGAGCTCTTCACCCATTCACAGGCTCGCGGCGAGGCTCAGGCTTTTCGCCGATATCGCCGCCGGCGGCCTGACCCTTTCGCCTTCCCCATGCTCACCAGCCGACCTGGTCCGGCAGGGCGTGGAGGCCTGGAAAGCTACCGGCGAGCGCCCGGGCATCCAGGTCGATCTCAGCTGTCAGGAGTCGTTTCCTGACGTCTGGGTGGACGAGGAGCATTTCCTGCACCTGATCGACGTGTTGTTGAGCTACGCCGCCAGGCAGAGTCCACAGGGGAGTATCCAGATCAGCCTGCGAGGTACGGTGGCTCCTGCCGGGATAGTCGACCTTGCGCTGCAGGTGTCCGCACCTCCGGCCGTGCCAGGTCGCAGAAGAAGGCCCCATGACATCGAGCGACGCCTTGCGGAGCAACTGACGGCCTTTATGGCTGGCCGCTACAGCGCCGAACCAGAACAACTCGTGCACCTGTCACTGCCCCTTGCTAAGCAGTGTTAGGGGCGGTTCACCGACGCTTCGGGGCTTGCATAGTCGGCACTTGTAGGAGCGAGCTTGCTCGCGAACTTCCTGAGCCGGCCTTTCGCGAGCAAGCTCGCTCCTGCATAAAACTCGGCCGTATCCGCGCCTACCTCCCATCGGTTATCCATTTCCCACCCCATTGGGGGTGGGGAAAGACGCTTGCATCCTGAATAGGCTGTCAGTGCCCATGACTCCGTCGAGTGATGGGCATGTTCAGAGAGGTGAGTGTTGTGAACCGCAGTCTTTCCACGTTAACCGGCAGGAGCCGCAAGCTCGATGGTGGTGCCGTGTTCGGCAGTACGCCACGACGTGCCTGGATCGAGTGGATGAGCCCTGACTACGACAATCGGGTTGAAATGGCGAGTCGTGCGTTGCTGGTTCAGCAGGACGGTTTGAACATCCTGGTCATGGCCGGGACCGATGCGCTGCTGGCGCCGCCGCCGCGCACTTGCCGTTGCCAACCTCAGGCCCAAGGCCTGCTGGACAGCCTCGCCCGACATGGTCTTGGAGAGGGGCAGATCCATGCTGTGGTGCTGACCCACCTGCATGCGGTGCTGCCCCATGATGTGGAAGAGGCGGTGCGCGAGGGCAACGCCCCCAGGCTGTTGTTCCCCGTGGCGCGCTACCTGACCGGACGGCGCCACTGGCTGCGGGCCCGGCACCCGCACCCCCGCGACCGCGCGCTGTTCGTGCCGCAGATCATTCGCCAGCTGGAGGGCAGTGGCCGCATGAAGCTGCTGGACGAAAAGAACAGCGACTTCCTGGGTGACGGTTGGCGCTTCCACGTCAGTGACGGCTACACCCCCGGCCAGTTGCTGCCGGAAATCGATATGCCCGGTGGCCCCATCGTATTCGCCGGCGACCTGGTGCCCGCCATGCACTGGCTCAGGCTGGACCTGACCACTGCCTTCGACCGCAACCCGGAATGCCTGATCGACGAAAAGGAACGCCTGCTCGACCACCTGGTGGCCATCGGCGGGCGGCTGTTCCTGCCACGCGATCCCGGCGTCGCGATGATCAAGGTCATGCGCGACCGGCAATCGCGCTACCAACCCTTCGACCATCACGCCGATCTGCATCGGCTGGATAGTTGATACCCCTTTAACCGACCCCTTCGAGGGAAATGGGGACGCTCTGTCCCGTTCAACAGGAGCCCTGGATGAAAGTACTGGCTGCGGTAAAGCGCGTGGTCGATTTCAACGTCAAGGTCCGCGTCAAGGCGGACCAATCCGGCGTCGATCTCGCCAATGTGAAAATGGCCCTGAATCCCTTCTGCGAGATTGCTGTGGAAGAGGCTGTGCGCCTTAAGGAACAAGGCATCGCCACGGAAGTGGTGGTGGTGACCGTGGGAACCAGTGGTGCCCAGGAGCAACTGCGCACCGCCCTGGCCCTGGGCGCTGACCGCGCCATCCTGGTCGAGTCCTTTGAGGAGCTGAACTCCCTGGCAGTCGCCAAGCTGCTGAAGGCCGTGGTCGAGAAAGAGCAGCCGCAGCTGGTCATCCTCGGCAAGCAGGCCATCGACAGCGACAACAACCAGACCGGCCAGATGCTCGGCGCCCTGACTGGCTACGCCCAGGGCACCTTCGCTTCCAAGGTCGAGCTGGCGGGCGACAAGGTCAACGTCACCCGTGAAATCGACGGCGGTCTGCAGACCGTTGCGCTGAACCTGCCGGCGATCGTCACCACCGACCTGCGCCTGAACGAGCCGCGCTACGCGTCGCTGCCGAACATCATGAAAGCCAAGAAGAAGCCGCTGGACGTGGTTACCCCGGATGCCCTGGGTGTTTCCACTGCCTCCACCGTGAAGACCCTGAAGGTTGAAGCCCCGGCCGCCCGCCAGGCGGGTATCAAGGTCAAGTCTGTGGCTGAACTGGTCGAGAAACTGAAGAACGAAGCGAAGGTGATCTGAGATGGCAATCCTGGTAATCGCTGAACACAACAACAGCGCGCTGGCCGCCGCCACCCTCAACACCGTGACCGCCGCTCAGAAGATCGGTGGTGATATCCACGTTCTGGTCGCAGGCCAGGGTGTCGGTGCTGCTGCAGAAGCTGCCGCCAAGGTTGCTGGCGTATCCAAGGTGCTGGTCGCCGACAACGCCGCCTACGCTCACCAGCTGCCGGAGAACGTCGCTCC
>NZ_SSOF01000021.1:0-21289 GCF_029873115.1 Pseudomonas sp. BN606 | reverse complement strand
CGCAATGAAGTTTCATTTGATGCAAACAGGTGTAATCGGTCGTCGTTATGAGCTGGAAGCGGGTATGGCTGGGCAGCGTCCTGAGTTGTATCAGCGCTTTCTATCCGAAGTGCGTGATTACGTTCGTCTGGCGGATGAGCTTGGTTATGCAGGCTATTGCCAGCCTGAGCACCACCTGCAGATCGAAGGTTTTGAGATCAACAACCATCCCGGCATGTTCAGTCTCTATGTGGGCCTGCATTCCAAGCGGATGAAGGCCGGCATCATGGGGTACACCCTGCCGACCCATAACCCGGTGCGTATCGCCGAAGAAATCGCCACCCTTGACCACATGCTCCAAGGGCGCCTGATGGTTGGTTTCACCCGTGGCTACCATGCGCGCTGGGTCGACTCCTATGCTGCGCGTCCGGGTGTCAGCGCCACTACGCCGGACAACGCCAAGGCCCGCGACGAGCAAGATGCGCTGAACCGCGAAGTCTTCGAGGAGTCGCTGCAGGTCATCAAGAAGGCCTGGGCCAATGACGTGTTTAGCCACAAGGGCAAACACTGGGAGTTCCCGCCAAATGGCGGCTCTGCCGGTCACCCGGCCTATGCCAGCATGGGCAAGGGCATGGATGCAGATGGCATCGTGCGCCAGATCGGCATTGCGCCGAAGTGCTACCAGAGTCCCCACCCGAAAATTTACGGCGGCTTTGCCGGCAGCATGCGCACCGTCGACATGTGGGCCCGGGAAGGCGGCAAGCCAATCGTGCTGGCTTCCGACCTGGACTTTTGCGATGCCCTGTGGACCCGCTATGCCGATACCGCACGCCAGCACGAGCGGGAGGTTGCCCGTGAGGATGTTGCTGCCTGGGGCGGTTTCCTGATGCTGACCGATGACAAGGACAAGGCCAAGCAGTTGATGGCCGAGCATAAGTGGTTCTGGGACAAGTGGTTCATTCCGTTCGGCCAGAAAATGCCGAACGTGCTGATCGGCTCGGCTGACGAGATCGCCGATCAGATCGGCCGCGCCCACGACCGCCTGGGCTTCAACGAGCTGTTCCTGATGTTCGGTCAGGGTCACCTGGACCCGGAGCAGAACAACGAGGAACTGGAAAAGTTTGCCAGCCTGGTGGCTCCTCGCTTCGCGACCAAGGATGCCGAAGGCACGCTGGTTTAACACTGGCCAGTGCACAGTTGAAGCAGGTCGGAACTAGTCCTACCTGCTTCGATTGTAACGACCTGATCAGCCCGAGATGCCGTGAAGGTATTAAGGGTGAACGCAACGCGAATTTATCTGGAGTTGCATCATGAGTGACGTCACCACAGAGAACGTACGAGACGCGATCGATCCGCAATGGTTCAGAACCGTTCTGGGCCAATATCCCACCGGCGTATGTGCCATTACTGCGATGGATCAGGACGGTAGGGTGTCGGGTATGGCAGTTGGGTCGTTCACCTCGGTATCGCTTAATCCTCCTTTGGTGGCGTTTCTGCCCGATCGCAGTTCCACCAGTTGGCCGAAGATTGAGTGTGCCGGTAAGTTCTGCGTCAATGTGCTAAGTAATCAGCAACTGGGTGTCTGTAAGCGCTTTGCTTCCAAAGCGGAAGATAAATTTGCCGGGCTGGAATACGAGCTATCAAACAATGGCTCCCCAGTGCTTGCGGGCGTGGTGGCCTGGATCGATTGTGACTTACATTCCGTTCAGGAAGCAGGTGATCACTATATCGTCATTGGTGCAGTTCGTGAGTTGCAAATCGAGTCCCAAGATTCTGCTCTGCTTTTCTACCGTGGCGGATATGGTGGTTTTGCATCGCTGTAAATTGAAACTAGCAAGTTGCTGCATGTCGGTTATGCGCAAGGCTCGGCCGAACCTTGGCAAGATTGCGCGAAACTCGTTTGAGTCGCGTAATCTAGGTGCGAGTAATGTTTACCGGAATTATTGAAGCGGTTGGTTTGATAGGCTTGATCGAGCCCTGCAATGGTGATCTGAGGGTCTTCGTTCTGACTGGGACGATGGATTTGAGTGGTATGGCGCTAGGGGAAAGTGTCGCGGTCAACGGTATCTGTCTGACAGTCGTCAGTTTGCTGCAGGATGGTTTCTGGGCTGATGTCAGCCAGGAAACGCTTAGCCGCAGCAGTCTGGCGGGGCTGCGACACGGCGATCGTGTCAATCTGGAAAAAGCGCTTAGGGCGGACTCGCGGTTGGGCGGTCATTTGGTCAGTGGACATGTCGACGGACTCGGCAAGGTGGTTTCGCTGTCACGTGACGCGCGCTCATGGCTGATTCGCATCCAGGCGCCTGCAGCGCTCACCCACTATATTGCGGAAAAAGGCTCGATTACCGTAGATGGTGTCAGTTTGACGGTCAACGCGGTGGCAGTCGACTGCTTTGATCTGAATATAGTGCCGCACACCATGCAAATGACCATCATGTCCAACTACCAAATCGGCCAGCAGGTCAACCTCGAAGTTGACCTGATTGCACGGTATCTAGAACGCCTTCTGGCCGGTCGTCAGCATGAAAGACCGGGCGGAGAGGGTGGGCCCCCTTGGAACTTTGCAAGTGTTTGTAAATGCGGGCTGAATCAGGCAACTCATGATGCGCCGGCAGTGTGAAATTCTGCCCAGCAATTGATCAACGTTGTTGTTGACTTTTGTCGATCGCGGTACCATCTTTTGGTATTTAAACGGTGCCGAGCACATAATTAAAAGCGTGCAGAAGGCTGCCAGAGTAACAACTGCCTTCTGTCCGTAGTGGAGGACGCTCAATGACAAAAACAACAGAATGGTTTGAGGTTTCCCCAATAGGCGACCTCATCGTACGAGGGGCGCATTTGCAGCCAGCACGGGATGCGGTCGTTTTCCCTGAGGAAAGACGCACCTACCGGCAGTTGTGTGACAACGCCATACAGGTGGCCCGCGGTCTTATAGCTCTTGGAGTTCGTCCCGGTCAGCATGTTGGGCTGATGTCCGCCAACAGCCCTGAATTCATTGAAGGTTTTCTCGGCGCGGTGATGCTCGGGTGTGTAGCGGTGCCGATCAATGCCCGGCACAAGGCCAGCGAGATTGGCTATATCATCGAAAACGCCAACCTTGTCGCTTTGCTGACTACTGCAGACGACAGCGAGTACACCAATTTCACTGCGCTGTTCTGCGATGCATTGCCCTCATTATCTAAGGCTGAGAACCCGGCAGCCTTGGTCCTGCCAGAAGTACCCTGCCTGCGTAGTACCGTGTTGCTCAAGGGCGAGTGCCGTAAGGGGTTTGTCGGACGTTCGGAATTCGATCGTTTGGCACAGAGCATCAATGCGAACCAGGTGCATGAGGCTCGCTTGCGCGTGCGTATTCGCGATCTGGCACTGTTGGTCTACACCTCTGGCACAACGGCCAACCCCAAGGGCTGCATGCTGACCCATGAAGCCATTGTACGCGGCTCGGTGCAGCGTGCCCGTTCACGGTTTGCCACAGACGAACACCATGTTGCCTGGAACCCAGGTCCGCTGTTCCACATTGCAGCGATCGCTCCCTTCCTCGGCGTGATTGGAACCCTTGGCACGTACCTAACCGATACCTTTTTTGAGCCCGGGCGAGCCATTGCCTTGATGGAAAGGGAAGGGGTGAGCATGGCTTGGCCTTGGTTCCCCGCCATCGTACAGGGCCTGCTTGATCACCCTGATTTTGATGTCGGCAAACTGAGGTCGCTGCGCAAGATTATGCTGATCGGCCCTCCTGCTCTGGTCAAAACGGTTCAGAAGACCTTTCCGGACGCTGAGCTCTTCCAAGCCTGCGGCATGACCGAGACTGCCGGTATCTTTGCTCTGACCGACGCCGACGAAACGGCAGAACAGCGCGCCAACACTCAGGGGCGTCCTGCGGTTGGAATGGAGGTACGCGTTGCCAGTCTTGATGGAAACGGCGATGCCGCACCTGGCGAAGTAGGTGAAATTCTGGTGCGCGGCTTCTGCATAATGGAAGGCTACTATCGCGACCCAGTGAAGACCGCTGACACTTTGGACAAAGATAGGTGGTTGCATACCGGCGACCTCTATTTGCGCACTGAGGACGGCAGCCTGGTATTCAACGGTCGCCTCAAGGATATGCTCAAGGTCGGCGGTGAAAACGTCGCAGCTATCGAGATCGAATCTTACCTCTGTGAGCATCCCTGCGTGGCCATTGCGGAAGTGGTTGGCAAGCCTGATCCGCGCCTGGACGAAGTGCCGGTGGCTTTCGTCGAGCTTAAGCCGGGCAAGACTGTCGAAGCTGAAGAGCTGATCGCCTTCTGTAAAGGAAATATCGCTAACTACAAGATCCCTCGGGCTGTGCATTTCGTTGAGCCGGGTACCTGGCCTATGTCAGCAACCAAGGTTAACAAGCGTGCACTGCGCAGCATGCTGACCGACTAGGCCGCAGCGTAGCGACGGGCGCTGTTGCAACCTGATCGTAGCAGAACCGAACGGAGTATCTGGATATGGAGCAGAGTAGCGAATGTTGACACTCGAAGAGATCGGAACCTACGCAGAGGGCTTTCTCGAGTCCGTGCTGGACGGCGAGCCGTTATCTGATCGGGACGCCGCGCTAATTGGCCTTGCGGTCCGAATCTCACCTTCGGCCCTGGATATGCAGGGGACGCAAGACTATGTGCGGCGGGCATTGGATGCCGGTGCGAGCGCGGCACAGGTGCATGAAGTACTGGTGCTGGTCTCTGGCCTAGGAGTGCACACCCTTATGGTGGGCTCGTCTACTGTGGCCGCGGTTTTGCGTGAGCGGGGCGATCTGTCCATCAGCGCGCCGCTGGATAGCCTGCGCCAGCAGCTTTGGGATCAGTATGTCGGTGATGACCCGTTCTGGGGCAGCATGGAGCAGCAGGTGCCCGGTTTTCTGGACGCGCTGCTCCGTCAGTCGCCCGAGGCCTTTGAGGCATTCTTCAAATACTGCGCGGTGCCCTGGAAAACCGCGGCACTGCGTGCGTACCTCAAGGAGCTGATTTCCTTGGCGGTGGATGCCGCACCATCGCATCGCTTCATGCCGGGGCTGCGCCTGCACCTGGCCAATGCAGTGCAGTTGGGCGTTGGGCGCAAAGCTATTCTGCAAGCTCTGGAGATTGCCGCGGATGCCCCGCTGCACCGAGGGATCGCCTAAGTCACTGTTAGGAACGGCGGAAGAGGGTGCCGTAGGTGCGCAGCGATAATAAAGCCCAGATACTGACGTCTGACGCTGGTTTCTGGTGGTAGATCGAAGCACAGGGAAGTGATCGCCGGACCTGAACCGCCATCTGTTCCCTACGCGGAAGAAGGCGAGGTCATGTCATTTGCGCCGTCAACGGCCGTTCCACGCGCATTTGTGCTGTTCGGGGAGGGGATATTCAGCCTGCCGCACACCATGTACCTCTTTAGGGCGATGCGGTGCAATGCTTGTTGGGGATCGATCTGGGCAGAGCATGCCTGATTGGCTTTTGATGAGCGGGTGCACAGGCCCATGAATCGATGAGCCTTTTCAGGACTGCGAACAGGGTGTTATTCGGCGAGATTGCTTTCAATTTCGATGAGCTCCGCTGGTCAGCAGCCATTGGGTGCTGACTGCCATAACCACTGTGGAGCGCAAGCGCGGCCGGAGTTTTTCCCTGTTTGCCCGCATCCCACTGGAATTGTGGATTCCACGCCATTCGGACACTCAGCCCGCGCTGATCCGGACATCTGTTCCACAATCATTCTGACAGGCAGTCTGTGCGCAGCGACGCAGGGTTGGCATCGTTTGTCGTAGCTGCCCGGCGGCGTCAATCTCCGCGGCTACTTGCGCATCGACTCGCCTTTGAGCCGGATAAGATAAACGCTCCAGGAGACATCTTTACTTCGAAAAAAGGTGACCGATGGTGGTGTAAATCCTGTGTGACTACCTGCCGGAGAAGTGTCCGAATGGTCGCAGAATCGGTGTTCGGATGCGCGTTAAAGGGGGAAGAGTCAGCGCGGAATCCGCAAAAGCACGCCGTAGGTACTATCCGCAAGACAAGATTTGCTGATCCGGTTGCCCACCGCTGAAGGATGACCCCACCCCGATTCGCAGGGATGGCTGGACCGTCAACGCGCTAAGGCTGGGGGTATGAGCCGGTCAATAAAGGCTCGATTCTTCGACATTGTATTTGCCGAATCGCGAGGTGACTATGTTGCTGAGTGCTGCCCGCACAGTACCTCACCTCACCTCACCTCACCGCCCGCTACTGAGTGCCTCGGTAGGTGTTATCGAGGCGCCGCCTGAGCCGCCTGAGCCGCCTGAGCTGCCCGGGCCGCGAGAGCGCTGAGTGCGCTCGCGTCACCACGTGTCGATGAAGGGGCGCCTCTTGCCCTGCCTTGGCCCCACCGTCTTTAACGACTGCAGGCAACGTGCAAGCCACTGGCGTGATGTGGCCGGATCGATGACGGCATCAAACTCAAGCGATGCGGCGACACTGCTGGCCTTCCCGCGCTGGTAATAGTCATTGACCAACTTGTCGAACAGGGTCTTCCGTTCCTGCTGGTCGGCAATGGCTTCCAATTCGTCGCAATAGGCAAGTCTGACCGCGCCTTCAAAACCCATACCGCCAAACTCGCCGGTCGGCCAGGAAGCAATGGACAGCGGTGCGTGGAAGGAACCGCCGGTCATCGCCATGGCGCCAAGACCATAGCCCTTGCGCAGTATCAGACTGAATAGCGGCGTGGCCATATTCGCGGCTGCTGCGAATAGCCGGCTGGAGTGGCGCACAAGCGCTGTTTTCTCGCTCTCCGGACCGACCATGAAGCCGGGGGTATCGCACAGGCTGAGCACTGGCATATCAAAGGCATCACAGAGTTGAAGGAAGCGCGAGGCTTTGTCTGCAGCATCGGTATCGATGGCCCCACCGAGGATCTGCGGATTGTTGGCTATCACTCCAAGCGGACGCCCTTCAATGCGTATGAGTGCGGTGATCATATTGGCGGCAAACTGCTCGCGCAGCTGTATGGCAGAGCCGCTATCCGATAGCGTCTCGATCACGGACCACACGTCATAGGAGCGCAGGCGGTTGTCCGGCACGCTGTGGCGCAACCCTCGCTGGTCAGCAGATTCCCAGTGCTCAAGCGACCCCTGAAAATAACCCAGCAGCTTTTTGGCTAGCGCGGTGGCCTGCGCCTCGTCATCAACCACACAATCTACCACGCCGTTCTTAGCCTGCAGATTGACCGGGCCAATGTCCTCCGGCGCATACACACCCAGTCCCGCGCCCTCGATCATTGCTGGACCAGCCATGCCGATATTGGCATCCCGGGTGGCAATGATGATGTCACTGCAGCCGGCCAGCACTGCATTGCCGGCAAAGCAGCGACCGCTGACGATGCTGATGCGCGGAGCCAGACCACTGAGCTGGGCAAATTGCAGGAAGCTGGGCATGTTCAGCCCGGTTGCCCGGGTAGCATCGTCGTTGTCCCCTGGCCGGCCGCCTCCCCCCTCGGCATAGATGATCAGGGGAATTTCCAGCTCGTTGGCGATACCGAGCATGCGCGACAACTTCTTGTGGCTCATGATGCCCTGTGTGCCGGCCAGTACGGTGTAGTCGTAGGCCAGCACCATGCACCGGGCTTGTGGGGGCTGGAACTGATTGCCATTGACGCTGGCAACCCCTGCGATCAGACCGTCCGCTGGTGTCGAGATGGCCAGTTCCTGTTCGGAAAAGCGGCTGCGCTGGGCGGCAAATGTAAGGGCCCCATATTCAATGAAACTGTCTGCATCACACAGGTCTGCTATGTTTTCGCGAGCAGTGCGCTTGCCTTTTGCATGCCGGCGCGCCACTGCCTGAGGACGCGACGCATCCTGGCCGAGGGCGTGGCGTGATAGGACCTCGGAGAGGTCCGCTCTGGCCGTGTCCAGGTCAACCGCGTGTAGCGATCCGCTATCGATCGAATCGACATCGGCCTCTTGAAGATAGAGCAGGGCTTGGTTTGCGGTAACGGCCGAATGCATGTCCACACTGACGCGACGGATAATCCCGCTAGCTGGCGCGCTGATTACATGCTGCATCTTCATGGATTCGATCATCGCCAGCGCCTGCCCCTTGTGCACCGGCTGGTCCTCGGCGACATGCAGTTCAATCAGCAGGCCGCTCATGGGGGCGGTAATCATTCTCAGACCATCCAGAAAATGCTCATCTGGATGTGCTGTGGGAGCAGGACCGGATGACTCGGTAAAGAACTGCTGTGGATGCTTCTGGCTCGGACTGCGAATTAGCTGCCCCAGGTGCTCATCAATAAAGCGGGTATACACCTGGCTCTCGACCACCGCAGGGTGGCAAAGCAGGTTCTTGAGAAACTCGATATTGGTTTCGACACCTTGTATGCGTGTTTGACAAAGGGTGCGATAGACGCGCTGAGCGAGCTCGCTGAAGCTTCCGGAAGGGCTGTGCACAATCAGTTTAGCTAGCAGCGAATCGTAGCGGGGATTGATGCTGTACCCGGCGTAGCCAAAACTGTCGACTCGAATGCCGGGGCCGCCCGGCGGCTCGAAGATGCTGAGCGTGCCGCCACTCGGCAGTACACTGCCGTCGGGCTGCATGCTTTCCATATTGATGCGTAGTTGCATGGCAAAACCCTGCGCAGGAGGAATGTCCGCCTGTTGCAGATGCAGGCTGCGTAATGTCTCGCCGCCGGCCAGGCGCAATTGCGCCTGCACCAGATCAATCCCGGTGACGGCCTCGGTGATGGTGTGTTCCACCTGCAGTCGCGGGTTGGCTTCTATGAAGAAGAAGCGACCGGTTTGCTCATCGAGCAGAAATTCGAAGGTGCACAGGCTGCTGAGGCCAACTGTGCGGGCCAACCTGAGTGCGGCATCAATCAGTGCTTCGCGTAGGTCGCTGCTGAGCGACGGACTCGGGGCAATTTCCAGCATCTTCTGGTGCTTGCGTTGCAGGCTGCATTCCCTTTCCCACAAGTGGCTCACTTCTGTGCCGTCACCGATCACTTGCACTTCTATATGCTGTGCGCGGGCCACCATTTCCTCGATGTACAGCTCATGATCGCCAAAAGCTGACAGAGCCTCGGCGCTGCACTGATGGAAGGCTTCTTCCAGCTGATTGGCATCGCGCAGTATTCGCATGCCACGGCCACCGCCACCGGCAATCGCTTTGAGCAGCGCTGGGTTTCCCGCTGGCAAATTGGCAAGAAAAGCGCGAGCTTGCTCTAGATCGATTGCGCCGTCGGTTCCAGGAATAACCGGAACTGCGCACTGCTTGGCCAGCACTCTGGCACTGGCCTTGTTGCCAAGTCTGGCGAGGACATCCGCAGACGGGCCGACAAAGCGGATATTGGCGGCTTCACATTGTCTGGCAAATTCCGGCTGTTCACTGAGGAAGCCGTAGCCGGGGTGGATGGCATCACAGCCATGCTGGCAGGCCAGGGAAATCAGTTGCTGCACATCCAGATAGGCCGCTACGCCAATACCTTCGAGGGGAATGGCCTGGTCGGCAATACGCGTATGTAGGCATCGCGCATCATCTTGCGGGTACACCGCGACGCTTCTGATACCTAAGTCGGCTGCGGCACGGGCAATACGGATGGCCACCTCTCCGCGATTGGCGATCAGAAGCTTGTTGATCATGTTTTGCCCTTCTTAATACAAAAAAAGGCCGAACGCTTGGCGCCCGGCCCCGGTGCACTTGGGTAGACTTAGCGTCCCTTCCATTCCGCTTTACGTTTCTCGACAAAGGCGTTACGGCCCTCGAGTACATCTTCGCTGGAGGCATATTCCTCGATCGACTCGAAACGGGTTGCCAGAGCAACTTCAAGCGGGTAGTCGAGGCGGCTCATTGCCGCGTCTTTGGCGGCTTGGTTGGCTAGAGGGGAAGCGGCCGCGACCTTTTCCGCCCAGCGCATGGCTGCTTCGGCAAGGTTGGCCGGCTCGACCACTTCATTCACCAGGCCATAGCTGAAGGCGTCCTGGGCGGACATGCGATCCCCGGTCAGGATCATGGCCATGGCAATGCGCTGCGGCAGCTGACGTATTGCGCGGTGAACGACGCCGCATTCGCCGATAATGCCGGCCTTGGTTTCCGGCAGGCCGAATTGAGCATTGTCTGCTGCAACGATGATGTCGGCACACAAGGCCAGCTCGAAACCACCGCCTAGCGCATAACCCTGAACAGCGGCAACCAGTGGCTTCTTTAGTTTCACCAGCGGGCCACCAATACCGGTCAGACCACCACCGACAGCCATGCGCGATACACGTTCAGTACCGCCACTGATATCACCGCCAACACAGAACGCGCGGTCACCCTCTGCAGAGAGCACGGCGACCCAAACTTCCGGATTGTTGTTAATTTCATGCCAGGCTTCAAACAAAGCCTGATCCATATCACCATTGATGGCGTTCAGAGACTTGGGACGGTTCAGCCGTACGTGAGCAGTATGGCCTTCAATGTAGAAGTCGACGTTAGACATGGCTCTTATTCCTGTATTTTTTTCGCCGGGGTCAGAGGGGTCGTCCGCTCTGAGCGGTAGAGTTTTATCGACTCCTTCAGACCTATTTCGGCAAGCTTCTGTTTGATTTCCAGCACCGAGGGCGCCACGTGTAGCAGTGCGTCCATCTCGGCTACCGCAGCTCCGGCAGAACGGAAGCCCATCGCTTCGGCGGCACGGTTGATGGACAGCTTCTTGATTCGCAGAACTTCGGGTGGTGTCAGGGCAATGCGCTCGGCGAGACTTTCGACACACTCAATGAGCTGGTCTGGGGGCACGCTATGATTGGCCCAACCCCACTCGACTGCAGTTTTCCCATCAATGCTGTTGCCAGGTACGAAAGCTAACTCCTTGGCCCGCTTGGCTCCCACCAGTGGTACCCAGAGGGGGGCAATGTAGCCGCCCCCAATCGGGATCGTCGGCTCACCGATCTTGGCGTCATCGGTCACAACGGTGATATCCGCATACACGCAGATCTGTGTGGCCCCCGCGATGCAGTACCCGTGAACAGCGGCGATGATCGGTTTGGGGTGATCCCACATCGCAACATAGCGGTCCACATTCCGGCGCAGACGTTCCCGATCAGCGAGCGGATCGGGTACGAGACTGCCGTAGCCGTTTGCCTTACCAACTTGGCCTATGTCGTAGCCAGCCGAAAAACCGCGTCCTTCTCCCCGTATACCAATCACAGGGCCGCCTTCAGTTGCGAGACGCTTAAGGGCATCAGAAAACTCGTCGAGCAATTCGTTTGACAGCGAATTAGCACTGTCAGGCCGATTGAGAATCAGCCAGGAAATTTTCTCCCTGTGCTCGATGCGGATGTGTTCATACGGGTAGGAAGACGCGGCGTTCATATCAGCTGCGTCCAATCGGCAGGGTTTTCTTCACATGGAAGTCCTTGTCGCCGGTCACGCGCAGCTCGCGGCGCTTAAACTGCCATTTGCCATCCGTGCGCACGATGACATCGTGATACTGGCCCCACACATGGCTGTCAGGCATATCACGGTTGTAGCGGTGCCATGCATAGAGAACAGAGCGCACGGTGGCTTCGTCCGGACCGGTGAAGTCGACGACGATATTCGATACATGGTGGCTAGTGGCTTTGAAGAAGGAGCCAACGCCTTCAAGAGTCTTGGCGTAGGCTGCGCGTCCCTGTGCGCCGAAGCCGCCGGGGCCGTAGATGACCTCACAGTCTTCGGTGAATAGGGCAGCCAGCTCGGCTGCCTGATTCATGTCGAGATGGAAGGCATAGGTGAACAGCAGGCGCTCAATGGCCTGGGTGTCGATAAGTTGTTGCAGCTGGGTTTCTTGGGTCATGTTGTTCTCCTCAGTCAACGTTAGAGTTGACTGATACTATTTATTTGTCAACGCGAGTGTCAACTTTCATTTCTTGCTTTCTGTCGGGGCGGCCCGCGCATCCCTTGGCGGCAACGATCCCTGATGCTGTGGCCGGGGTTAGGCGGTGCGGGTAGGGAGGGCTTGATGGAGGTGTTTGAGTGGCTGGGGAATGGCACCTCCGGTCATTCCTTCTATGCTGTCATGTGTGGAGTAGACAGGCTGAAGTGTTCTATTCGGGTGTCTGGTGGCAGTGCTGCCAGCTTCTGCGCTTGTAGCGATGTGTCCGAGAGCTAGAGGCCTGTCATGCCAGCTACTTGGTGCAGATGGGCTTGTAGCGTGAGCGGTGCCTACGAGGGCCGCTAAGTCCAAGCGCTAAGCCAATGCCTGTCAGTCTGTAAGGCGCCGCGTTCTGTGGCGTGAGCGCGCTGCGTTCCGCTGGTGCTTACATCTTCTCGGCCTGATTGCAGGGCATCGAACGACATGAGTTGAGGATCGTCGGCCGATGAAGTCTTCGTCTTGGCATCGTTCAGGGCCGCGTAAGCTGCCGAGCCCTGCTCGCAAGCGCAGTGGCATAGCAATGAGAAAGGGCATTGGCGCTGAACGGATTCCGGTTCTGGTCGTGCGCAGTGTCGGAGCGGGCGGCCTGCAGACTTCTATTTGGTGAAGCAGTCAATGGCGCACCACATAGGTGCTGCCTTGCGGCCATTATTCGACTCGCGCAGGGTTCTGCGAATCGATAGCGCAGTGCTCCACTGCGGGCTGCCAGGGCTGAGGGGGGGTACTCGCCACCGCCGTAGTTTGCGCCAGAAGCGTCGTATTGCCGGTGCTTACCTTATCAAGAAGGTCTGCGCTTATGACAGTCGTCTGAAGGCCTGGATGATTCGCTTCCAGGGGGTAAGGACGAAACACTTGGCCAATTGCCTGGGCTGGAAACGTTTGGTCGAGAGCTATGGGAAGCCACATAAACCCATTGATTTACATGAAGTAATTCCCCGATGTATGTCCCTTTGGGCAGCTAACGCCATAGCCTTCCTTCCCCCTTCATACGCTTTGCGCGTCTCGGCAGCGCGACCGCTCCACCGTCAGCTGAGAGGCATCTCCCACCTGAATTGCGTTGGGAGAGGGAGTTATCAACGCTGGAGTTGACGAGGAGGTGCTCGAATGGTATATCAACGTCGGAGTTGAAAAAGTGAGGTAACGGTTGCGATGGGGTTGGGCGCAATCCAGAGGAGAGTGGTGACGTACTGAAGCGCAGGCTGGCGTGCTGTTGGCCAGTAAAGGTCCGTGGACAGGAGAAGCAGAAATGCAAAAACAACAAAAAGAAATTGCAAGGTTTGGCAAGATTCAGTTTGGTCAAAAGAAGCTGAGAGCAGCGATCGCCCTTGCGACGATTTTCTCATCTGGTGCATCGCAGGCAGTCACTCTGAAGGCCGACCAGGACTGGACGATCAACTTCGATACGTCCCTGCAGTGGCTCGCAGGCTGGAGGGTTGAGGGGCGCGACGCGCGTATCGCGAACAATCCGAATAACCACGCCGCCGATCACAAATTTGATCGCGGGGAAATGGTTACGAACCGTGTTCAGGGATTGTTCGAGTTGCAGGGTGTCTATCAGGATAACTATGGTTTTCGTGTGTCTGCTTCGGCTTGGAATGATTTTGCTTACGACGATGATGTCGAAGTACGTCCGGGGTACCTGCCGACCTATAGCGATGGCAAATACAGCAGCCATACTAAGAAGTACCACATCCGTGGTGCTGAGTTGCTTGATGCTTTCGTTTTCAGCAACTTCGAAGTCGCTGACCACAACGCATCTGTACGGCTAGGTCGCTTCAGTCAGCAGTGGGGTAACGCAGTATTCTTCGGTTACTCCGGTATTGCGTTCGGTCAGCATCCCGTTGACTTCATCAAGGGGTTTTCTCAACCTGGCTCTTCCGTCAAAGAGTTGATCCTGCCGCGTACGCAGGTCTACGGCAGTTTCGATATCAATGATGAACTGTCAATCGCCGCACAGTATTTTCTCGAGTGGCGTCCCAATCGTTTCCCCGAAGGGGCTACCTATCTGGCGCCTGCCGATATTCTCTTTGAGGGGCCGGATGTCGGCGGTAGCGTAGTGCCAGGCGCTGTTGTTGGTAAGAGCGATGATCCAGATGATATCAACGGCAACTTCGGTGTCCGCTTGGACTGGACTCCGGCCTGGGCTAATGGTGATCGCATTGGCTTTTATTATCGCCAGTACGACGAGCCGGAACCTGTTGCAACTCTGAACTTCCCTCAAGTTGAATTGAAGTACGCCGAAAAGTCAAAAATGTACGCGATGTCCTACGAGACCGCGATTGGGGCTAACAGCCTCGGCTTCGAAGTGAACTATCGTCAGGATACCGCGTTGCAATCCGTTTTCCCTTCCGAAGTGGCGAAAGGTGACTTGGTTAACGTGTTGGCTAACTCTTTGATCAGCCTGCCCGGCAACTCACTCTGGGACGCGGCGACCGTCCTCGGTGAAGTGACCTACACGCATCTGACTAAAGTGCATGACAAGGACATCTATAACGGTGAGGGTTATGCCTGTAAAGGTAACAGGAGTGATGGCTGTGGTACAGACAATGCAGTTGCAGTTGCGCTGCTGTTTGAACCGTCCTGGCTGCAAATCCTTCCATCCACTGACATAAGTCTGCCGATTTTCGTCCAGTATGGAGTTACCGGAAATCCGGCCTATGCAGCTGGGGGGTTTTATGCTGAGGACTCCGTCATTGCCTCTATTGGCGTGAAAGCAGCTGTGGCCCAAAAGCATTATTTTGCTCTGCAATATCAGGACTACTACTGGAATCCCACTGGTCGCATCGTTAACGGTGCACCTGGCGGTGATATATATGCAGGTGGTAACGGTCCCACTGGTCTGAATGACAAGGGCTGGGTATCGCTTTCCTACAACACCTCGTTCTAAAAGAGGGCCCAGCCTAGCGAGTCAAGCATCCAGTAATACTTACAAGCCTTACAGACACACTTGTTCCGATAATCACAAGAAGGAAGACAGCCGTGCTGAAAAAAACAATTATTGCCGGGCTGGTGCCTGCCCTGGCACTGTGCTTCGTAGGTAGTGCCTTGGCTGCCGTATCGGCAGAAGAGGCCAAGCGTCTTGGTGCGGATCTGACCCTGCATGGCGCCGAAAAGGCCGGTAATGCAGATGGTAGCATTCCAGAATACACAGGCGGACTGCAGCCGGTTCCTGGCTACAACCGGGACACGATGCAGACTTATATCAATCCTTATAAGGATGAGAAGCCTCTGTTTTCCATTACGTCCGCCAATATGGAGCAGTATTCGCAGTTCCTCACCGAAGGTACTAAGGCTACGCTGCGTAAGTATCCCAGCTACAAGCTCAATGTGTACCCAACCCACCGTTCGGCGCGTTATGAAGACTGGGTACTTAAAAACACTCAGGTGAATGCGACGACTGCCGAAATGACCGGCGAGAACACGGGCGATGGCATTAAGGGGGCGGGGCCTGACGGTCTACCCTTGCCGGGTGTTCTCTTCCCGATCCCGAAGAATGGCTATGAGGTGATGTGGAACCACAAGCTGTCCTTTGCCCCGGCGATCATGCACCAGCACAACCAGGGCTTCGTGGTTGACTCCAAGGGCGGTGTGAGCGTGCTGTCCACCCCAAACCAGTACCACATGCGCCCCTGGTATGACCATAGCGGCAAGCTGCGTCAGGAGTCAAACGGCGCAATTCTATCGTTCTCGGCACTGCAAACCAGTCCGCCGCAATCCGCGGGCGTAACCTTCCTGAACTTCTATCTGCCGACCGCCGACAACGGTGGTCAGCTGGTATGGTTCTACACTCCGGGTCAGCGCCGTGCACGTCGTGCGCCGGACTTTGCCTACGATCTGCCGATCAGTTCTTACGGTGGCGTACTGATGTGGGACGAGCTCTTCGGCTTCGTCGGCCGCATGGATCGCTTTGACTTCAAGTTGGTCGGTAAGGAGGAAAGGTTCGTACCCTACAACGCCTATACCCTGACTCAGGACGTCAATCCGCGTGACGCACTTGGTAAGGAGCACTTGGCTCCGGAAGCCCTGCGTTTCGAAAAACATCGGGTATGGATTGTCGAGGCCGATCGTAAGCCAGGTGCCCGCCATGTATATAGCAAGCGCCGCTTCTATATCGACGAAGATAGCTGGCAGATTGTTGCTCTGGAAACCTACGATAATGCCGGTAAGCTCTGGAAAAACGGTTTCATCGAGAGTTTCCCGACCTACGACGTAGGTGGAGTTAATAACAACACGTGGGCTTTCAATGACCTGGTTTCAGGCAACTACATGCTGATCAATGCCGGTGCTTCACAGCCTGGCTACTGGAACCGTTCCTATACTGCTATGGACGGTTTGCGTATTGCACTTACTCCGCGTGCAGTTGAAGCTCAGGGTGTTCGTTAACAGCTGAAGGACTTCTGGCGGGGGTGTCAACCCCCGCTAGGCTCCAGCTTTCTTGTAAGTAATCGAGTTCACTTCTGCTTACTGTGTGAGTTTTCTGAAAGTCTTTCGTGCACCAATGGCTTTGCTTAAGCAAAGAAGAGAACCCCGTATGAAAAATAAATTGAATAAGCTGCTCAGGGTGTTTGTCCTTCCTTTTGTGGTTTTGTTCGTGTTGGCTTCATCATCAATGGCCGATTTCAAAGATCCTCTGGATTATGGCGCCATTGAACAGAAAAAGCCTCTGAATAAGCCCTTTATTGACAGTGCGAAAAGCGGGCATACATTAGTCGTGGTTGGGCCGCGAGGCTTGATTCTGTATTCCAATGATGGGGGAGGGAAGTGGGCTCAAGCCCAGGTTCCTATACAGAGCGACTTAGTTGCCATTGATATGGTCAACGAGTCAAAAGGTTGGGCAGTTGGGCATGATGGCGTGATTCTCGCCACTACTGATGGCGGCGCCACATGGGTCAAGCAGCTTGATGGTCGAATGGCCAGCGAGCAGTTCATCAAATACTACAGTAAGCGTCTCAAACAGGGCGACAGCAGCGTTGAGAAGGCCCTTGAACTCACCGAGCTCAATTATCGAGATGGTCCGGCCTTACCCTTTCTCGATGTCTGGTTTCGTGACGAGTTGACCGGTTTTGCCGTAGGTGGATTCGGAAACATTGCGCGCACTGATGATGGTGGCAAGACTTGGACACCATGGACGGACCGCATTGCCAATGAATCCGGTTTTCACCTCACTAGCGTCGTAGGCGTTGGTGATGATGTCTTTATCGGCAGCGAGCGTGGAGTGTTGTTCAGGTTGAATGCTGAGCGGCAGTTTTTCGAAATTATTGAAACCGGGTATTCCGGTAGCTTTACCGGAATTACCGGCGCTAATGGGCTGATCATCGCTTATGGCGTGGGCGGGGCGGCGTACCGCAGTACAGATCGAGGCAATACATGGGCGGAAGTCAAGGATCTGCAGGGCTCAACCATCAACGATGCTTTCAGACGGGCCGATGGCAAGGGTTATATATTTGCCAGTCAATCTGGCAAGTTAATCATTAGTGACAAGAACTTTGCCAATCTTGAGGTGATCGACTCCGGCACACCCGTTAGTTTCACTTCGATTCTCGAAGTATCGGATCGTGAGTTGCTCGTTACTGACTTGCAGGGGCTTTCGAAGGTTTCGCTGGTGGATCACAAGATGACCAGAGTCACGTCTCAGGAGTAATGTCAGATGTTAAGTAATAATAAAGCTGCAGCAGGGCCTGGTTCGGATGTGACTGCCGGCACGTTTGACCGCTCATCAGGAGCCTTTCACGAGCGGCTGTTTTTTAACAATCGCATATTGTTTCTTCTGGTCGGAGTTTTTGTAACGCTCTGTTTCGGTTTTCAGAGTGCGAAGCTTGGTGTAAACGCAAGTTTTGAAAAAATGATGCCCTCATCCCATGAGTACATCCAGAACTACCGCGCCTTTGCAAATAACCTGCGCAGTCTAGGTAACGCAGTTACAGTGGTGGTGGAGAACAAGAATGGGTCTATCTACGACGCCGAGTATCAAAAGACGCTGAGCGAGCTCAATGACAGGGTGTTCCTGATCAATGGAGTCGACCGGGCATTCGTACAATCCCTGTGGATGGCCTCGGTGCGCTGGACCGCGGTAACCGCAGAGGGCTTTGACGGCGGTCCGGTCATGCCACCGGATTATGACGGCTCGCCCAAAAGCCTTGAGCAGCTTCGTGCCAACGTCGAGAAGGCCGGGTTGAAAGGCTCCCTTGTAGCTATGAACGAGCGCTCCAGCGCGATGTTCGTGCCCTTGATGGAGCGGGACCCGGTAACTGGTCAACTTCTTGACTATAAGGCTTTTACAGACAGCATCAATGCAATCAACGCAGAATTCCAGAGCCGGGGCGTCGAACTCCATGTCATCGGTTTCGCCAAACTGGTCGGTGACTTGATTTCCGGCCTTATGGAAGTGCTCAGTTATTTTGTTGTGGCTGCCGCGGTCGTATCGGTCATCGTTTACTGGTATTCGCGTTGCTTGACCAGTACCTTAATCGTGGTTGGCACTTCGCTGATTGGGGTGATCTGGCAGTTGGGGATCATGCAACTGTTCGGCTTTGTGCTGGACCCCTTTTCGGTACTCGTGCCTTTCCTGGTTTTCGCCATCGGTGTGTCCCATGGCTCGCAGATGATGAGTGGCATCATTCAGGACATCGGCGAGGGTGCCGATCGCTATGTGGCTGCGCGAATGACCTATAGGCGGCTGTGTCTGGCTGGCTTTGTGGCGCTGGTAGCCGATGCCTTAGGTTTTGCCGTGATCTCGGTGATCGATATTCCTGCTATCCGTGATTTGGCCCTACAAGCCACTGTTGGTGTCGCGGCGCTGATCATCACCAACTTGCTGCTCATTCCAGTGGTACTGTCCTTCACCGGTATCAGTGCCCGCGCGGCCCAGCGCGCTTCGAAGGTTCTGCACGGCGAGCACCTTATGGTCAGGTGGCTCGGTGATCTTGCTGAAAAGCGCGTTGCCCGCTTGGTGCTGATCAGCGTGGCAATTATCACAACTGCTAGTTTCATCCATGGTCAGAAGATAAGCATTGGTGATTCCGGGACCGGTGCCTCCGAGTTACGCGCGGATTCAATTTATAACAAAGATGTAAATTACATCCGCGAAAACTACGGTTTGTCGAAAGATATGTTTGCGGTGATTGTGACGACGCCGGAGGGTGGCCTAGGTAACTTTGAAACCCTGTTGCAAATTGATCGGCTGGAACAGCAGCTGAGTGACTTGCCTGGTGTGCAGATCACCGAATCCGCAGCCAGCATGGCTCGCAGGCTCACTCCGGCAGGCTTTGAGGGCTCGCCCAAGTGGTACACCATCAGTCGTAGCCGCTATATCACCAATGACGCGGTAGACAACGTGTTTACCGCACGTCCAGGGCTGATCAACGATTCTCGTACAGTGGCACCGATCATTGTCTATCTGAGCAATCACAATGCCGAAACCCTGCAGCGCTTGACGCAGGTTGTTGAGGCGTTTGCCGCCGAAAATAACAATGAAGATCGGAAATTCCTGCTGGCCGGCGGCAACGCTGGTGTGGAAGCTGCCACTAATCAAGCAGTGGAAAAAGCCAGCTTCGAGATGGAAGTACTAGTTTACGCAGCAGTAGTTCTGCTCTGCTGGATAACTTTCCGTAGCTGGCGTGCCGTGCTGGTGGCGATTCTGCCGCTGATTGTCGTGACCATTCTATCCAAATCGTTGATGGTCCTGCTGGGAATCGGACTCAAGGTGGCTACCTTGCCAGTAGTAGCGCTGGGTGTGGGGATCGGCGTGGATTACGCGCTTTACATGCTGACTGTATTCCTAGCGTTTCAGCGTCAGGGTATGTCGGTCAAGGGAGCTTACACCAGTGCGCTGGCGTCTACCGGGCAGGTGGTGCTGCTGGTAGGTGTTACCTTGACAGCAGCGGTGGGTACCTGGATATGGTCTCCGATCAAGTTCCAAGCCGACATGGGCCTGCTGCTGGCCTTCATGTTCCTCGGAAATATGCTTGCGGCACTGATTATGGTCCCGGCGCTGTCCGCTTATTTGCTGGCACCTAATAAGGTTGAGCCCGAAGACTCCGTTGGGGTCGAATCAGATAGCGATCTTGTAACTAAGCACGTCGCCCAAATGTCGACCCTGTGAGCTGTCAGGAGGATTAGCCGCTGCTGGCTGTAGCAGGCGTCTAAGGGGGCGGACACGTCAAAAGCAACGTGCCCGCCCTTGTCCGGGCGTTCAGCGATAAAGGTTTGGGCGTTTTTTTTTGCCCTGCAAATCAACATGAATGTTGACATCCGGTGTTTGGTTGTCTGATAGTCAATCGATACGAGCCACAGCAGGAACCGAGGAGGCGCAATGAAGTTTCATTTGATGCAAACAGGTGTAATCGGTCGTCGTTATGAGCTGGAAGCGGGTATGGCTGGGCAGCGTCCTGAGTTGTATCAGCGCTTTCTATCCGAAGTGCGTGATTACGTTCGTCTGGCGGATGAGCTTGGTTATGCAGGCTATTGCCAGCCTGAGCACCACCTGCAGATCGAAGGTTTTGAGATCAACAACCATCCCGGCATGTTCAGTCTCTATGTGGGCCTGCATTCCAAGCGGATGAAGGCCGGCATCATGGGGTACACCCTGCCGACCCATAACCCGGTGCGTATCGCCGAAGAAATCGCCACCCTTGACCACATGCTCCAAGGGCGCCTGATGGTTGGTTTCACCCGTGGCTACCATGCGCGCTGGGTCGACTCCTATGCTGCGCGTCCGGGTGTCAGCGCCACTACGCCGGACAACGCCAAGGCCCGCGACGAGCAAGATGCGCTGAACCGCGAAGTCTTCGAGGAGTCGCTGCAGGTCATCAAGAAGGCCTGGGCCAATGACGTGTTTAGCCACAAGGGCAAACACTGGGAGTTCCCGCCAAATGGCGGCTCTGCCGGTCACCCGGCCTATGCCAGCATGGGCAAGGGCATGGATGCAGATGGCATCGTGCGCCAGATCGGCATTGCGCCGAAGTGCTACCAGAGTCCCCACCCGAAAATTTACGGCGGCTTTGCCGGCAGCATGCGCACCGTCGACATGTGGGCCCGGGAAGGCGGCAAGCCAATCGTGCTGGCTTCCGACCTGGACTTTTGCGATGCCCTGTGGACCCGCTATGCCGATACCGCACGCCAGCACGAGCGGGAGGTTGCCCGTGAGGATGTTGCTGCCTGGGGCGGTTTCCTGATGCTGACCGATGACAAGGACAAGGCCAAGCAGTTGATGGCCGAGCATAAGTGGTTCTGGGACAAGTGGTTCATTCCGTTCGGCCAGAAAATGCCGAACGTGCTGATCGGCTCGGCTGACGAGATCGCCGATCAGATCGGCCGCGCCCACGACCGCCTGGGCTTCAACGAGCTGTTCCTGATGTTCGGTCAGGGTCACCTGGACCCGGAGCAGAACAACGAGGAACTGGAAAAGTTTGCCAGCCTGGTGGCTCCTCGCTTCGCGACCAAGGATGCCGAAGGCACG
>NZ_SSOF01000020.1:0-1241 GCF_029873115.1 Pseudomonas sp. BN606 | reverse complement strand
CGCTTCTGCCGTTGCGCATCCACCAGATGACCGAGGTTGAGCTGGCTCTTGCCGCTGTGCTCGGTGCTGAGCTTGATGTGTTCCTGGCCACGGCGGTCGTCCAGGCGCAGCTTGTTGTTGGCCGGGGTGCGCAGGACGTTGCGCTGGTAGTTGCGCAGGGTGACGGGGTCGGGGTGCTGGCTGTCGTGCAGGGCGTGGGCGATGTAGGGCTTGTCCGGGTCGCCCTGCTCGAAGGCCACGGCCACTTCGGTGCCCTGCAGCAGCGGCAGGTGCAGGCCGTAGGTGTCGCCGGCGTAGGGCCGCGCCAGGCGCAGCCAGAGGCTTTCCTGGCCGGCGGGCCAGCTGTCGCGGTCGAAGAGGAAGTGAACCTTGTAGCGCCCCTCGAGATCGATGTGGCCGTACTGGTCGTTGGCCTGCGGGCTGCTGATGCGCGCCGGGAGGGTGCCGGCGATCAGCGGTTTGGCGCGCAGCGGCGGACGGAAGCAGACGCGTTCCGCGTAGGGCATGGCGTCGAAGCGGGCGTCGAAGCTGCGATCCCGCGCGGCGCAGGTGGTCAGCCGGGTGATCACGGCGCCCGGGACGAAAGCCTCGGGCGCGCCGCCGTCGATGCGCAGGACCTGGCCGGGGGCCAGGGTGGCGCTGCTGGTGACGCCGCTGAGGCGGGTCTGCTGGTTGAGGTAGCGTTCGTGGCGCAGGCGCGCATAGAAGTAGCCGCTTTCGCTCGGCAGGTCCTCGTCCTGGCTGTGGGCGTCACCGAGCACGGTGTAGGGCTCGCCGTAGTGGTAGGCCTCGCCGTAGGTGGTACGGGCACCGCGGCTCTGGTCGACCTCGCCGTCGAGGTAGGCGCCGGCATCGCGCGGGTCGTAGGCACGGATGTTGACCTGCTGCTCGACCAGGCCATGGCTGGCCTGCAGCTGCCACACGGCGTCCTCGCCGCTGCTGGTACCGGAGGGCGGCCGGTACGGCAGGCGGACGTCGAACTGGTAGTTGCGCGGGTCGTCGTGGAATTCCACCACGTCGATGTGCAGGCGCTCGTCGGTGGTGAAGCGGTACCAGATGCCGACGTCGGCGAGCAGGCGCTCGACGAAGGCCAGGTCGCTCTCGGCGTATTGCAGCACTTGCTCGCGCTTGGGGTAGTCGCGCTTGAGGTCGAAGAAGAAGTCCTGCCCTTCAAGCAGATGCCGGCCGCGCAGGATGCCCTCGACGATTTCCGGCACGCTCTGGTGCTGGTAGATGCGGTA
>NZ_SSOF01000005.1:0-865 GCF_029873115.1 Pseudomonas sp. BN606 | reverse complement strand
GGTGGCCGGGGTGTCCTCGGTTACCGCGATCGGACCGTCGTTGGAGGCGACAGGCGCGTCATTCTCCGGGGTGACGGTGATATCCAGCGTGGAGCTGCTACCGGTATTGGTGGTGTAGGTGACCTGCGGGACGTCGCCGTTCCAATTCTGCACCGGGGTGAAGGTGTAGTTGCCGTTCGCCGCAATGCTCAGGGTGCCGACACCGGCGATCACCGCGCTGGAACCGGCGGTGAAGCTGCCAGGCACGCCATTGATGGTGAAGCTGGCAACGGTGAGTGTGTTATCCACATCGCTGTCGTTGCCCAGCACGTTGCCGGTCGCCGGGTTGTCTTCGGCCACAGTATTGCTATCGGCAACCAGCGCGGAAGCATCGTCCACCGCATTGACCGTGATGGTGCCGGTGGCTGGCGTGGCATCTTCCAGGCCTTGGTTATCCACCGAGGCGTACTGGAAGGTGTTGCTGCCATTCCAATTGTTATTCGGCACGAACGTGAGGCTGGCACCGTTGCCGGTGGCCGGAACGATTGCACCAAGGCCCAGGACGACACCGTTGAGCATCAGGGTGCCGTCAGTGGGCAGTGTCTTGATGACAAAGTGGTCGACACTGCCATCGATGTCCGAACCGCTGAGGTTGACGGTGATCGGGTTGTCTTCGTTGCCCGAGCCCGCGGCTGCATTGGTTTGCGGCGCGTCGTTGACCGGCGTCACGGTGATGTCCAGCGTCGAATCGCTGCCGGTGTTGGTGGTGTAGGTGACCTGCGGGACGTCACCGTTCCAGTTCTGCGCCGGGGTGAAGGTGTAATCACCATTGCTGCCGAGGGTGAAGGTACCGACGTTGGCGATGGTGGCGGTCTGGCCGGCGTTG
>NZ_SSOF01000018.1:0-555 GCF_029873115.1 Pseudomonas sp. BN606 | reverse complement strand
GAGGTGGCTAGGTTTTGTGTGTACAATGGAACACGCAGGCATGTACACAACCAAGTATACTCCACCCCAAACTATAGTCTTTGCAATGGTTTTGGCAGTTGCTCAGAAACCATGAATCTTGATGTGTTCCTTCTTCACAATGCCGGCCTGAACAAGAAAATTTGATACGTTCTTCCTCTGATCACCCTGAAGTTGAATGACCTGGCCAAGCTCTGGGTCCTGGACAACAGTACCATTGCAGCAAAACTCTTTCTTGAGATCTTTGAGGATCTTGTTGTAGCTGAATTCCTTCTTCAATCCCTGGACAGTGGTCAGGCTCTTACGGCCATTACGCTGCTGGATGCGTACATGAACGTAGTCCTTTGATCCTGCAGCCGCACCAGAGTCTCCAGCATTGGCCTCAGCAAAGGGATCGAAGGCAGTTGGGATCTGAATGTCGAGATCAGACATGAAACTTTGCTGGTGAAAGTGGCAAGCTACACCAAGAACCTGTGAGGAGGAGGTGGAGGAGGGAAGAGATCGACCAAGAACTCGACCGGAAGATATGGATCGAGG
>NZ_SSOF01000017.1:0-963 GCF_029873115.1 Pseudomonas sp. BN606 | reverse complement strand
CCGGAGAAGCCGAGTTGCGCCGCGCCCAGCTCACGGCCCTGGCGGAACACCTCGATCCACTGGGCCGTCGTCAGCTCTTCGCCCTGCTGGGCGAAGTCCAGCGGATTGGAGCAGTACGGGCACTGCAAGGGGCAGCGGTAGGTCAGCTCGGCCAGCAGCCAGAACGGCGGCCCCGGCTGGGTTTCAGGCTTCGAGTTGCAACCAGAACTGGGCATGAGCCACCTCGATGAACGCCAGAATGTCTTCGTTCAGGCCGGGAACGTCAGGGAAACGGCGACGCAGATCAAAGATGATCTGCGCCACCGATCGCTGACCATCCACCAGGCGCAGGATTTCCCCCGCGCTCTCATTCAGCCGCACCATCCCTTCGGGATAGAGCAACACATGGCAGCCCTGGGTCGGCTCCCATTGCAGACGGAAGCCACGACGCAGGTTGGGCACCTGCTTCAGGTCGAAGTCGCTCATAGGGCAATCCCCCGATGCCAGACCCGCTCACGGGTCACCGTGTGGTAAGGCGGACGGTCCAGTTCGTAGGCCATGCTCATCGCATCGAGCATGCTCCAGAGCACGTCCAGCTTGAATTGCAGGATCTCCAGCATGCGTTGCTGGGCTTCCCAGGTGCGGTAATGCTCGAGGGTAATGCGCAGGCCGTGCTCGACGTCGCGGCGCGCCTCCTTCAGGCGCTTGCGGAAGTAGTCGTAGCCGCTGGCGTCGATCCACGGATAATGCTGCGGCCAGCTGTCCAGCCGCGACTGGTGGATCTGCGGGGCGAACAGCTCGGTCAGCGAACTGCTGGCCGCTTCCTGCCAGCTCGCGCGACGGGCGAAATTCACATAGGCGTCCACCGCGAAACGCACCCCCGGCAACACCAGCTCCTGGGACAGCACCTGCTCGCGGCCCAGGCCCACCGCCTCGGCCAGGCGCAGCCAGGCCTCGATGCCACCTTCCTCGCCGGGCGCGCCA
>NZ_SSOF01000004.1:0-792 GCF_029873115.1 Pseudomonas sp. BN606 | reverse complement strand
GCATCAGCGCCATGCAGAAGATCACCCTCAATGCCGGCGGCAGCTACATCACCCTCGATCCGTACCGCATCGAGTCCGGCACCCAGGGTGAACACCTGATCAAAGCGGTGCATTTCGACTACCGAGGGCCTGCCAGCATGACCGCCGCCCACCCGCAGTATCCGAAGCTTGAGTCCGCGCCACGGCTACGCCTGCGCATGCCGCAAGTGCCCAATGCCCCGCAGGCCACCTGGGCCGGTATGCCCTACACGCTCTACGCCGACGACGCGGAGCTGCAGTGGGGCGTGATGGACGAGAGCGGCTACCTGGCCCTCGAGCACCAGGTGGTGACGCGGAACTACCGACTGGAGCTGGCCAACGGCCTGTCCTTCCAGTTGCCGGTACCCGCCGACTACCGCAACCCCGAGCAGGGCGAGCTGGCCAATCGCGGCCTGCACAACCACAGCGCCACCGCCGGGGACGATATCCAGCACACGGAGCATCGCCTCTGGTATTCGGCACTGCTCGCCAAACCCAAGGGCCAGGAAGGAGACGCCCCATGAGACCCGCCAACGCCCGTCACCCTGAAATCGTCGTGCCCATCGCGCTGCAGCACACCCACGAGGCGGTCTGCAGCGCCCCCTGGTTCGTCTGCGATACCGCGTACCGGCCCTGGCCGGCCACCTACAAACCCCTGATCAATGGCGAAGAAGCCTTCCGCGCGGTGCATCAGGCCATCGCTGCTGCCCGGCGCTCGGTCGACATCATCTGCTGGGGCTTCCAGCCCTCGATGCACTTCATCCGCGACGGCAG
>NZ_SSOF01000003.1:0-840 GCF_029873115.1 Pseudomonas sp. BN606 | reverse complement strand
CGATCCGGAAGGCAATGCCCTGACCGTCACCGGCTTCAGCTTCGGCGGTAGCAGCTATCTGGCAGGCGAGACCGCCACCATCAGCGGTGTCGGCAGCCTGGTGATCAACAGCGACGGTAGCTTCACCTTCACCCCGGCGCTGAACTACAACGGCCCGGTACCGACGGCGACCTACACCCTCTCGGACGGCAATCTCACCGACACCGCCGAACTGAGCTTCGCCGACGTCACCCCGGTGGACGATGCCTCCGTCCTGGTCGCCGATACCAACACCGTGGCCGAGGACAACCCGGCCACTGGCAACGTCCTGGGTAACGACAGCGATGTGGACAACGTCCTCACCGTCGCCAGCTTCAGCATCAATGGCGTGCCCGGCACCTTCACCGCGGGCTCCAGCGCCGTCATCGCCGGCGTCGGCACCCTGACCATCGCCGCTAACGGCAACTACACCTTCACCCCGGTCGCCAACTGGAACGGTGACATCCCGCAAATCGCCTACACCACCAACACCGGCAGCAGCTCCACGCTGGATATCACCGTCACCCCGGAGAATGACGCACCTGTCGCCTCCAACGACGGCCCGATTGCGGTCACCGAGGACACGCCGGCCATCGGCAACGTCCTGACCAATGACAGCGATATCGATGGCGACAGCCTGACCGTCACTCAATTCGAAGTCGGTGGCAGCACTTATCTGGCCGGCCAGACTGCCACCCTCACGGGCGTCGGCACCCTGGTGATCAACGCCAATGGCAGCTTCACCTTCACCCCGGCGCTGAACTACAACGGCCCGGTACCGACGGCGACCTATACCGTCACCGACGGCACTGCCACCGACAC
>NZ_SSOF01000016.1:0-577 GCF_029873115.1 Pseudomonas sp. BN606 | reverse complement strand
AGCAGCACGGCCTTGTCGCTGCCGTGGCCCTTGCCGGTGGCGCCGAGGGAGCCGTACAGCTCGGCTCGCACGGTTGCTACCTGGCCCATCAGCCGGTCCGATTCAAGACCGAGGATAAAGCGTTCGGCGGCAAGCATCGGCCCCACCGTGTGGGAGCTGGAGGGGCCGATACCCACTTTGAACAGATCGAAGACACTCAGCGACATGGGGCGTTTCTCGAAAAGGGGGTCAGGCCGGGTACACCGGGAAGCGTGCGCAGAGTGCCGCTGCCTGGCGTGCCACCTGGGCCTCGACATCGGCATCGCCGAGGTGGTCGAGGATGTCGCAGATCCAGCCCGCGAGCGCTCGGCATTCCGCCACCTGGAAGCCACGGGTGGTCACCGCCGGGGTGCCGATGCGCAAGCCCGACGTCACGAAGGGCGACTGCGGGTCGTTCGGTACGGCGTTCTTGTTCACGGTGATATGGGCGCGGCCGAGGGCGGCGTCGGCGTCTTTGCCGGTGATGCCCTGGCGAATCAGGCTGACCAGGAACAGGTGGTTGTCAGTACCGCCGGACACCACGTCGTAGCCGCGATCG
>NZ_SSOF01000014.1:0-584 GCF_029873115.1 Pseudomonas sp. BN606 | reverse complement strand
GTGTCGATCAAATGATAACATTACTAGGTGGTGTGGCCGTTATCACACCAATTATTATACGCCTCATGCAACTGCATGTGCGCATATGTGAGCCTAGGCTAATACATTTTTCCTGCTGTCCAAGTGAATTAGCCATGGGCAACATGTATCTCTGTGTAGGCACATATGAACAATTTTTCGTAGTTTTCGATACCGACTCGAATCTTTTGTTCATCTCTGGCTTACACCATGTTCGTGTTCAGATACATGTTTCTGTAGCAACAAGAGAGGTGACGATGCCCCTTTTGCTGCCACATTCTTGCCATCAGATATTTTTAGACCAGGAGGAACGATCCCCCCCATTGTGATATTAGTGCTATTGTAGCCGTTTGCACTGCCCCCGCCTTTCGGCTGCTACTCCGGTCCACGTTGTTTTGGTCTGCTAATGTTCAACTTATGCTAAAGGATTTTACCCGTCGGCTTATGATTATTTAAATGAAGACTTGGCATAGGTCTGTCTTCATTCATGTCATAAGCCTACATCCTTTAGCCTATATGCTTTTCCGGTAATTGGTTGAACGAAATATCCGGTATCGCTGTGTTTT
>NZ_SSOF01000002.1:0-807 GCF_029873115.1 Pseudomonas sp. BN606 | reverse complement strand
AGCTTCACCTTCACCCCGGCACTGAACTACAACGGCCCGGTACCGACCGCGACCTATACCGTCTCCGACGGCAACCTCACCGATACCGCCGAACTGAGCTTCGCCGACGTCATTCCGGTGAACGATGCTTCCGTCCTGGTGGCGGATACCAACAGCGTCGCCGAGGACAACCCCGCCACCGGCAACGTGCTGGGCAACGACAGCGATGTGGATAACACCCTCACCGTTGCCAGCTTCACCATCAATGGCGTCCCCGGCAGCTTCACCGCCGGTTCCAGCGCGGTGATCGCCGGTGTCGGCACGCTGAGCATTGCCGCTAACGGCAACTACACCTTTACCCCGGTGCAGAACTGGAACGGCGACGTCCCGCAGGTCACCTACACCACCAACACCGGCAGCAACTCCACTCTGGATATCACCGTTACCCCGGTGGACGATGCGTCCGTCCTGGTGGCGGATACCAATAGCGTCGCCGAAGACAACCCGGCCACCGGCAATGTGCTGGGCAACGACAGCGATGTGGATAACACGCTCACCGTTGCCAGCTTCAGCGTGGCCGGCATTACCGGCAGCTTCACCGCCGGCCAGACCGCGACCATCGCCAACGTGGGTACCTTCACCCTCGGCAGCAATGGTGATTACACCTTTACCCCGGCCGCGAACTGGAACGGCACGGTGCCGCAGGTCACCTATGTCACCAACACCGGCAGCGATTCGACGCTGGACATCACTGTCACGCCGGAAAATGACGCGCCTGTCGCCTCCAACGACGGTCCGATCGCGGTAACCGAGGACACCCCGGCCACC
>NZ_SSOF01000001.1:0-775 GCF_029873115.1 Pseudomonas sp. BN606 | reverse complement strand
CTTCCAGTACGCCTCTGTGGATAACGACGGCCTGGAAGACGCCACTCCAGCCACCGGCACCATCACGGTCAATGTGGTGGACGATGCTTCCGTCCTGGCTGCCGATACCAACACCGTGACCGAAGACAACCCGGCTACCGGCAACGTGCTGGGTAACGACAGCGATGTGGATAACACCCTTACCGTTGCCAGCTTCAGCATCAATGGCGTACCCGGCACCTTCACCGCAGGCTCCAGCGCCGTCATCGCCGGCGTCGGCACCCTGACCATCGCCGCTAACGGCAATTACACCTTCACCCCGGTCGCCAACTGGAACGGTGACGTCCCGCAAGTCACCTACACCACCAACACCGGCAGCAGTTCGACGCTGGATATCACCGTCACCCCAGAAAACGACGCACCGCTGGCGGCCAACGACGGCCCGATTGCGATCACCGAAGACACGCCGGCCATCGGCAATGTCCTGACCAACGACAGCGATATCGATGGCGACAGCCTGACCGTCACTCAGTTCGAAGTCGGTGGCAGCACTTATCTGGCCGGCCAGACTGCCACCCTCACGGGCGTTGGCACCCTGGTGATCAACGCCAATGGCAGCTTCACCTTCACCCCGGCATCGAACTACAACGGCCCGGTACCGACGGCGACCTACACCCTCTCGGACGGCAACCTCACCGACACCGCCGAGCTGAGCTTCGGCAACGTATCGCCAGTCAACGACGCGCCAGAAACCAACGCGGCAGCCGGCTCGGGCAACGAAGACAGCCCGATCACC
>NZ_SSOF01000013.1:0-622 GCF_029873115.1 Pseudomonas sp. BN606 | reverse complement strand
GGTGATCGGGCTGTCTTCGTTGCCCGAGCCGGCTGCCGCGTTGGTTTCTGGCGCGTCGTTGACCGGCGATACGTTGCCGAAGCTCAGCTCGGCGGTGTCGGTGAGGCTGCCGTCGCTGACGGTGTAGGTCGCACTGGGCACCGGGCCGTTGTAGTTCTGCGCCGGGGTGAAGGTATACGAACCATTGGCATTGATCACCAGCGTGCCGACGTTGGTGATGGTGGCGGTATCGCCGGCCTGGTAGGTGGTGCCGTTGACCACGAACTGGGTAACAGTCAGGGCATCGCCATCAGTGTCCGTGTCATTGGTCAGGACATTGCCATTGACTGGAGTGTCTTCGGTGACCGCAATCGGACCGTCATCAGCAGCGATGGGTGCGTCGTTTTCGGGATTGACGATGGAGAAACTGAGCTCCGCGGTATCGGTGAGGCTTCCATCGGAGAGGGTGTAGGTGGCACTCGGCACCGCGCCGGTGTAGTCCAGGGCGGGGGTGAAGGTGAAGCTGCCGTCGCTGTTGATGACCAGGCTGCCGACACCATTGATGGTGGCGGTCTCTCCGGCCAGATAGCTGCTACCGCCGAAGCTGAAGCCGGTGACGGTCAGGGCATTGCCTTCCGGATCG
>NZ_SSOF01000012.1:0-709 GCF_029873115.1 Pseudomonas sp. BN606 | reverse complement strand
GGTATAGGTCGCGGTCGGCACCGGGCCGTTGTAGTTCGGCGCCGGGGTGAAGGTGAAGCTGCCATTGGCATTGATCACCAGGGTGCCGACACCGGTGAGGGTGGCGGTCTGCCCAGCGGTGTAGGTGGCGCCGCCCACTTCGAACTGGGTGACAGTGAGGCTGTCACCGTCGACATCGCTGTCGTTGGTCAGGACGTTGCCGACTGCCGGGAGGTCCTCAATCACTGGAACCGGGCCGTCGTTGCTGGCCAGCGGTGCATCGTTCGCCGGAGTGACGCTGATGCTTAGCGTGGCGCTGCTGCCGGTGTTGGTGGTGTAGGTCACCTGCGGTACTTCACCGTTCCAGTTGGCAGCCGGGGTGAAGGTGTAGTCACCGTTGCTGCCGAGGGTGAAGGTACCCACGTTGGCAATGATGGCGGTCTGGCCGGCAGTGAAGCTGCCAGTGATGCCAGCCACGCTGAAGCTGGCGACGGTAAGGGTGTTATCCACATCGCTGTCGTTGTTCAGCACGTTGCCAGTGGCCGGGTTGTCTTCGGCCACGGTGTTGGTATCGGCAACCAGGACGGAAGCATCGTCCACCACATTGACCGTAATGGTGCCGGTGGCCGGAGTGGCGTCTTCCAGACCGTCGTTATCCACGGAGGCATACTGGAAGGTGGTGGTGCCGTTCCAGTTGGCGTTGGGCACGAAGGTGACACTGGCGCCATTG
>NZ_SSOF01000011.1:0-635 GCF_029873115.1 Pseudomonas sp. BN606 | reverse complement strand
CACTACCAGCAGACCAAGAACCTGCTGGTGAGCTACGACATCAATCCGCTGGGCTTCTTCTGAGTCTGATGCACCCTTGTCGAACCCGTGGCGCGCCGGTTTGGGCGCCACAATCCCCTTAGGCGACGCCGTCCTGTCTGCGGGAAAGAGCGCCCCCACATCCAATGCCCGACAGGGCTTTGTCGCAACGCGGTTTCGGCCGCGTTTTCTTTTTTTCAAGGCACATTGGTTGGCGTGATCCTTTGTGGATGCCCAACCGGCCCCTACCAAATCACGAGTAAATCTCCTCCGAAAGTACCATTCGGGCCCCTCTGGGCCGGTGGTTAACTGGCCTTGCCGGAATCCTCCGGCGGCATAACAAGAGGATTACTCCATGTGGACTAAACCCGCCTTCACCGATCTGCGCATTGGTTTCGAAGTGACCCTGTACTTCGCCAACCGCTGATCCGCATCGCCCCGGCCCAGCCGGGGCCCCCGCCAGGGCTAATCCCATGCACATCCAGATTCTCGGCTCGGCCGCCGGTGGCGGTTTCCCCCAGTGGAACTGCAATTGCCGCAACTGCGCCGGCGTACGCAGCGGCAAGGTCCGGGCGCAGCCGCGCAGCCAGTCCTCCATCGCCCTCAGCGCCAATGGC
>NZ_SSOF01000010.1:0-960 GCF_029873115.1 Pseudomonas sp. BN606 | reverse complement strand
TGGCGCGCCCGGCGAGGAAGGTGGCATCGAGGCCTGGCTGCGCCTGGCCGAGGCGGTGGGCCTCGACCGCGAGCAGGTGCTGTCCCAGGAGCTGGTGTTGCCGGGAGTGCGTTTCGCGGTGGACGCCTACGTCAACTTCGCCCGTCGCGCCAGTTGGCAGGAAGCGGCCAGCAGTTCGCTGACCGAGCTGTTCGCGCCGCAGATCCACCAGTCGCGGCTGGACAGCTGGCCGCAGCACTATCCCTGGATCGACCCGACTGGCTACGACTACTTCAGAAAGCGCTTGAAAGAGGCGCGCCGCGACGTCGAGCATGGCCTGCGCATCACCCTCGAGCACTACCGCACCTGGGAGGCTCAGCAACGCATGCTGGAAATCCTGCAATTCAAGCTGGACGTGCTCTGGAGCATGCTCGACGCCATGAGCATGGCGTACGAGCTGGACCGTCCGCCTTACCACACGGTGACCCGTGAGCGGGTCTGGCACCGGGGGATTGCCCTGTGAGCGAGTTCGATATCCATCAGATCCCGCAGTTTCGCCGTGGCTATCGTTTGCAGTGGGAGCCGGCGCAGAACTGCCATGTGCTGCTTTACCCGGAAGGGATGATCCGCCTCAACGAAAGTGCCGGTGCCATTGCCACGCAGATCGACGGTCAACGCGATGTCGACTCGATCATTCGCAACCTGAGCGCACAGTATCCGGATGCGCCGGACCTGGCGGATGACGTCGTGCAGTTCATGGAGGTCGCCAGTGAAAAGTTCTGGATCCAGCTCCGCTGAGCACAATATCGGCCTGCCGCTCTGGCTGCTGGCCGAGCTGACGTATCGCTGCCCGCTGCAGTGCCCGTACTGCTCGAACCCCCTGGACTTCGCGAAACAGGGCGAGGAACTGACGACGGTCCAGTGGATCGAGGTGTTCCGCCAGGGCCGTGAGCTGGGCGCGGCGCAACTCGGCTTCTCCGG
>NZ_SSOF01000009.1:0-644 GCF_029873115.1 Pseudomonas sp. BN606 | reverse complement strand
GCGGTGGAATGTTGGCTTCGCGCGCTTCCAGCCATTTGAGCGTGCCGTCCCAGGGCGGCAGCTTGGCCGGTGGCAGCGGGACGATGTCGTTGATTTCGGGGATCGAGGGTTGGGCGTAGGAGTAGTTCCCCAGAACACGCCGGATCTTGTTGTAGCGCTCAGCGCGCTCTAGGTCTTCCTGTTGAGCAAGGTAATGCAGCCGATTATCTGGCTTTGGACCGCGAAAGCCATTACTCAGGAAAGAAGCCGAGGTGCTGTAACCTGCCGCCACCCCCAGCTGAAAAGCTTCAAGCGCCCCTTGGAAATCCCCTCTGTTTTTCAAGTTGACGCCCAGGTCTGTAGCCGCCTCCCCATGTCCCTGTTCGGCCGCGCAACGGCGCATCTGCCGAGCGATGTCCGGGGCGATATCGATGGGCGCCAGCTTGTCGGCCACAAGCGCCTGCCCCAGGGCGCTGCCCTCGTCGGCGGCCTTGCGGTAGTACCGCAGGGCCATGGCCGGGTCCTCCCGCAAGCCGGCTGAGCCGCGCTGCAGGAAGAGACCGACGAAGTAGTAGCCGGTGGCCACGCCGGCGTCGATCAGCTCCTGGCTCAAGCGCAGGCGCTCGGCACCGCGTACCTGGAAATGACTACGAAAGGCACCGTTC
>NZ_SSOF01000008.1:0-847 GCF_029873115.1 Pseudomonas sp. BN606 | reverse complement strand
GTGTGTATGGTTTTGATGATGCTTATGTATATTTTAGAGCCAATTTTGATTTGGTTTATTAGTGTTTTAGAAATTATTACGAGAAGTTTGCTTACAAATATTACTATTGATTGTATGAATACTTGGGCAGACTTGATGATGGTTTGGAGCAGTCTGGTTGATGAGATTAGGATTGTGGAAATTAGGAAAGACAGACTGGTTATGATGCGTTTAAGTGTTAGGGCAGTTGATTTGGTAGATGCATGCACTAGAATTGTTATTGCTGTAAGAATTGAATTTAGTATACTACAAGTGTGGAAAGTAGTTTTGTGATAAAGATTGGAAAATAGTTTAGTGGTGATTATTCCAATTTTAGTGCACACATTTAGGATAGTGAGGATGTTGAGGAGGACAGTTGCGGTCAGGAGTCGGATTCGGGCGATTTTGGTATTGAGAAGTTCTACTGGGTCATATACTGTTACAACTACTGGTTTAAATGTTGTTTTAGAGTAGTCAAAATATGCAGTCGAATATGTGTTTTGCTGATTGATGCCTAGTTCATTGACGAGATTTGTTATTGTTTGACTACTTGTGGTTTGTTGAGGAAGTGGTAGTTGTTGCTTGTAGGGCTTTGACTTGTTTGTTTTGGATGTTGGTTCTACTGTGACTGATTGAATGCCACATGTTTTGATGAGTTTTAGAAGTTCCGAGTCAGACTTGACTGTTGGTGTGGGGTCGGGTGTTTGTTGTGGTTTGGGTGTGTTGTGTGTGATAATGTGTTGAATGGCTTGTTTGTGTTTGTGTGTGCGGTTCATTGTGAGTTCGTGTAGGTTCTTTGTTTGTCCCTGGATAATGAATTTATACACTA
>NZ_SSOF01000007.1:0-502 GCF_029873115.1 Pseudomonas sp. BN606 | reverse complement strand
CCGGAGATTTCCGAATGGGGAAACCCACCGAAAGGTATCGTATTCTGAATACATAGGGATACGAGGCGAACCGGGTGAACTGAAACATCTCAGTAGCTCGAGGAAAAGACATCAACCGAGATTCCGAAAGTAGTGGCGAGCGAAATCGGAGTAGCCCTCGCGTTTTAGCAGTTTGTATATCAGAACGGAATGGAAAGTCCGGCCACAGCGGGTGATAGCCCCGTATGAGAAATGCAGATTGTGGAACTAGGCGCGAATAGAGTAGGGCGGGACACGTGAAATCCTGTCTGAATATGGGGGGACCATCCTCCAAGGCTAAATACTCGTAATCGACCGATAGTGAACAAGTACCGTGAGGGAAAGGCGAAAAGAACCCCGGGAGGGGAGTGAAATAGATCCTGAAACCGCATGCATACAAAAAGTCGGAGCCGCAAGGTGACGGCGTACCTTTTGTATAATGGGTCAGCGACTTACATTCAGTGGCGAGGTTAACCGAATAGGG